>JASMTS010000011.1:0-66496 GCA_041694155.1 Candidatus Altimarinota bacterium | reverse complement strand
TTTTATTAATACTTTGATTAGTTATTGGAGATAATTCCAATCCTGATTTAAATATAAGTTTGTATCATTGATCAACTCAACAGTCTATATTTATAGTACCAGAATTGTTTTTGTTTAGAGGTATATAATTGCTATCAGTAAAAACTCAGGTATTATTTTTTCAATAAACATAAGCCAATTTAGATTCAGAAGTTAAAACAAAATTATCTTTATTTGATTGATTTGGAGCATTTGAAGCAGATTCCAAAAAAGATAATATATCATAATCTTTATTATTAGTAGCTAGATTTAATATATATGGCTCTTTCGTAGAAGGGTCCTCTCAGCTTCAGAAAAATTTTATTTTTTTCAATATATTATCATTTATTTCTCACTGTTTAGAATAATTTTCTCAATCAATAGTTATAACTAAAGGATTTTGCATATCAATACTTTCTTCTCTAGCAAGAGAAAATTCCAATCAATCTCATATATTTTGAACCTGACTCACTCTATTTGTATCTCTAGAATCTATGACATAGTTATTATAAGCTATAAATCAAAGAGTAGATAATATTGATATTATAGATATAGTCACCAATAATTCAACCAAAGTAAAAGCTTTTATTTTCATATTATTGTTTATTATAAATATTTATTAATAACCTACATTTTCTCTTATTCTTTCTAACATTGTTTTATCAACATCACTAATATTTTTTGGCATAATTGCTTCAATTTTTACTATAAGATTTCCAGATTTACCAGACTCTTTTTTACCAAATCATTTTACTCTTAATTTTGTTCAAGGCTTGGTTCATGGAGCTATTTTTACCTTTGCTTTTTGTCAATAAACTCATTTTACTTCTATTTTACAACCTAATATCAAGTCAAATATAGGTACTTCGTAAGTTTTTTCAAAATCTAGATTTTCTTCCTTTTGTGTTTTTTGAGTATATGTTCTTGTCGATCACATATTTGATCATCACATACCTCAAAATAAGTCTTCAAAATTGAATTCAAATCAATTATTAGAAGATCTACTTGATCATCACATACCTCAAAAAATATCTTCAAATCATGAAAATCATCAAGCTCAAGCAGATCATCAAAATGGGTTTCATCATCAATAAGATCATCATCAAAAAGGGTTTCAAGAACTAGATCAAAACATATCATATTGTTTTTTCTTTTGTTCATCTCATAAAGTATCATAAGCTTCTCATACCTTTTTAAACATTTTTTCAGCCTCTGGATTATTTTTGTTTCTATCTGGATGATATTCCATTGCTTTTTTTCTATATGCTTTTTTTATTTCATCTTGAGATGCATTTTTTGAAACTCCTAATATATCATAATAATTGTTTGACATTTTATTGTTTTTGGTTATAAATTATTAAATAATTACAAACTAACTTCATTTTTTATATGAGAAAAATTACAGCTATCATTCTATCTTTTTTTATCTTTTTTTCAATAGCAAATAATACTTATGCCAATAATTTATCAATAGAAAAAGTATTAGATTTAAATTATCATTTAGAAGATAAAAAACTAAATCTTAAAACAATAAATACATATCAATTTAACAGTTATTCAAAAACAAAAATGTTAAATGATTTCGTTTATTTAGACTGATTATTGAGATGAGAAGTAACTAGATTATACAGAAATGATAAATTAAGTTATAATAAAATGAACTGAGTGGTAACAAGTTACAATAGATTTATATATCATATAAATAGATATTTTTATTATGAATATTTAGGAGAAAGATCTAATTACAAAGAATTACTAACAGCTAGCAACAGAAACTTTGAATTAGCTAGATGATATTTTCAAAAAACAAAAAATATTATTACTAGATAAATAAAAAAGAGATTTTTAAAAAATCTCTTTTTTATTTATTTTTTTTCTTAGCTTCTTTGTATTCTTGTTTTTTCTTTTCCCATGCAGATTCTTGTTTGTCTATATCATCTATAGATGAATAAATTTTTGATTCTACATTTTCTTTTGATTTACAATATTTTTCACGAGAAACATTTAATATTTTTTTATACCTTGTAGAAAATGCTTCTTCATTTTTTACATTTGGAGCAAATGTTGAAGCAGAAAAAACTCAAGAAGGCATTCAATCAATTAGCTGCTTTATATATATATTATATTTTTTTAGATTCATTAGATCATCTTCTTTTATATCTCATGCTAATACTTCTTTTAATATATTAGCATCATGATAACCTACTTGAAAGCTAAGAACAGATCATACATTACCAAATACAGCTCATCTTACAGATTCTTGCATTTGATCAATATATTGATTTGCCATAACAAGATTTAATTTATATTTTCTAGCCTCACTAAGAATAGTAGCAAAACTATCAGTTGCAAAGTTTTGAAATTCATCTACATATAAGTAAAAGTCTTGCCTTTGTGATTCAGGAGTATCTGATCTACTCATTGCATCAATTTGAAATTTTGTTACAAGCATAGATCAAAGTAAAGCAGAAGCATCTTCTCATATTTTTCACTTAGAAAGATTAACTATAATAATCTTTTTATTGTCCATGGCCCATCTTATATTGAAACTATTTTTTGGTTGTCATAAAACATTTCTAAGTATAGAACTAGATAAAAATTGTCATACTTTATTTAATATAGGTCAAACAGCTTCATTTCTTTGATTTGGAGCCATTTTTGCAAATTCTCAAGTCCAGAATTTTTTAACAACTGGGTCTTTTATTTTATTTACTACCTTGTTTCTATAAACTTCACTAGTTAGCATAAGAGGTATAGATATAAGGGTAGTATTTGGGTATTCTAAAAGTGCTAAAATTGTATTTCTAAGAATATATTCTAGCCTAGGTCACCAACTATCTCAGAATATTTTTTTAAATATTCAAACAAGTCAAGATGCAACTAATGGTCTAAGTTCTGGATTTATATTTTCTAGCATATTAAATGCGATAGGCCAAGAAGTATCACTTGGATCAAAAATAATAGTCTGATTTGTTCTACTTTTTGGTATATGTCATATTACAGATTCAGCTAAATCTCCATGAGGATCAATAACAGCTACTCATCTTCATTTCCTAATGTCATCTATTATCATATTTTCCAAAAGAGTAGATTTTCACATACCTGTTTTTCACAAAACATACATATGTCTTCTTCTATCGTTTGGTCAAATCCCAAAACTCATATTTGTTCATCTAAAATTGGTTTTTCAAATAGGAGTTAGATCTGTTTCAGGAACTATATTATCTGTAAGATCAGGATCAATTATAGGAAGGTTAGATGGTGGTTCAAATGCACGAGCAGAAACCCAATTTATTTGAGGAGTTTTAACATAACTAGTAGGAAGATGAACTAGTCAAGATAATTCATTTGTTGTAAGTATTAGTCATTTTTTATCTACTAGTCTATTTTTTGCCTTGTATATAGTTTCTTCATCATTGTATATTCATGATAACTCAAAAGAATTTAATCAAAAATAAGAATAAACAGATAATGTAGAAAATATTTCTCTTATTGTTCATTTTGACTCTACCCTATCATCTCATGCATGTATTATATTTATAGAGCTTGAATATCATGAAAGTGTTAATTTGTTTTCTATGAAACTAGAAACAGATTCTTTTTCATTGTTTACTACTTTTCATGATTCATCATCTTGTTTTTTGTTTATAACTTTCAAAAACCAAATTATAAAATAAAATGGAAAAAATAATATTTTAAAAAATATATACTTATCACTAAGTAAGACTTTTTTTACAAAAGTTGGATAACTAGATAATATAATAGATGTGATCTTATCACTATTTTTTTTCCAATCATCATCTTTTGTAGGTGTAAAATTTATTTGAAAAGTATTTAATGTATATTTTCATGTTTTTGATAAAGCAGAAGTTATACTTGAAAAAGGATCTACCATATCATGACTAGCCTCTTCTTGTAATTCAGTAAAACTTTTTATAGGAAAATAATGGTGTTTTTTCAATCATACTTTTCATATATTTATTTTTGAATCTGGTATATTTTTCATATAGTCACCTACTTCAAAAATTTCTACATCATTATAGTGAGCATAGATTTGATTAGAAAGAAAATTAGAATATTTTTTTGGACACACAACAAAAAACCTGATCCTGTTTCAAACCTTAGTTATTTCAAAAGAAAAACTAGCTTGAGAACCAGATTTTTTGTAAAGTTTTTTGGAATAATCTTCAAAAACTCTATGAAGTATAATCAAAATATGCTCAAAAACTCATGGTCATTTTGCATTATTTTTGTCTACTAGTATTTCTAAGACTACTTTGTTCATATTTTTTTACTAGTTTTAATATATCTAATTTTACTATAAATAAACTTAAAAATCAAATATTAAATATTAAACTTTTTTGCAAATAATTTATGCTGACTACATTTAACTCTAACTTCAAATTGATCCAAATCATAATTATCAAAAACTACTACACTATCGTCATCAACTCACAAAAACTTCTCATCTACTATATCAGAATATTCATCATATAATCAAACCCAAGTAATTCTATGATCACTAGTCATTGGATGCTGGTTATTTCATATAGTAACTTCTACTGAATAATTATCATTATTAACTTGTATATCATGTTCTAACTCAATCCTATCAAATGTATTATCATCTATATAGATTACTTCTTCATTTATATGATGAAAACTGTCATACTCATCACATACAGGACATTTTATAAAATCTTCTATTTTTGTTCATGACTCTATTCACTCTGATGGATCTCAAAGTGATTCATCATATATATAATTACATTCTACACATAAATACTTCATTTTCTTGCTTTTTATATTAAAAAGTTATTATTTATTAGTTAGTATAATAATAATATACAAATAATGAAACAATTTTTTGATAATAATGAACTAGAAAAATTAAAAAAATTTTTGTGAGCCAAAAACTATCAATGAAAGATAGAAAAAAAACTTATAAATAAAACATATAAATATACAAAATATATAAAATGGATTCCATGATTACTTATGATATGAGTATGAAATAGTATAGCGATGAATAATGCAAAAAATTCTAGTGATATAGATTTATTTATAGTTACAAAAGATAACACTATGTGGTTAAATAGAATAATAATAACAAGTATTTTTGCTATATTATGAGTCAGAAAAACAAAAAACAAACATGCTTGAAAATTTTGTCTTAGTTTTTTTGTTAGTGAGTCATGACTAGATTTTGGTAACTGGAAAATAGATAATGATATATATTTGTATTATTGGATTTTGACAATGAAGCCTATACTGGATAACAACAAAACATATGATAACTTTATAAATAGTAATAAATCATGGGCAGATTTTTGAAAACACAAAAATGATATATTAAATAACAAAAAACATATAAAATACTATTGAGAAAAAAAAGAAACAAATAATACAATCAAATTTTTAGATAATATTACTAAAAAAATATTTATAAAAAAAACACACAATACATATAATAAAATATGAAAGCCATATTGAATTATAATAAATGATAATATATTAAAATTTCATAATAACGATATTAGAAAAAAAATAAAAAAAGAACTAAATGATTAATCATTTAGTTCTTTTTTTATAAGTTTTACATCTACTTTTCATATTTTTGCATTATCTATGTCATTAACCTTGAATATTATTTCTCTCTTGTAATCTTCTTGATCATCGTATTCTTTTACTATATCAAATCTAACTTTTTGTCAACTAGAAGGAAAACCATCCAATACATGAGTTATTACATAACTTAAAGTTTCTCAGTCATATTCTTTAGAATCAAGACCTATATCTTCTAATAATAAGTCATATTTTTCTAATATATCTTCTATCAAAACATCACTTTCTACTCTGTATTCTTCATTTCATACTTCTACAAATTCTTCACTTTTTCTATCAGTTTCATCTCTTATTTCTCAAAATACTTGTTCTATTATATCTTCTATAGTAACAAGTCATGAAACTCAACCATACTCATCTATAAGTATAGCTATAACTTTGTATGAACTTTGAAATGTATCAAACAGTCTAGAAATAGATTGATTTGATGGAACCTTTAAAACTTTTCTAAGTTTTAAGTCTTTTATCAGTCTTTGAGTATTACCACTTTTATATTCTCTAATCAAATCTTTACCAGTAACAAAATAATCTATTTTATCAATTGTTTCTGTATAAACAGGTAACCTAGTATGAGTATGATCTAAATAGTATAATATAGCTTCTTCTACAGTAGAATCGTCACTTATAGCATCTATCTTTACTCTAGGAGTCATTATTTCTTCTACAGTTGTTTCATCAAATTGTAATATAGATTTTATTTTTGTATGTTCATTATCATCTAGTCAACCAGATTGCTTTCACATATCTATAAATGATTCTATTTCTTCATCAGTTATCATTTGAACTTTTTGAGTTCATGAAAAAACTTTTATTAATAGTTCCATAAAAACAATAACTGGAAAAAGCAAGAACATCAATACTTTATATATAGGAGCAACTAACAAAGATATACTAGCAGCATTTTTAGTTGCTATACTTTTTGGTATAATCTCTCAAAAAAGCAATAATAAAAATGTTATAACTCAAGTTGATATTCATATTGCAGTAGCTTCAGCTATACCAAATCATGAATTTTTTGCTATTCATATAGCAATAGAAGTAGCTAATGATGCTGTAAAAGTATTAACTAAATTGTTTCAAATCAAAATAGTTATAAGTAATCTATCATTATTTTCTTTTATCTTTCTTAATGATTTTGATCAATATTTTTTGTGTTTTACTAAACTATCTATTTTATGCTCAGCCAAGCTCATCAAAGCCAGCTCTGTTCAAGAAAAAAAAGCTGAAAACATAAAAAGTACTATAAATAGCAATATGAGTAGGGGGTCCATTTTAAAAAATTATTATTGTTAATTAATATATGTGTTGGCATTTTATTTATATTTTGGCTTTTGTAAAGTAAATAAAAATAGTAAATAATATTACTAAACTAATCAATATAATTTATCAAATCTTGTATTTTTATTTCTTTTTGCTCACCAACTTGTAAGTTTTTTAACTGAGCTATTCAGTTACTATATTCTTCTTCTCAACAAATAAGAACATATTTTATATTTTTGTTGTTTGCATATTTTAATTGTTTTTGAATTTTAGTATTTGAGTCCAAATAAATTTCACTATTAATATTATTAGTTCTAAGAGTTTTTAATATATTCAAATTATTAGATAGATTTTGTTCTCACATATTAACTATCATGACTTTGGAAGTTGTTTTAGTATAAGCTTGTATTTTTGACAAATTATTAAGCACAGATAATAACCTAGTTAGTCATATACTACCTCCAACTCCCGGATATTTATTTTTTGTAAAATTACTTGCTAGGTTTTCATATCTACCTCAAGAACTAATACTTCAAAGTTTTTCTTCTCATGTAATAAATGTTTCAAAAACTGTTCCTGTATAATAGTTAAGTCATCTAGATATAGAAGGATTTATTTTAATATATTTTGTATCAATTCATAAATCCAATAAACTATTATATACAAATTCTAATTCTTTTAATCATGTTTTTAACAATTCGTTAGAAAATTGTGAATAAATTTTTAATAAATCTTCACTATTTTTTTCCTCTCAATTAGAAATAAATTCAAAAATTGATGATATTTGTGAATCATTTAATCATATTCAAATAAATAGTTCTTGTAATTTATCTTTTCTTAATTTATCTTTTTTATCAATTATTGATATTGTTCAAACAATATCTGATATTTCCAAAGTTTCTAGAAATCATTCCAAAAATTTTTTATTATTGATATTTATAACAAATTCTCAAAAATCTAATTCTTTCAATGAATTATATATAGTTGTTAATATTTCAACATCAGCAAAAAGTGATAATTTACCATTTCATATAATATCTATATCAGCTTGATAAAATTCTCTATACCTTCACTTTTGAGGTCTCTCTCCCCTATAAACCCTAGAAATATGCTGTCTTTTGAAAGGAAAAGTCAATTCTCACTCATACATAGCTACATAACGAGCTAAAGGAACTGTGAGATCAAACCTAAGTCCCAATCATTTGTCATCTCATTCTTCTCAATTTACCCTATGAATAGCATAAATTTCATTATCATCTGCTCATTTAGATAATAATACATCCAATCTTTCTAAAACAGGAGTATCAATTGGAGTAAATCAAGATAAACTATAATTTTTTTTGATAATATCTTTGTATTTTTCTTCTATTAATTGGTATTCTGGTAAATTGTCTTGAAATCAAGAAATAGGTTGAACTTTTATCATTTTTTTATTTATTTAATATAATAATTATTTTAATTATAATAACTAAAATTTATAAAAAATAAACTCTTTTTCTATATATTTGATTTTGTTTTTAAAATATATTATTATTATATAAATAGTAATTTATTAAATATTAATAAAAACAAAATGAAGATAAATATAAAAAACATGCTTGATGAAAAAGATACTGACTTAGAAAAAAACAGTGACAAGCAATCTTCTCAACAAAAAAATAGCCAAAATAGCAATACAAGCGAAAATAATTCTAGCGATACAGAGCAAAGACCAAAAATAAAGCTAGATTTGAGTAGTATGAAAAAACCTGCAAATAATGAAAGCAATGAAAATAGTGAAAATAAAAAGCAAATAAATCAAAATGAAAACAATACACAAAGTAAACAAGAAAACACAAAAAATATAGACAATAATCAAAAATATCAAACAAAAGAAAATATTAATGGGGAAAATAAAAAAGAAGAAAAAAAAGATTTATTTGAAAACTATATATCATGACTTGAAGAAGAAATAAATAAATCTGAAAAAAAAGATGTAATAAAACTAGATAAAAAAACAAAAAAAATAGCAAGATACTTTTATAGTATATTATGAATTTTTTTAATAACAACTATTGTAGTAATAAATATAAAAACAGACATTCAAAAATTTAAGATAGATACTCAATCTTTTACAGATTCATTATTTATTAATAAAAACAAACAAAATAACGATAATAATAAACAAGGTGATAATAAAAATAACTCAAATTCATGAGTAATTACAGATGATACAGGTATTTCAAATAATGAAGAAAATCAAGTACAAGAAAATAATTTTACAGAAGAAGAAATAAAACAAATTATTGAAGATAAGGTAAAAGATAAAATACTAAACAAAATAAATTAGATAAGACTATTTTTATAGTTTTATCTTTTTTTATGAACTATCAAAAAAAATTACAAATAGTCAATCTAAAATTTAGTAATTTTAGAAAAAAATATGTTAATATAATATCAAATTATTTAGTTACAAATTATTATGTGATTAACAAAAAATTTAGAAGAGTTAAAAACAAAAGAAAATCTATGAGATATTGTATCATATATAAATAGGATTTTTAATGATGCAATAGATATGTGAGCATCGGATATACATATAGAACCTAATGAGGATTTTATAATAGTTAGATATCGTATTGATGGTAGTTTTTTTATTAAAGACAAAATATCGAATGAAAATACTTCAGCTATTGTTACAAGGTTAAAAGTATTGTCAAAAATAAAAATTGATGAAAATAAAAAACCTCAAGACTGAAAAATAGTGTTTCAATATGAAAAAGAAAATAAAAATATAGATATCAGACTCTCTACCCTACCTACAAACTATTGAGAAAAGGTAGTAATGAGAATACTAAAGCAAGATGAAAGTTTAACAAATATTGAAGCATTATGACTTATTGATGTAAATCTAGAAAAAGTAAAAGAGTCATTAAAAAGTAAATATTGAATAATATTGGTAGCTTGACCTACAGGTTCTTGAAAATCTACAACATTGTTTGGTATATTAAAAAACTTTAATCCACTTGAATATAATATATCTACTCTAGAAGATCCTATTGAATATGATATAGAATTTGTAAATCAATCTCAAGTTAAACCCGAAATATGATACTCGTTTTCAACATGACTAAGATCACTAGTTAGACAAGATCCAGATATTATAATGGTCTGAGAAATAAGAGACAAGGAAACAGCTATATTAGCAGTAGAAGCTGCTCTTACAGGTCACTTGGTTTTATCAACAATACATACCAATTCAGCAACTTGAACTGTACAAAGATTGATAAATATGGGTGTAGAACCATTCTTATTAGCATCTGCCATGAAAATGGTAATAAGTCAAAGACTATGAAAAAAAATATGTAAAAACTGTAAAAAAGAACACAAATTAAATGAATATGAAAAGAAAAAAGTAAATGAAAACTTAAGTGATATATTAACAAAAGAAGATTTAGATTCAGCAGTTTTTTATAAATGAGAATGATGTGAACAATGTAATTATTCATGATATAAATGAAGACTTTGAATACATGAAGTATTGATAGTTTGAGATTACTTAGAACCAATGATATTAGAAAAAGAAAGTGCCAATGTTATGAGAAAAGAAGCAGTAAAAAATGGAATGGTTACAATAGTACAAGACGCACTAATAAAAGCTATTCTATGAGAAACAACAATAGAAGAAGCATTTAAATTAATATAAAAAAAATATGTTCAAATTTCTAAAGAAAAAGAAAAAGATTGATACAGAAAAAATCAAAGCGTTTGATTCAGCGATAGAGGCAATAAATGTCTATATCGCTATTTCTGATTGGAAAAATGCAAGAAATTGATTAGAAGAAATATATTTTAAAGAAAAAAAATCATTATACAAAACAGTAGAAAAACTTGAAAACTGAGATGAAAAAAATAAAGAAAAAAATGCAAGAATAGTAGAAAAAGCAAAAGATATATTCAAAAGAAACGAAAAAATAATAAACAATCTCAGAAAAAAAATAGACAAATATGAAAAAGAATATATTGAAAAACAAAGAAAAGATAGACTTAAAGTAAGATTCAAAAAAATAAAATCAAAAATTAATGAATTAATCTGAAAGAAAAAGTACACAGAAGCTACTAGACTATTACAAATATTTTTGGAAGAAAATAAAGATGATGTAAAGGTAATAAAGTTTTATAATTCAAAAAAAGCAAAAATAAAATATTTATCTGAAAGACAAAGAAAATTAGAAAAAGAAAAGATAAAAAGAACAACTAGAGATGAAGCGATGAGTTTGATTTGAGAAACATCAAAAATTTTTGACAAAAATAATGAAAAAAAGGAAAATAAAAATGAAAAATCTATTTTTAAAAAACTATGACTTTATTATAGAATAAAAGAATGAATAAAGAGAAAAAAGTTAATGGATGAGGTTAATATCCTATTAGAAGAAAGTGATAAAGTAAATAACGAAGTATTAGAAAAAAGGTTACAAAATATACATAGTTGATTAACTAAAGAAATAAAAAGAAAAGATATATTATGATATGATTTGTATTGAAAAATATTATGAGCAGACAAAATATCTGGTGATACTTTTTGAATAGAAGAAATAACAAACAAATATAGATTATTTATATGAGATGCAACATGACACTGAATAAAGGCTTGATTTATAATAACATTACTTAGTAAACTTTTTAGAGAAAACATAAAAGAAAATATAAAAAAAGCTATTTTTAATATAAATAATGGTTTAAAACAAGACTTGCAATCAAGAAACTTTATTACATGAGTATTTTTTGAAATAGACAAAAAATCAAAAAATATATCATTTGTATGAATGTGACACGAACCTCTTTTGATTTATAGAAGAAAGACAAATAAAGTTGAAAAACTTATAACTTGATGATTAGCAGCAGGTATAAGAATTATCAAAAATGAAAATGAAATCAAAATCAAAGATATAGAAATGGATGATTGAGATATTTTATTATGATATAGTGACTGAATAATAGAAACTAAAAATATTGATTGAAAAAAATATTGAATTGAAAAATTGATGGAAAATTTTTGATTAGTTTCTGAAAATGAATGAAGTACAAAAAAAGTATATGAATACTTAATGAATGATTTAAAATTATTCACATGATGAACAAATTTTATTGATGATGTTACAATAGTAGTTTTAAAAAGAGATTTCTTAAAAGACAATATAAACAAAGATGAAGTATACGAAATATGAAAAAAAGAATGATTGGCAAGAGAAGAAATAAAACAAATAAAATGAAAAACTAAAAATCAAATAAAAAAAGAAATAGAAGATATAAAAAGAAAAAAAGAATTAAAAAGAATAATAAAAAATTTAGAAAGCTTATACTATACTTGAGAAACATTAAAACTAAAACAAGAATGTATAAGATATATAAAAGAATGATATATACATAAAAAAATCAACTTTTATCTAAAAAAAGCAATTGAAAATGAAAAAAAATATTCAATAAAGCAAAAAAACAAAAAAATGGAAACAAAATATAATGTTTTGTTAAATTTGTATAAAAAATGAGATTATTCAACTGTGATAAGAGAAGTAGAAAACGTAATTTCAAAAGATTGAAATATATAATTAAATAAATAATAAAAATGTTTGGATTTTGACAAAAATTCTACGATAGCTATTGAAATTTTGATAATAGAAAATTTTTAAAGCTATTAGAAGATGCTAAAAGAGCAAAATATAAATGAAATAATCTGTCAAAACTAGGTTGAAAAAATATAGAAATCAACCTATTTAATAGTGTAAAAAAAGTTGAGGTATGGCGCTTTATAAACAAATTTTCTATTTTATTGAATTCATGAATTGATATAAAATGAGCATTATGAATACTTGTAAAACAAATAAAAAATCCATATCTTAAAAAAATCACAATTGAAATAAGGGAAAACATTGATCATGGTATAACAATATATGAAACAATGATACAATACCCTAAAGTATTTGATCCTTTGACTGTAGCATTGATAAATGTTTGAGAAAAAACATGACAATTATGAAAAATATTAGATGAATTAGATGAAAACCTATTAGAAAATATAGAACTAAAATGAAAAGTAAAATGAGCAATGATATATCCATTAATATTGATAATATTAACTATATCAATGGTGACATTTATGATGTTATTTATCGTACCAAGAATTACAGAATCATTTGGTAAAGCCTGAGCTGAATTACCTGCATTAACTCAATTTGTGGTAAACATATCAAACTTTTTGATAAATGATCGGATTATGATAATATGATGAATTATTTGATTTGCTATATTTATGAAGATATTTAATTCAACATATTTTGGTAAAAATGCAATGGCAATATTAATGATAAAATTACCTATATTTGGTTATATAGTACAAAAGTCTAATATAATATATTTTATCAAATCATTTACTCTACTACTTGATTCTTGAGTCTTACTATTAGAATCACTTAAAACATCAAGTAATGTTGTTCCAAACCTTGCTTACAAAAAAGAATTAATAAGAGTAAAAAATGAAGTAGAAGTATGATTAACAATATCAAAATCATTAGGTTTGAATCTAGACTATGAAGAATCAGTTTATCTTAATAAGCTTTTTCCAGAAGAGTTTGCATATGTTGTAAATACTTGAGAAGAAACATGAAGTATATCTAACTCTCTAAAAAAGATATGAAATAATTATAAGTGAGAACTAAAAAGATTTATATGAAACCTTTCAAGTATGATGGAACCAATTATTATAGTAATAGTTTGAGCCCTAGTTGGTACTATAGTTATAGCAATAATGCTACCTTTCTTTGAAATGTGAAAAATTGCTCAATGAATATAACAAATAAATGGACTGGATTTATTCTAATAATATTTTATAAAATATTATTAGAATAATATATATTATTTAGTCTAGTAAAATATAAAAAAATACTTGATTTAATATCGATAAAAGTGTAAACTAACTGTGTCTTATTTAGAAGAGACAATAAACTTAAAAATTTATTTTTGTATTTTATTTCTTAATTATATATAAAATGAGAAATACAAAAAGAGCCTTTACATTGGTTGAGTTAATAGTAGTTATTACTATATTAGCTATACTTGGTACTATTGCTTTTATCTCTTTACAAGGTTATAGTCAAGAAGCTAGAAACTCAAAAGTTACTTCTGATTTAAGAAACTTAGTAACTGCTATAGAAACTGATGCTGCTAGAAATGGTACTAACCTTTTAGATATGGTTACTGGTTCAGCTCCTGATAATGAAATTACTGGAGGTGCTACTGTTGGTTCAGGTCAAACTGCAACTGGTTCTTCTTATTTAGTTGGTAATGTAAATTTAGCTGCTATTGGTCAAGGTAGTGAAGACTTCAAAGATCCAAATAGTAATGATGCTGATTACTTAATGTCAGCTGTAGCTGTTAATGGTTTTGGTGGATACCAAGTAGCTGGTCAATTAGTTGTTGAAGGTACTAAATCTGCTAGAATACTAGGTAACTATTACCCTGTTAATACTTCAGCTTGAGATGATGCTGGTTTATTTACTGCTGCTTCAGGTGATGATACTGCTACTCCATTAACTGATGGTGCTACAATAACTGGTACTGATGCAAACCTTTACTAATAATATTTAAAAATAAAATATTATCTAAAAACTCAAAACTTAATAGTTTTGAGTTTTTTTATTAACAAATCATAAATATAAAAAAGTAAATGAAATAGTTATCATTTACTTTTTTATTAGTTATAAAAGAGCTTCTTTTATAAGCTTTGGATTATTAGAGTATTTTAATCATTCATCCTCTCATATAAGTCATTTATGTATATGAGATATAATATCTGTTTCTAACAATTGCATTCATTCCCTAACTCACATTTGTATAACAGATGGTATTTGATGTAAATCATTTTCTCTTATAAGATTAGAAATAGCTGAGTTTTTAACAAGTATCTCTTTAACCAAAGCTAGTCATGTACCATCAACAGTTTTTAATAACCTTTGAGAAAAAACAGCAATAAGTGAATCAGCTAATTGCAATCTAACTTGTTTTTTGTCTTCTCAAGAAAAACTATCTAATATTCTTGTAATTGTTTGATATGCACTTCTAGTATGCAGTGTTGAAAAGACTACATGTCATGTTTCTGCAAGCCTAAGAGCCATTTCCATTTCTTCTTGATTTCTCATCTCTCAGAACATTATAACATCAGGATTTTGTCTCATTGCTCACATAAGAGCTTCTTTATATCAAAAAACATCTCTTCATATTTCTTTATGCTCAATAATAGACCTTTTATGTGTATGAACATATTCAATAGGATCCTCTATAGTTATAATATGCTTGTTATAGTTTCTATTGATATAATCTACCATAGCAGCTAGTGTAGTAGTTTTACCAGATCAAGTAGGTCATGTGACCAATATTAATCATTGTCATTTTTTTGTTACTTCTTTATATATATCAGTAAGTCACAAATCATCAATATTTGGTATATCTGATGTAAGAAGTCTCAATACTATCATATAGTTAGACAATTGGAAAGAAACATTTGCCCTAAATCTTCTGTCTCAAAAAGTAAAAGAGAAATCCAAGTTTCTAGTTTTAACAAGTTGATCATGTTGTTCTTCTGTTATTATAGATTGTGCAAATTCCATAGTATCTTTCCATGTAAATGGGTCAACTCATTCATCTATTCTTATAATATCTCATCATATTTTTATAGAAGGATGGGCTCAGGCAGTAATATACATATCACTTCAATTATTATCAATCATAATTTGTAATAATTGATCTTTTATTGTATGTTCAGGTCTTATAAATTTATGCATATAATAGTCATTTTTATAATTTAAATATTCTAATAAAATTATACTATAATTAAATAAAAATAACAAAATTAAAAGAACTATTTTTAAATAAAAATAGTTCTTTTATATATAATTATTTAATATAATTATTTAATAAATTTATTTCTTAAAAAATATGCACTAGAAGTAACAAAAGTTAATAATATTATAAACCATGTAGCGGCTCAAGCTTCTGGTGTTTCTGCAGCATTAAGAGACAATTTTTCGATTTGAGTCAATTCATCTTCTTTTTCTTCTGTGTTAGCAGAATCTTCTTTTTTATCTTCACTTTCTGTTTTTATTAAACTACTTGAAGTTTCAAAATCATATAAATATTCTTCAAATGATATATCATTTCAATCAATATCAACAAAATCAGATAACATAATCATATAATTAGTAGATTTTTCTAATCTATCAATTAAATCTACCTCTATAACATTATTTGAATCAGAAGAAAAAGAGCTAATAGCTAATTCTGATAAAATTTTGTATTCAAGTATTTGTGAATCTACCTCATAGTTATAATATATTTCTATAGTTTTTGGATCTAATATATTTATTTTTTCTATTGATTTAGATGATTCATCATAAGCTAAATTTGCTATTTCTCAAACAATTTCATCAGTTACAGAAAAATCCATATCTCACTCAGCTCAATAAGCTCATAATAAGTTATAACCTTCTCCAGCTTTTAAATTTTGTCATAAATTTAATAAAACTTTAGTTGGATCTTGAGTATCAATTTGTGAATAAGTTATTTCTATATCTTTTAT
The DNA here is from genome assembly GCA_041694155.1 of Candidatus Altimarinota bacterium. Lineage (GTDB taxonomy): Bacteria > Patescibacteriota > Gracilibacteria > BD1-5 > UBA6164 > JAAZVM01. The sequence goes on along the minus strand of JASMTS010000011.1, from coordinate 49,983 downwards.
TACTCTGACTTCTCAAAAATCTGATCAGTCATCAAAAATAACTTCTTCTCAAGCTACTAAGTTTATATTTTTATCATTTTCAACTTGTATAGATTCAAGATCAGCTGCATTAGCAGTAGCACTAAATATAAAAACTCATAGAGTTATAATACTAGTTATAGCTTTTAAATTTTTCATAAAGTTTTAGTTATAAGTTATTTAACAATTATTATAAATATTTAACCATATTTACAATTTTATGTCAAAAATTTATTTGTTTTTTAAGTAAGATTCTAGTATCAATGCAGCAGATATATCATCTTTTTTTGAATTTTTATTATTAACTCAAATTTGTTCAAGTATCATATCAGCTTCAAATGATGTAAATCTTTCATCAATAGAATCTATTTTTAATTTTGGAAATATTTTTTCTAGTTTTTGAATAAATTTTTTTGTTTTATCAAGTTGTCTTGTATCATTGTTATACAAATCATAAGGCAAGCCAACTACAATTACTCAAATATTATAAATACTAACATATTTTTTTAAAGTATCTACCAATGCTACCCTATTGACTATTTCTTTTGGAATAACCACTCATTCAACATAAACAGCTAATCAACACCTTTTATCTCATAAATCTATTCCTAAATACATTAATTAGAATCTTGGTTAACTATTATTTTTAATTTTGCTATAGCATCCTTTCATAATTTTATAAATATTTGATGTTCTCACAGTTTTTTGATATGACCGTCTGTCAAATCAATATGTTTTTTTGTCAGTTCTATTTTATATTTTCTTTTTATTACATCAATAACATCTTTTTCTCATATTCATCAATAAACTTTTCAGTTCTCATGAGTTTTCAGATAAAAGTCCAAAGTTTTTCAATTGAGTTGCTCTGATATATTATGTCTATTTTCAATCAAATCTGTTTTGTGTCTTTGTTCTTTTTTTAGCTTTTCTTTATGTTGTTTTTCTGCCTGAGGAGTAAGCTCAATAGCATAACCTTTGGGAAACAACATATTTGCAGCATATCATGGTTTTACTTCCTTTATTTCTCAAGGTTTTCAGACATTTACTACATGTTTTAAAAATAATACTTTCATAAAAAATGATATTATTAAGTTTTAACTAATATTTATTATAAAAATAATATCTGTTTTTTCAAATAAAAAACAAAAAAGAACCTTTTTAAAAGGCTCTTATTTTGTTTCTATATCTTCTATAGATATTTTAAATCATGTAAGTTTTGATGCTAGATTTACATTTAATCAATTTTTTCAAACAGCTTTTGCTCTTTCTCATGGCTGTATATAAGCTATAGCAGTTTCATTTTCTTCATCAGCTTCTACTTTTATAACTTCTGCTGGAGATAGAGATTTTTTGATTATTTCAGAAATATCTCACATATTAGGTATTATATCTATTTTTTCTCAACCTAGTTCATCCATTACATTTTTTACTCTTATTCATCTTTGACCAATTAGAGTACCAACAGGGTCTATTTCATCATAATTAGAAGAAACAAGTAATTTTGTTTTTATTCATGGATTTCTAACTATTTTATCTATTGATATAACTCCTTCTCCTATTTCAGGAACAGTTTCTTCAAAAATAGCTGAAACTAATTCAGGTCTTTTTCTAGACAAAATAACTTTTGGAGATCATGTTTCTGACTTTGAAACTTCTGCTACATAAAGATAAAATCTAGATCAAGCAACATAATTATCTCTAGTAACTTGTTCAGACTTTGGTAAAATTATTTGAGTTCATTGATAATCAAATATAACTTTATTTCATTCTACTAATTCTATTTTTACATTTACAACATCTCATTGTTTTCACTCAAATAATTCATATATTTTTTCTTTTTCACTATCACCTATTTTTTGAATTATAACTTGTCTTGCAGCTTGTGATGCAATTCTACCAAAACTTTCTGCTGATTCACTATTTTGTATTTCTTCTGTAACATCAAGCTCAACAACATCTCATTCTTCAAATGACTCAGCATCTTCTCATAAATCCTCAAAACTTATTTCAAGTGCTGGATTTGTAACTTCTTTTACTACTGTTTTTTCTACACTTATTTCTAAAGACTCATCTTCTAAGTCTATTTTTACTATAACTTCCTCATCTTTGTTTCAATAATCTTTTTTATATGCAGTTTTTATTGCTGCTTCTATTATTTCGATAAGTTTTTCAGGAGCTATGTTTTTTTCTTTTGATATAAGATTAACTGCTTGTTTTATTTGTTTTATATCTAACATATTTATTTTATTTTAAATTATATTTATACATTTCAAAACAAAACGAGAACTTGCCTATCAGCAAATCCTCGTTTTGGTAAACGAATAACAATTACTATTATATATCTTTTATAATTTTTGCAATATTTTTTACAAAAAATAAAAGCAGAAAAATTATACTTTCTGCTTTTATGTCAATTTTGAACCACAAGTTCTCCAGGAACTGGTTTCTTATTGAATTTATCAAAATAGTCTTTTACAGACATATTACTAGTACTTTCTCCATTATGAGCATCTTTTTTTGATAAAACAACTCTTCCAAAATTAACACTTTTTACTTTATAACCATAATAATCATTATTATATTTAGGCATAAAAAACTCCTTTTTTATTTTTTACATAAATAATTTATGTAAAAGTATTATAAAATACAAAATAAAAAAGTCAAACAAAAAGAAGTCTTTTAATAATAGACTTCTTTTTATATTCATTAATTACATTTTTTTTCTAAGAAAACTTGGTACATCCAAATCATCTTCTGGTTTTGGAGCTTGATTTTGTGGAGTAGAAGGAGTAACTCTAGAATCAGTTACTGGTTTTCTACCAAAAGGGTTAGTTTTCAAAGGTCTTGCAGCTTCTCATTCATATTGGTTATTTGATTCTTCATCAAATCAAGTTGCAACAACAGTTATTTTTAGTTCGCCATTGTATTCTTCATTTATAGTAGCACCAAATATGATATTTGCTTCTGTATCTACAGTTTCAGTAATTATTTTTGCAGCTTCATCAACTTCAAACATTGATAAGTCAGTACCTCAAGTAATATTGAAAAGTAATCATTTTGCTCATGCTATAGATAACTCTAATAATGGAGAATCAATAGCTGATCTAGCAGCTTCAGTAGCTCTATTTTCGCCACTACCATAACCTATACCCATAAGTGCAGAACCTGCATTTTGCATAACTGAAGTAACATCGGCAAAGTCAACATTAATAAGACCTGGTTGTGTTATCAAATCAGAAACACCTTGTACTCATTGATTTAATATTTCATCTACTATAGAAAAAGCATCCAAAAGAGGTGTCTTTTTATCTATTATTGATAAAATTTTATCATTAGGAATAGTTATAAGAGTATCTACTTTTTCTTTTAAAGTACCAAAACCATCTAAAGATTTACTCATTCTGTTTTGTCATTCAAAACTAAATGGTTTTGTAACTATTCATACAGTCAAAGCTCATAGCTCTTTTGCAACTTCTGCAACTATAGGAGCGGCTCATGTACCTGTACCTCAACCAAGACCACAAGTTATAAATATCATATCAGCCCCCTCTAAAGTATTTTTTATTTCTTCTCTAGATTCTTCAGCTGCTTTTTTACCTACATCAGGGTTAGCTCATGCTCATAATCCATTTGTAACTATTTTTCAGATATTCAATTTTGTAGGAGCCAATGAATTATAAAGAGCTTGAGTATCAGTATTTATAGAAACAAATTCTACTCATTCTAAACCTCATTCTATCATTCTGTTTACAGCATTTTGACCAGCTCAACCAACTCATACTACTTTTATTTTTGCAACTGGAGATATTGTATCATTTAATCTTACTTCTTGAGGTCCTGTATCTGAAGAATTACCTCATAAAAGACTTTTTAGCTTATCTTCTCTTTTTGTTGTCATAATATTTTTTAAATGTTATATTTTAAGTTAAATTTAATTGTTTTTATCAAAACTATGGTAATAGTTTTTTAAAGAGTTTTTTTAGAGATTCTATAAAAGATCATATATTTATAGAAAACATTGGTCAATTATTTCAGTACATATTAGAAAAAATCATAGTACCTATAACAGATGAAAAAACTGGATCAGAAATTGAAGCATCTACCAAATCATCTTGAGAAACAGGTAATCCTATAAATACAGGCAATCTAAGTCAAGATTTTGATGTTTCTATAAATCCTTTCATTTTTGATCATCAACCAACACATACTGCTCACTCTGGTAACATTCAATCTTTTCAGATTTTTTTAAGCTCTTCTCTAACAAAATAAAATATTTCTTCATATCTAGCAGTAACTATTTTTGATAAATACTCTCTAGAAACACTTCACTCTTCTCACATATTTAATTCTGCTAAATCAAATTCGCTATCAGTAAATCATTCCCTATTCTCAAGTCATAATTCAGCATATTCTAATTTTATTTTTTCAGCAACTCAAGTTGAAGTCCTAAGTCATAAAGCTATATCATTTGTAACATTATCACCTCCTATAGGTATTATAGTAGAAAAATGTAACACTCAATTTTCATAAACAGTCATTCAAGTAGTAGAGGCTCATATATCTATACAAACAACTCATAATTCCTTTTGTCTTTTTGTCAAAACACCTTCAGGACTAGATAATAGATTTGGGTATACATCATATATTTCTATTCAAATATCACTTACTGCTTTTTTTATGTTACTAAGAATATTTAGATTCATAGAAAAGATATTTGCTATAACTTCTATCTTTCTAGCAGTCATTCATACTGGATTTTTGATTCATTCTTCTAAGTCGACTACAAAATTTTCAGGAACTACTTTTAATATTTCTTTGTTTGGCATATCAACTCAACTTTTGGCTTTATCCAAAGATCTTTCGATATCTTCTTCTGTAACCTCTGATCAAGAAACCGATATAATTCCCTTACTTCTCATTACTTCAAAACTAGATGAGTTAAAAGAAATATAAGCTCCAGAAACATGTTCTCATGCCATTTTTTCTGCTTCCTCCAAAGATTCGTCAAGATTTTTTTTGAATTCTTCCATATCAAGTATATTTCATTTTCTCATAGCTGTAGAATTTGAAATACCTACTCATAATATGTTGAAATCATCATTTCTTTCTTTGTCAAAATATCATATTATTGTTCTAATTTTAGAACTTCATATATCTATGGTTGTAATAGTATTAGATGATCACATTTTTTGTTTTGTTAAAAAATAACTGTTCAATTTTTTTATACGGTTTTTTTGTCTAAAAATCAATACTTTTTCAAAAAGTACCCTACACAAGGTCTAATAAATTATAACTAGCTCTATAACATTATCAAAAATAGTTATAAAATTAATGTTAAAAAGTCTTATATATAACACTTTAAAATTAATAAAATTATTTATTTAGTATTTTTTGCAATATAAAAAAAAGTATATTATTATATTAATAAGTACTAAATTAATTTTATATTTGAAAAAAGCGATGAAATCATTTTATACAATATTCCAAGCTGTTCTATTTTTTATACTGATAAGTAATTCAGTTGCTTTTTTCTTGTTCCCAAAAATAATAAAAAATGTATCTGATGTAAATCAATTAATAATATTTATACTAATATCAATAGTATATTTTCTTATAATAATGATGCTTATAAATAGGTATTTTCATAACCCTATTAAGCAACTGGAAATAACAATAAAAAAATTTTTGGTTGGTAATATAAAAGAAGAAAAAATAGATTTTGAAAAAACAGATAATTCACACATAAATTATATAACTAGCTTTTTTTCAAAAACTTTAAATACTCTAAAAAGTATAAAAGATGAATTTATACATGGTAAAGAAATAAAGTGAGAAGTAGAATTAGGTAAAGAAATACAATGAAAAATGCTTAAGAAAAAACTTCCGGATGTTCCTAGTCTAGAAGTGGTAGCAAAATCAAAGCCAGCATGAGAAATAGGATGAGACAGTTATGATATTATAAAACAAGACGATAATTATTATATTTATGTATGAGATGCAACATGACACTGAGTATGAGCATGATTTATAATGATAATGGTTAATGCACTAGTTAGTTGATTATCAACTGTTTATAAATCTTGATCTCAAATACTAGCAAAAACAAACGAAATAATAAAACCTAGAGTAAAAGCAAATCTACTTATGAGTATGCTTTTAGTAAGATGGAACGAAAAAGAAAAAAGATTATTTATGACTTGAGCATGACATGAGTATCTTATGATTTACAAACACAAGTTATGAAAAACATTTAGAATAAAATCATGATGAGTAGCTATTTGAATGATAAAAGACTCAAGTAAATTATTAAAAGATAAAGAATTAAGCTTTGAGCCTGGAGACATAATAGTACTTTATTCAGATTGAATAACAGAAGCCATAAATAGACCAACTAGAGATGGTAGTGAGCAAATATATTGAGAAGACAGATTAGAAGAAACTATAAATAAATCTCCTGAATTACCATGAGCTAATTATAAAACTGCAAGATGAGTCTTTAATGAAATAACAAAGAGTTTATCAAAATTTATGTGATATAGACACATGCAATTAGATGATGTAACATTAGCAGTTATACAATATAAGCCAGAATGATATAAAAAAGAAAATGATTTTAATGAAGAAATACCAAAAGATTTTATTACTGAATGGAATTGGTAAAATAAAAAAACTAGACTTTTAAAAAATAGTCTAGTTTTTTATTTAAATTATTATTTCTCAACTGTAAAGCTAGTATTAAACAACAAGCTTTACATTTTATTTTTAATAACTAAAATAAAATAAAATAAAATATTATATATTGTAGTTTTAATATGGTAGAAAATCCAGAAAAAATAATAAAATTAGTAAAACAAAGAATAGATTGAGATACCTATTCTTATAAGGCGAAGAAAGATACAACAAAAACAAAAAAAGTTGATGCTTCAAAAGAATTATTAGAATCAGAAAAAGAGTACAAATCAGCTTTGGCATATATAAAAGACATTATATCTCCTGCTTTTATGAAAGTTTCTCAAGATAGAGTAAAAATAAACAATACTATTGCTAAAACATTTTTTGTATACTCATACCCAAACTTTTTAGAGTGAAATTGGCTATCACCAATAATAAACTGGGATGTAAAATTTGATATGAGTATGTTTGTTTACCCTATTGACTGAGCTTTTATACAAAAATATCTTAAAAAAAGGCTTACTCAATTATATTCTGAAAGAAGTATAAATACAGAAAAAGGATTACTTAGTGATCCAGCAATAGATGCTCAAATACAAGATGTAGAAGAGCTTAGACAAAAACTAACTAGATGAATAGAAAAATATTTCCACTTTGGATTATATCTAACTATATATTGAGAAACAGATGAACAAATAGATAAGGTATGAAAAGATGTAGAGACAATACTAGCAGGTAGAAATGTATTACAAAAACAAGCATTTTTAAGAGCAGAACAATGATTTATATCTACATGACCATTTTGTAAAGATGAATTATGAGTTTATAGAAACATATCTACATGATGATTATCAACAACATTTCCATTTTCATCAAGTACACTTAGTCATGATGAATGAATACTATATGGTATAAATACTCATAACAATTCCCTTATACTATTTGATAGATTCAAAACAGAAAATGCAAACATGACAGTATTTGCAAAATCAGGTTGAGGTAAATCATTTGCTGTAAAATTAGAAATACTTAGAAGTCTAATGTTTTGAACTGATGTAATAGTAATAGACCCTGAAAACGAATACAAAACCCTTATAGAAAAAGTAGGTTGAAGTTATCTAGATGTATCACTTAATTCAAACCAAAGAATAAATCCTTTTGATTTACCATTATGACTAAAAGATCAAAATGAAAAACCATGAGACTTACTTAGAAGCTCAGTTATAAATTTGCTTGGTTTGATGAATTTGATGCTTGGTAAAATGACTGCAGAAGAAGCTTCAATAATGGAAAAAGCTCTTATAACAACATATAGTCTTAAGTGAATAACTCTAGAAGATGACAACATAGTATGAAAAGAAATACCAACAATGAAAGACTTACAGGATGTTTTAGAAACAATGGAGTGAGCTTGATGATTGGTAAAAAGAATGGAAAAATTTACTATAGGTATATTTAGCTGAATTTTTTCTCAAAAAACAAATGTAGATTTATCAGATGGTCTTCAGGTTTTCTCAGTTAGAGATCTTGATGATATGATGAGACCTATAGCCATGTATGTAATACTTAATCATATATGGAATAAAGTTAGATCTAGCAATAAAAAAAGAATGTTAGTAGTAGATGAAGCATGGAATATAATGCAACATGAAGACTCTGCAAAATTTTTATTCTGATTGGTAAAAAGAGCAAGAAAATATAATTTGTGAATTACAACTATAACACAAGATGTAGAAGATTTTGTTGGTAGTGCATATGGTAAACCAATAATGACAAACTCATCTATTCAATTATTATTAAAACAATCTAGTGCTTCTATTGATGTACTGCAAAATATCTATAAACTTACAGAACAAGAAAAATATATATTACTAAATGCCGCTGTATGACAATGACTATTTTTTGCTGGTACAGAACATGTATGAATACAAATAGTAGCCAGTTATTATGAGTCACAAGTAATAGATACAAACCCAAATAGAAAATAATATTTTTTAATAATAAAAAACTTGATTTATTATATATTTTTTATATAATTTGCGAGCTTCTAAAAAATATTACTATTTTAATATAGATATATAGATTTAGTTTTTTCCCGAGAGCTAGCTTAGATCTACTATCATTAGTTAAAATAAGTTTTATTATAATAAAAATCAATTAAATATTTAAATATTAATCAAAGTTATTATGGCATGAGCTGTTAAAGGATACATAAAATTACAAATCAATTGAGGACAAGCTAATCCAGCTCCACCAGTTGGTCCTGCATTAGGTCAATACGGAGTACCTATTCAAGAGTTCACTTCTCAATTCAATGAAAGAACTAAAGATAAAATGGGTGTTAAATTACCAGTTATTATTACTGTTTACGAAGATAGAACTTTTGACTTCGTAGTAAAACAACCACCTATGTCTACTCTTATAAAAGACAAATTAAACTTGAAATCAGGTTCTGGTGTACCACAAAAAGACAAAGTTGGTAACCTTACTTTGGACCAAGTTAAAGAAATAGCTGAAGTAAAAATGCCAGACTTAAATGCTATAGATGTAGCTGGTGCTATGATGATAGTTAGAGGTACGGCTAGATCAGCTTGAGTTACTACTGATATAGATGGTATGACAAAAGAAGATGTTGCTGCTAAAATAGCATAATTATAAAAAAAACTAGTATTATTTACTAGTTTTTTATTTTTTTGTTGATTTTATTTTATCTTATATATAATATAGAAGCATTAAATAATGCTCCCATCGTCTAGTGGCTAGGACGCGACCCTCTCACGGTCGAGACAGGAGTTCGATTCTCCTTGGGAGTACCAAATATGAAAACAAAAAACACTAATTATATAATTAGTGTTTTTTATTTAGAGCTAAAAATATCTAAATAATAAATTAATGAATATTTTTATAAATAATTACTTAACTATATTATAAGTTTAAAAATCTTATTTTTCATATATAATATAGTTAAATTTTTATCTAAAAAATAATTAACTATGAAAACAACATCTCATTTTATATGAATAGAGTTAAAATCTGAATTACTTTCAGATCTTTTTGTAAAAACATACAATTATATAAAAGAAAATAATATAGAAAAATCTATATTATTTCAAAATCCATTATCTCCTCATATTACTCTTTATTATTTAGAAAAAGATATTGAAAAAAATACTAAAGAAGAAATAAAAGAGTATATAAAAAAAATTGATATAAATGATAGAATAAGTATTTCTTGATTTAATTACTTTTTCAGATGAAAATGAAATAGATTTGTTCTTTATTTTACAAGTAAAACAAATTTACCATTAAAGAAATATAGAGATATATTAGATAATAAATATAATAGAGATTATGTAGAAGATAATGGTTTTAATTTCTCTCCTCATATAACTTTTATAAAAATACAGGATAGTAAAACATTTGAAAATCATAGAGAAAATATTGAAAATATTATAAATGAAGAACTAAAAAAAATACAGAACTTAGACTTAAATACAAAAAATATATTTTTATATGCTGTTAATTCTAAATTTAAAGAAGAAATACAAATTAAATTATAAAACAGGTATATTAATATATCATTCACATCTAATAATCTCAGTTATCACCTGCTTTACTAAGGAGTAACAAAATATAAATTGAGAATTTTTGCAATACAAAAAACTACAAAGAAAATTCTTTGTAGTTTTTATTTATATTTTTCTAAATTTAGTGAAATATAAAATTATTCAAATAAAATATATTATTAAAAAAGGTCAAATTTCAGTATATAGCAACCTTTCGTTCTGCCACCATAAATTATCATTTAAAATCTCTGAACGATAAAACCAGTCAAAATTATTTAAAAATCATCAAATTATAATGAAAGAAAAAATTAAGTTCATACTTGAAATAATAACTCCTGTAAATAATTGTCTTACAGAAAGCTTATTTGTAAGTCATATCCTAAAACTATATAAGTAACCTAAAATAGGAATAAATTTACCATACATAAAATAATAACGAAGTTGTTTATTTGATAGTTTTTTCAAATTATTATATTTTTTAAAAATATATCAAATAAAATACAGTATAATATCTAATATAATAACAAAAATTATATATTTAGCATTCAAAAAGAATAAAGAAAATAAAAATAAAAGCATAAAAAAATAATCTATTTTTTTACTGTTTATATATTTATATGGAACATAAAAGAATAATCATAATAATATAAAATGTATGGTAGTTAGAAATATTGAATTATTTGTTATAGTTCAAAAAATAAAAAAATATCATATATTTTCAAATATAAAGTCACATGTAACTCATAGTAATCATAAGTCTGTATTTCACACATCACATAACAATATTCATTGTTTTAAAAAGTCCATAATTAATAGTAGTCAAAAAATATAAAATTTAATTTATAATATCAGTTTTAACAAAATCTAAAATATCTTGAAAGTAATTATTTGGATAAGCATATAATCACAAAAACTCATTTTTTATAAAATTTATAAAACCATTAATTCAATCATTTACAAAATGCTTATTTTTAGATTTTATAATTATGTGATTTGCATTTTTATAAAATAATTCTTTATTTTTTATATCATTTTCTTCAAATATTTTAGTATAAACTTTTGAAGAAAATTCGACATCAACATGAGCATCTTGTCATCAAAATATTGAAAGATATGGAACTTTAATATTATGATAACTATCTCGTATATCTTCAGAAATATTTTTTTGCCAATAATTCCAATTTTGTTTTCAAACATTTTGTGAATTTTCTGTTGTAAGATATTCTTTATAACTTATACCAGATAATAAATGTCAATTAAAGATCTCGTCTTCTTTTATTTCTTCTTGTAGTCTTTCTTTTGACCAACCTTCTAATTCACCTCTTACTTTTGTCATATATTTTCATTGAGATATCCAATCAACTGCTCATCATATTTGTACAATTCAATCAATATTATCTTGATTCAAATATCACATTAACCATGCTGATTGACTCCATCAAATAATAATAATATTTTTAACTTCTAAATATTTACTTAACTCTCAAATTGCTTCTTCAACTTCTTTTGCCCTATCTCTCATGGATTGACTTTTATAATCTTCGGGTTTGGTCCAACTAATACTACAATATCAATGTTTTGCAAATTCTCAAAAATATGGTTTATAAAATCACATCGCATATTCATCCATAGGTCCATCTCAATGAACAAAAACAAAACAATTATTATTAAATTTTATTTTTGGTTCAAAAATTTTACCACTTATTTCTCAGAAAATAATATTTTTTTCAGTATATGGTTTTTGATATATAAAACATATAATAAATATAAGAATTATAATTCAAATAATAACAATCAATTTTAATAGTTTCATATTTATAATTTTTTTAGAAATTTATTAGTTAATATATAAATAATTTTTTTGATATAGTCAACAAAAAAAGACAGTTACTTTATAACTGTCTTTTTGTACTCTAAAAATTTTGATAAAAATATTTGAGCTACAGCAGCAAATGGAACAGAAAATATTATTCATATTATACCAAATAAGCTAGCACCTATAGTCATAGTCAAAAGAACTGTAAAAGGTGAAAGTGATAAAGTTTTTCACATTATATATGGAATTAATATATTCCCCTCGATTTGTTGTATAACTAGGTATACTATTAGTACAGCAAAAAATCATTCTGGTCATGCTCAAAGTGAAACTATCAAAGCTATAAATATAGAAACAAATGTTCATATATATGGTATAAACTCCATAAATCAAGCTATAAGAGCCAGAGTAAATATTCACTCTATATGTATTCAAAATAGTTTTAGTACAAGCAAAGCTATAAGAGTAATAAAAAACATAGCCAATGCAATAATTATTTGTCATTTGAACCACTCACCTAAAGTATTCACAACATCTTTTTCATTTTTTAATACAAATTTTGAAAAATTATATGGAAATATATTATAGAAAAATTTTCTTATAGATTTTCTTTCTAAGCTTATAAAAAATGTAAATATAAATACCATTACAAGATTAAATAGTATTGATGTAACTCATGTAACTATACCAGCTCAACTTGATATAACACTGGTCAAATTATCTCAAAAGAATTTTGAGATTTGAGATATATTATCTCTAAGAGAATTAAGAACTTGCTCTACTTCTATTTTTGATATTATACTTTCTATATAACTAGGAAAACCAAATCAACTAACTCAAGAATTGTTATAAATATCTATCCAAGAATTAACATTTTTTACCAAAATATCAAAAAATGCACTAGCCTGATTAACTACAAGAGGTATAACTGAGAAAAGAAATATAAATATCAAAAGTGATATTATAAAAAATATTATAATTATACCAAAAAAATCATTTATCTTGTATTTGTTTAATAAGTTGAGAAATGGTGAAAACATAACAACTATAAACAAAGAAAATATTAATATAAAAAAGATATTTATAATACTATAAAAGAAATATAATATTCATAAAAATAATCAAATCAAAAAAAGCTTTATAATAAAATCCTTATTTGATTGATTGAATACTGAAGTTTTTCTCATAAAAATATACTTATAAAAATATAATAACCTTACTCTTTTATGATATTGTTATTTATATCAAATACAAATAAAAAATATGCTTGAGTATTATTTGACATATAATATATTTTATGTTTTAATAACATATATTATAACTTTAATTGGTAAATAACAATGTTTAAAAATATATTTAATAAGCTATCTTTTATAGCAATAATAATAGTTTTATCTTATTGATTTTGGATTAGCCCAGATTTCAAAGATATATCAGCTTGAGTTGCTATATTTTTGTTTTGAATGATGTTTTTACAACAATGATTTAAAACATTTACAGGATGAACTTTAGAAAAAATATTACAAAAAAGCACAAACAAAACATGGAAAAGCATGTTATTTTGATTTGTTGCATCCTCAACTATGCAATCTAGTTCATTGGTAGCTGTATTAACTATATCATTTTTAAGTGCAGAACTTATAACACTTATACAATCACTTTGAATAATACTTTGATCAAATATTGGTACTACAACTTGAGCATGGCTTATAGCAGGTTTTTGAATGAAAATAAATATATGAGCTTATGCTATGCCTATGATAGTTTTTTGACTAATTTTTACTTTTAGAAAAGAACAGGTATTAAAGTGAATATGAAATATATTAGCCTGACTTTGATTTTTATTTTTGGGTATACATTACATGAAAATATGATTTGAATCATTTCAAAGTAGCATAAATCTTATTGACTTTGCAATGACTGGTTTTGTATGAGTATTTATATATGTAGCTATAGGTATGCTTGCAACAATAATTATGCAATCAAGTCATGCAACAATAATACTTGTAATTGCTGCTCTAGCTACATGACAAGTAACATATGAAAATGCATTAGCTCTTATAATATGAGCAAATGTCGGTACTACTATAACAGCGGTTATATGATCTATAACAGCAAATATAAACGGTAAAAGGTTAGCTTTGGCCGATGTAATGTTTAAAAGTATAACATGAGTAATTTTTATAATATTTATATTTCAAATAACATGAGTAGTTGATGTAATAGCAAATTTTTTAGGAATAAGTGACACAAATTATACATTAAAATTAGCTATTTTTCATACATTATTTAATGTAGTATGAGCAATTTTTATAGTACCAATACTACCAAAACTGATAAAATTTATAACAAAAGTATTCCCTGATAAGAAACAAAATGATAATGTATATACTAATAAATACTTAAACGAAGCAGTTTTTGAATTCCCTGATACGGCTATAATATCACTTATAAAAGAAACTAGGCATTTATATCAAAATACTATAAATGTAATATTAGAAAGCTTATGATTAGAAAAAAATGATATAAAGTCTTGATATGAGTTTGAGGATATAAAAGAAAAGATTGATATTTTAGAAATAGAAGAAATAGATAATTTATATAATCAAAAAATAAAGTTTTTATATTCTGAAATAATTGATTATTCGACTATAGCACAATCTAATAATTCTGAGAAGTACTATAATAACTTTTATGATATAAAAATGGCTAATAGAAAGTTAGCAGAAGTCATAAAAGCAATAAAACATATGCAAAAAAACTTAAAAAAATATCTTAAATCAAAAAATAATGAGATTAAAAAACAATATAAAAAAATATTACTTGATTTATTTGAATTGATTCAAGATATAGAAAAATTAAGTAACACTGAAAAAACAGAAGATAAAATGTTAATATTGGCAAAAATAGAAAAAAGCTTTAAAGAAAATGATATCATATCTAATTGAGAACTTGATAAGTTAATAAGAAAAAATCTTATAACTAATGAAATGGCTACATCTCTTATGAATGATAGTTATTATAAAAATGAAATTTTTGATGATTTATTAGAAGTAAGCCAAATTATTTTTAATGATGATATAAATGAAGAAATAACTCAATTAAAAAAGAATAAAAAAATAAAAAATTGGTTTAATAATTCATTTTGATTATCTGACAAAAAACTGGAAAAAGCAATACAAAAATTAAAAAGAAAAAAATCAAACTTAAAGCAAAAAGTCAAAAAAACAGACAACAACCAAGAAAAGAATAAACTACTAAAAGATATAGACGATATAGATTTTGTAATTAAAAAATACAAAAGTTAAGAATTATAATTCTTAACTTTTTTTTTGACTAATCATAAAAATATATTATTTTAAGTAAGTATTAATAATTTAATAAGTTTATATGTATATTATTAAAACATTAAACAGAAGACAAAGAAGAATTAAGTCTATCTTTTTTAAAAGATGGGTATTTCTTTGTGACTAAAAATATTAAAATATTAAATCAATCCAAAGAGCTACTTTCTTTTAAAAAAGAAAGTAGCTCTTTTTTTATTTACTAAAAAATTAACAATGAATACTTTATTTAAAAAAAATATTTTATTTTCAGAAGAAAATATAGAAAAAAACAAAAGTTTTTCTAATATAAAAGAATACACTAAACAAACTTGTGAAAGAATAATAAATATAGATATAACAGACAATATAACATTAGAACAAGCTCAAGAAATATTAAATTGGATAATTGAAGAAAATAAAGATCATAAGCATATGATAGAAAAAACTGTAGAACAAATACAAGATGAAATAAATTGATGACTATGATATGTAGCAATGATAAATTGAAAGTTGGCATGATGTATAACAATGATTGAAATAACTACAAAATCATGAATTAAAATATATGAAGTATGAAGCCTTATAACAGTTGAATCAATGAGATGATTATGAATAGCTAAAAAACTAACAAAAGAAATATTTGAAAAAAACAAAGAAAAAACTTTATACTCTATAACAGAAGTAAAATGAGTAATGCATATATATCAAGATATATTATGATTGAATAACTTAAATAGAAATGAACTAAACAATGAAATATTAGAAAAAATAGAAGAAGTATGAGAGCTTTTAGAAACAGATAGAATATATTGAAATGATAATTTTATAATTAATAATATTTAATATGATAAAAACAAAAAACTTTAACACTAACAATAAGTGACCAAATATATTATTAATATGAGCAATTCACTGAAATGAAAAGTGCTGAACCAAAGCTATAAATAGTATTATAAAAAAAATAGAAAATAATGAGATACAAATACAAAAATGAAATGTAACATTTATACCTATAGCAAATCAAAAAGCTTTTGATAAAGAAAAAAGATATATAGATATAAATTTAAATAGAGTGATAAAAAAACATAAAAAAGAAGATTTATATGAACAAAAATTAGCTAATGAAATAATAAAAATAATAAATAAAAATAATATAGTAATAGATCTACACTCAAGTCATACCGATGACGAAGAATTTATATTTTTAGATTATCAAGATAATAAAAATAAAGAATTAGCTGAATCTTGTAGAATAAAAAATATAATAACATGATGGCCAGAGTTATACAAAAGTACAGATGAAAGTGATACATGCAAATATGCACATGAAAAATGAAAAATTGCAATTACAGTAGAATGCTGAAATCACTTTAAAGAAGAATCAGTAAAAATTGCTGAAAATGTAATAATAAATGTTTTATCAAAATATTGAATAATAAATAACAATATAGAAACAAACAAGATAATATATAATAAAGTAAATGCTGATTTTTATATAAAAAAGAAAAAAGAATGAAAACTATTAAAAAATTATAAACATTTACAAAAAGTACAAAAATGAGAAATAATAGCCGAGTATGAAGATTGAGAAAAAATTATATCAGATAAAGAATATTATATATTATTACCCTTTTATGATGCCAAAATTTGAGATGAATGGTTTTATTTGTGAAGTAAAAAAAGTTAATAATTATAATTCTTAACTTTTTTTTTGACTTATAAATAATATTGATATAATAAAAAATACATTATTGATACTAAGTCCCAATAATTATGAATATAGAAAAAATATTAAAAAAAAACAATAATAGAATAACTCCAGAAAGAGTAGCTATTTTTGATTTTTTAAAAACAAAACATATTTTTAGTTATAATGATATAACTAAAAATTTTTCAAATATATGAAGATCTAGTGTATTTAGAACACTAAATTTATTTTTAGATATATGAGTTATAAGAAAAGTAGATATTTGAGAATCAACAAGTACATATGAAATAAATGATGAAAATCACCACCACGAACATATGAAATGTGAAAAATGTAATAAAATAATAAGTTTTCATTCGAATAAAATATGTAGTCAAATATTTAAAGAAGCAAAAAAAATATGATTTGAAATAAAACAACACAATATTTGAGTTGTTTGAATTTGTGAAAAATGTTTATAATAATTTAATAATATAAAAAAATGAAAAAATTACTTTTTATTTTACTAAGTCTATTAGTAATAACATCATGCTCAAAACAAGGAATAATAAATGAACCAAATAATACAAAAAAAGAAAAAATAAATATAACTACATCTATAATACCATTAGCTTCTATATCAAATTATATAGGATGAGAATATGTTAATGCTAAATCATTGGTGCCAGTATGAGTAAGTGCTCATGGATATGACTTAAAAGCTAGTCAAATGGTAAATATAGAAGAATCTGATCTTGTAGTTTATTTATGACTAGAACATATAGACTGATTTCTAGATAAAGCATTATCTCAAAATAACAACTATATAAAAGTTGCAAAAGATATAAAACTAATAGAATGAAAAGAGCATGAGCATGAGCATGAGCATGAGCATGAAAATGAAGAAGAAGAACATGAAAATGAACATAATCATGAAGATGAGAATAATAATGAAGAAGAACATGAAGAAGAAACACATACAATAGACCCTCATGTATGGACTAGTTGAGGAAATGCAATAATAATAGCAAGATATATTAAAAACAAATTAATTGAAATAGACAATAAAAATAGTGATTATTATACAAATAATTTTGAACTATTTTCAAGTGAATTAAACCAAATAAAAAATGAATACTTAGAAAAACACAACTGATTAAACCAAAAAGAATTTTTGATTTTTCATGATGCTTATAATTATTTATTTGAAGAGCTAGATATAAATCAAGATAAAAAATTAATTTTTCAAAAAAATGTTTTAAGTAATCCAAACTCAAAGGAAATGAAAGAATTAATTGATGAAATAAGAGTTCATTGAATAAATATAGCTTATAAAGAGCCTCAATTAGATGATAACAACTTACAAAAAATATCTGATGAATATAATATAGAAATAAAAATATTAAATCCTTTAGGAAGTGATTACTCTAAAGAGTGATATATAAAAAACTATAAAAACAATATAAAAAACCTAGAATATATTTATGAATAAAAAAGAAATATTAAAAATACAAGATATTAGTTTATCATATGATAACAAAAAAACTTATGTTTTAAAAAACATAAGTTTTTGAGTATTTTCATGAGAAATATTAAGTATAATAGGTATGAATGGAGCATGAAAATCATCACTATTAAAAATAATAGCATGAATTCATAAACAAAGTAACTGAAAAGTTATAAGGAATTATAAAAAAATTGGTTATGTTCCACAAAAAATAGATATTGATAAAAACTTCCCTATTCAAGTAATAGAATTTATAAAAATATATAATAAATGAATAAAAGATAACAAGATTATAAAATATTTAGAGGATTTTGATTCTAAAAATTTGTTAAACAAAAAAATATGAGAATTAAGCTGATGACAATTACAAAAAATATTAATAATATCATCTTTGATATCATCACCTGAAATAGTTTTACTAGATGAACCAACTGCAGGAATAGATATTATATGAGAAGAAAACTTTTATAAAGTAATAAAAGAAATACAAGACAGGTTTCCAAGATTAGCTATTATACTGGTATCTCATAATATAAAATTGGTATATAAAAATAGTGACAAAGTTATTTGTTTACATGAAAATAACTTTTGTTGTCATTGAACACCATTAGAAGTATCTTCTAATAAAATAACAGAAAGTATATTTGGTAAATATACTCTTCCATATAAACACAACCCACATAATAAAAATATCCATAAATAATATATATGATAGAAATAATACAATATTCATTTTTTCAAAATGCATTAATATGATGAATTTTGATATCTTTAATAGCAAGTATATTAGGTACTTTTATAGTAATGAGGAAAGAAGCAAATATAACTCATTCTATAGCAAATTTTTTGTTTTTATGAATTGCTATATCTCTATTGGTATCATCAAATTATTATATATATGCATTTTTATTTGCTATAATAGCAAGTTTTGTGATTTTTTATATAGAAAAAACAAACTTTATTTCAAAAGAATCAACAAAAGAAATAATATCACAAGCTTGAATAGCATGAGGTATATTTACAGTATGATTTATATGAAACCTAAGCTTGGATATAAATAATTTTTTATTTTGATCTATATTATTTATAAATAAAACTGATATAATATTTCTTAGTGTTTTCGCTATTATATGTTATATATTATTTTTTCTATTTAAAGAAAAATTTTTGAGCATAATTATAAACCAAGATATAGCAAAATCAAAATGAATAAAAGTAGACTTATATAATATTGTATTTTTGATATTATTATCAATATTTATAGCAATAAGTATAAAAATATTTGGTATATTATTGATATGAGCTTTTCTTATCATACCTGCAAATACTGCAAAACTTATATCACCAAACTTAAAATGAGTATTCATAATAGCAGTGATTCTATCACTTATATCTGTAATAACTGGACTATTTAGTTCATATTATTTAGAAACATCCTCTTGAGCAACAATAGTATTGATATTATTAATATTTTTTATCTCTGCTTTGATATACAAAAATACTAAAAACTAATTTTAGTATTTTTTATATCAATAAAATATTTGACATATTCAAATATTTATTTTATAATAAATATGCTTGTTCTTATAATGATGAAAAAGTATAGGAGGTATAAGTTATGAGCTGGCAAAAAATGGTACATACACCTGATGGAAAATATGTAGAACTCAAAGTAGGAGTAGGCAATAAAATCTACCTGAACAAAAATCAGACCGGATACAAAGTCGGTAATGATAACAAAATCTACACACTTTCAGGTCGGTTTGTATCGAAAATGACTGTAGAAGATTTTTGTAAATCTCAAGGATTTATCAAATAATTTTCTACAAAAAAATATCCTCAACCAAAAAGGTTGAGGTTTTTTATTCTTCTACAATAACTGTAGTAAACATTCACAAGTCTGCATGTTCTAATATATGACAATGAAAAGCCCAAATTCATGGATTAGTTGGAATTATGGCAACATCAACATAAGATAATGGCTTAACATTAACTGTATCTTTAAATCAAATTAAATTTCATTTCATTCAATTAATATTAACAACTTGAAAAAAATCTCAGTGTAAATGCATAGGATGATCTCTTTTAGACTTATTAACCATTCTTATAATATACATTTTACCTTTTTTTAACTTGATTGGAGTATTACTAGTTGGAAATATTCAATCATTTATAGTCCATCATCTTTCTCATCACATTCACATCATCATAGATTTATCACCTCACATT
This sequence comes from Candidatus Altimarinota bacterium, assembly GCA_041694155.1. Classification (GTDB taxonomy): domain Bacteria; phylum Patescibacteriota; class Gracilibacteria; order BD1-5; family UBA6164; genus JAAZVM01. The sequence continues at coordinate 29,162 of JASMTS010000011.1, read as the reverse complement.
ACTCACATTCATCACAAATCTATTACTATATCTGGTTTATTATAATCCATATTAGTCCAATCAGGTATATTTCACTTTGGAGTTATTGATGATTTAGTTTCTTTTACTACTCAATTAATATTTATATTAGCTATTGCTACTGGATAACTTCTAGAATAATAGTTATCATAAAGTACCAATTTATTTTTATCATTAGGTATTTTTATCTCTAATTGATATCTTTCTCATGGAGATATTTCTAATTCATCTATATGTTGAGGATTATTTATTAAACTATCATCTGTAGCAATTACTTTTGAATCAAATTCTCAAAGATTTAATCTGTAAGTTCTTGCATTAGACATATTAGCTAATCTTAATCTAATTAACTCTCATCATTTAACTTCTTCACTAAAATTAACAATATTATTTATAGTAACCAAATTTCACATTCTTCATCAATGCATAGCATCATGCATATTTGGAAAGTCATTTGTAAGTTTTCAATCTTTACCAACTCTATAATCTTTCAAGACCCAAGTTAAATCCTTATCATATTTAGTTTTTATAGAATCATCTTCAACTATTAATACACCATATAATCATTTTCAAATTTGTTCAGAGTGATTATCATGTGGATGAAATAAAAATGTTCAAGCATCATTAGCTATAAATGAATAATCAAAATTTCCTCAAGGCTTAACAGTATCCTGAGTTATTCAAGGAACTCAGTCTTGAGAATTTGGTAGCCTTACTCAATGCCAATGAATAGTTGAACTTTTATTCAATAAGTTATTAAAATTTACATTTAATTTATCTCATTTTTTTATTTTTATTACTAAAGGCCTTATATCTCAATCAGAATTATAAGTATACATTTTAGTTTTTATTCAAGGTATTAATTCATACTCTTTTTCTGAAGCATTTATCTCAATATTAACTATACTTCAACTATTAAATCAATGATCAACATTATAATTATATTTATTTTCTTCTTTCTGTTTATTTACTTTATAATTAATACTATTTTTTTCATATGTATTATTAGAAAATAAAGAAGTATTATAAAATAAAAACAATAAAGATAATAAAAAAATAAATACAAGAATTCATATAAGTATTTTTTTATTCATATTTTTTTATTTAAATTTTTTTAATCTTAAACTATTACCAAGGACACTAACACTACTCATAGCCATTGCAAAACTGGCAAATATAGGGTTTAATAAACCAAATGCTGCTAACGGTATTCAGATAGAATTATATAAAAAAGCCCAAAATAAATTTTGTTTTATAGTAAGTAAAGTTCTTTTTGATAATTTAATAGCAGAATAAACTTTATCCAAATCTCACTTAACTAAAACTATATCACTTGATTCTATAGCTACATCACTTCATGTTCACATAGCGATAGATAAGTCCGACTGAACAAGAGCTGGAGCATCATTTATACCGTCTCAAACAAAAGCAACTTTTTTATTTTTAGATTGATATTTTTTTATTACATCAAGCTTATCTTCTGGCATTACTTCAGATATAACAGTATCAATACCTATACTTTTAGCTATAAAGTTAGCTGTATTTTTTGTATCTCATGTAAGCATTACTGTTTCAATATTATTATCATGAAGTTTTTGTATAGTTTTTTCCACTCACTTTTTAGGTAAATCTAATAGTCAAAGAATTCAAAAAACTTCATCGTCATTTCATATGATAATTGGTGTTTTACCTTCTAATGTTAATTGATTTATCTTTTCGTCTACTCTTTCATCAAGACTTCAAAATATTTTTTTATTTCATAATTTTATAACTTTTCATCAAAAATTAGCCTGTATTCATTTTCATTTTATTTCTTCAAAATTATTTAATTCTAATTTTGAAATATTTTTTCAATAATCAGATATAGCTTTTGATAAAGGATGATGAGAAAAGTTAGATAGTGATACTCAGTATTTTAATATATTATCTTTTGTAGTATTAACTTCTATAATATCAGTTAATTCTGGAGATCAATTAGTAAGAGTACCTGTTTTATCAAATATAATGAAATCTATTTTAGAAGTTTTTTCCAGTGTTTGAGCATTTTTTATCAAAATTCAAAACCTAGCTCACCTACCAGTTCAGACCATAATTGCAGCTGGAGTAGCAAGTCATAAAGCACAAGGACAAGCTATAACAAGAGTAGCAACAGCTGGAACAATAGAAGATTCTATGCTTCAAGTAATATAATACCAAGAAATAAAAGTTATTACTGATATTACAATAATAATTGGTACAAATATTCAAGATACTTTATCCGCTAATCTTTCAATTTTTGCTTTAGAGCTTTGTGCATCCTCAACCATTTTTACAATATTTGCTAAAGTAGAATTTTCATTTGTTTTTGTAACTTTTACTTTTAGACTTCAATCTTTATTAATTGTTCATCAAAAACATTCATCTCAAATATCTTTAAAAACAGGCATACTTTCACCTGTTAACATAGATTCATCAACATTTGCAGATCAATCTATAACTTCTCAATCTAAAGCTATTTTTTCTCAAGACCTAACTAATAAAATATCTCCTACAATTATATCATCTATCTCTTTTTGAATAATTTTTCAATCAACTAAAACAAAAGCTTTTTTTACTCATAATTGTAGCAATTTTGAAATAGAGTCCCCTGCTCTTGATTTAGCTTTGTGTTCTAAATATTTTCATAAATTTATAAGAGTTATTATTGCTACTGCTGCTTCAAAATAAACATGTTTATCATAAAACATAGCAACAAGAGAATATGAAAAAGCACTAAAAGTTCACAATGAAACAAGGCTATCCATATTAAAATGTATATTTTTAAGTGATTTAAGAGCACTAATATGGTAATGCAGTCAAAATCAAAAAACTACCAAAAAAGAAAGTATAGAATAAATATACATTATTAAATCAACTCATAAAAATTCTATTCATGTATCAAAACTCCAAAACATCATAGAAAAAACAGGAGTTGAAAAGATTAAAGCATATAAAAATCTATTAAACATTTTTTTGGTATGCTTTTGTTTATCTTGATCTGTCACATCAATATTTTCATCTACATTAAATCAGTTTTGTTCTATTTGTTTTTTTATATAAGAAAAAGAAACCTTATTTTCATCAAACTCGATATTAGCTGTATTAGTTGCTAAATTTATTTTTACTTCTTTTATTCAATCAATATTTTTTAAAGTATTTTCATTTAATACAACACAGCTAGCACAAGTCATTCATTTTATTATAAATTTTTTATACATATTAAAAAATATTATTGAATTATTATTTGTCACTGTGTCATTCACATACTAGAACAAACCATGCTATATTTTCATGGTTTAGCATCATATATTTTGTATACTATTGGTTCTCAGGCTTTTACATTGTTAACCTCATTTGATATTCATGGAACTACTAAAGTAGACATACATCAAAGTCAATTAGATGTAGGCATTATAGTTATTTTATAGTTTCATCATACTTTTAGTTCAACAATAGAAGGTATTGTTTGATATCAATTATGTTTAACATAGACCTCTTCCAATTCACTATCAGGAACTACTTCTCATGAAGCATCAGATATATCTTGTACTTGTGATTGACTTTTAGAAAAAGGATTTATATCTATATATTTTATAAGATTATATGAATTAAATAGAGTAAAAAGACCAAAAAATATAACTATTGCTCATATAATTTTTGTAAGAATAGAAAACTTTTTTCATTTAAAATAACTAGAACCTAGACCTAATGCAAGAAATACAGGAGTAGTTCAGATAGCAAAAAGCATCATAACTAAACCTCATTGCCAAAAACTTCATGTTCATATAGCTAATAATTGCATAGTTTGAGTAAAACCGCAAGGAAGAAAAAATGTTAATGCTCAAACTATAGGAGCATACTTAGGCTTTCAAAGAGATTCTATTTTTTGAGTAAACTTTTTTGGCATATGTACTCAATATTTTGTAATACTAGGAACTAATCACAAAATATTTAATCACATATAAAAAAGTAAAAAACCTACAAAAAATGTTATTATAGCATTAACTGTAAAATTAATATTCAAAAATCATCCAAAATATCACAGTAATCATCCTAATATAAAGAATCATACTATTCTTCATATTTGAAAAGAAGATTGAACTTTTAAGTGTCATTTAAATCAATCAGCCTTGTCTAAATACCTAGAAAAACCCACTATTATTCACCCAGTAATAGCAAGACATGTTGAAAAAGAAGCTATTATTCATATAAGTATTGCACTAAAATAGTTAACACTAGAAGTATCTGGTATAAGACTATATATATCAAATAATTGAGACGCAATAAATAATATTATAACAAACATAATTGCTATAATATTTCATAAAATATTATCTAATGATTTTGTATTTTTGGGAGTTGAGTTTTTCTCTATTACTTCAAAGTTATTTTTCTCTATTATTTGTACTAGATCTTTATATTTTGATTCATCATCATATTCTACTTGCATTATTCATTTTTTGTAGTTTATCATTAATAAACTAACACCATCTAATTTTTTTAATTCTCTTTCTAATATTGTTTCACAGCTGATACAATGCATTCATTTAATCTGTATCTCTTTTTTCATCTTGTTATAATTAATAAATTAAAATTTTTATATAAAAATTTTAATTTATGTATTTGATTTTATTATTCATGTAAGAGATATATAATTATAGTTATTTTTATTAAAAAAATAATCTCAAGGTGGTCATATATTTCAAAAAATACTTAAAAATTCATATTGATTTATAAAAGTATTTATATCAACAAAACTAAGAAATACTTTTTTATATTTTTTTTCTGAATTAAAGTTATTAGATCAACTAAATCAAAAATATAAATCACAACATTTAATGAAAAATTTTTTTGAAAAGTCTTTATTACAAAAATGACTAGATCAATTTTTGATATCTATAGATTGATTATTATAATTTTTTGACGCATCAAAATTTGCCATAACTTGGTTATGACAAAAATTAATAAAGAAAACTGAAAACAATAAAATTAATGAAAATATTTTTTTCAAAAAATTATAATTAATTAATAATTTATTATTATTAAATAATATTGCTTATATAAAAAAAATCAAACTAAAAATTATTTTCTAATAGACATTTTTGAACTAAATCATTTTCATAATAAATCAGTTCAAAAACATATTTTATAATTATTATATTTTTTATTTATTTGATTAATAACAGAGTAAAGTGAGTTATTTTTATTATTAACTTGCTCAAAAATATGAGTCTGATGAAAAGAATTAATTTTTAGATCTGAAAATATAATTCATGTACTTCTATAAAGATTATTTTTATTATAAGAATATAAAAATAATCTTTTTACTACTTCAAGTAAGACTCTTCTATCATAAGTATGAAAAGCCAGCTTTTGTTCAAAAAAATATGTTTTTTTATCTATATACCTAAAAAAAATCATAACTTTTTTTGTTTCATAATTATTATCAATAAACTCTTCAAACAAAAAGTTAAAGTTTATTATTAATTGCTTATAAATAAAATCAAAATCTTTAGTTATATTATTATTAAAACTTCTTCATCTACTAATAGATTTAGAAAATTTACTTTTTTTTAATACATAAGAATTAACTCATTTCAATTCAAGCCAAAGATCGCTATATGTTTTTCATAAGTTATTTTTTATATACCAAAATCATAAATCTAAAAAATCATAAACATTATTGCATTTATATTTTAATTTTTCTCTAGATGATTTTCATATAAACGGTACAATAGAAAGTTGTAAACTTTTATATAATTCTTCACTATTAGTCAAATCAACAAATATTCAATTAGGCTTATTTAACTTTGAAAATATTTTTGATTTTATTCTTGTTGTACTTATTCATATACTAACTGGTATTCAAATATTTTTTTTTATATCTAGTTGTAATTTTTTAGCATAATCTTGTATACTTAAACCATATAATTCTGGTAATCAAGTAATATCACAAAAAGCTTCATCAATAGAAAAAGGCTCTAAAGATAATACATTTTTTTGCAAATATGACATAAGCTTAGATGATACAAAGCTATAAAAGCTATGATTACTTTGAAGAAAAACTCATTTTCAATTCAAAATCTTTTTTGCATCCCATACAGCTGTTCATGTTTTTATACCAAGGTATTTTGTCTTATAATTACATGCAAGAACTATTTCACTACCTACGATAACATAATCATCTTTTATATTTGGGTTTTTAAGGATTTCACACTCTGCAAAAAAACTATCACAGTCAATATGAGCAAATAATTTTTTTGATGTTTTAAATTTCATAAAAAACATATATACAAAATATATACTTTTATTATATAGAGTTTTTTAAATAAATCAAAAAAATAGATTAATATTTTACAAAATATTAATCTATTTTTCTATTTCCCAACCTTATAACCAAAAAATGTATTTTTTCTTTTTTTAGAATAAACATTATTCCACCAATGATCAGCTAATACATATCAACTTACAAACATATAACCTCACAAAATAAGTCTTTCAATATTTACATCTGGTACAAAAAAAGATAAAATTAAATAAGGAAATATTGTAAGTTCAAACAATAAAAATATAACACAAATGAAGTATAAAACTTTTTTAATATTATTCATTTTTTAATTAAATTAAGTAATAATATATAAAACATATTACCATAACTAAAAAATAAATAAAAGAAATATAAATTGACTAATTTAATATATAATTTTTTATATATTTTTATTTAATATTATTTAGTTCTCTCAAAGTTTTTATAAGTGCTTGAGTTCATAAATTTTCATATCACTTTGCAACAAGTGATGTATATAATTGATGAACAAGAGCTAATCAAGGAAGTGTTATATTCATATTTTGACATTCTTCTAATATTATACGCATATCCTTAACAAAATGTTTTATAAAAAAACAAGTATCTAACTCTCATCTATTTATTCTTGGTGCTAGATTAGTCCATCACCAACTTCATCAAGCTCAAGAAGAAACAATTTTTATAGTATTCTCTATGTCTAATCAAGCTCTTTCAGCATAAACCAAAGATTCACATAAAGCTATTGTATTTCAGGCTATAGATACCTGATTAGCCATTTTTGTATGTTGTCATTTTGATGCTTTTCAACAATAAACAACTGTTTTTCATAAAATATTAAAAATATCTAATAATTCTTCATATTTTTCTTTATCTCATCAAACCATAATAGATAAAGTTCAATTTATAGCTCAAACATCTCATCATGAAACAGGTGCATCTAAACTATAAACTCATAATTCTTTAGATTTTTTATAAATATCATATGATAAAGAAGGTTTTGTAGTAGTCATATCTACAACTATTTTTCAAGAATCAATATTTTTAAGTATTCAAGACTCTCAAAAATACATATCTTCTACACTTTTAGGATCTCATATTATAGTAAATATAATATCTGAATCTTTCACCAATTCTAATACATCTGAACATAGATAAGCTCATTCATTAACTAAGTTTTTTGCTTTACTTTTATCACGATTATATATATTTAATTCATATCATTCTTTTATCAAGTTATAAGCCATAGGATTTCACATAACTCATAATCATATCCAACCTATTTTCTTCATAAGTAATCTAAAATATTTATAAAATAAGATAAAGAATATACCTAAAAAATTAAAAGTTTCAATACATATAAACAAAAATAAATTTTTATTGACATTTTAAAAAAATATTTATAATAAAAATCTTCGGCATGCAAAACTTAAAAAGGAGAAGATTTTTAAATGTTTTTAAATTTATATTTATTTAAAAAAGCCGTATCGTTTTTAGTTTTCTTCCTGGTATTTTTATCAATAGGAATAGTCAGTGAGGAAGACTATAAAAACACAGTACTAACTCCAGGTGATAAATTAATAATTGAACTATTCAAAGAATAAAATCACCTATATTAGAGTTAATAAAGTTCCCTTTTATAAATAAAGGGACTTTTTTTTGATTTATAGAAAATAAATATAAAATATATGAAAATAATTTTAATAAAAAAAAATAAATGATATCAAAAGAAAAACAAAAATTTATAAGAAGTTTACATAAAAAAAACAATAGAATAGAATCAGGACTATTTATTGTAGAATGAGAAAAATCATTAATAGAATTGATAAACTCAGATATAAAAATAAAAGAAATCTACTTAACAGAAAGGTTTGAAAAAAATAATGAAAATATAATAAAAAAAATAAAATATAATAAGTCAGAAGAAAAAGAAATAGAAAAAATATCAAGCATAAAATCAAACAATGCAGGTATTGCAATAGCCTATAGGCCTGAAAATAAATCCTTAGAAATACAACAAAACGATATAGTAGTGATGTTGGACACAATAAATGATCCCGGAAACCTATGAACAATAATAAGAATATGTGACTGGTATGGTATAAATAAAATAGTAGCAAGTAAAGAAACTGTAGAGTTAACAAACCCAAAAGTAATATCATCTACTATGTGATCTATATCTAGAGTAGATATGTTTTATACTGATTTGTCAGATTTTTTAGAAAAAAATAAACAAAATAATATTTATTGAGCATTCTTGGATTGAGAAAACATACATAGTAATAATATTGAATTTAAAAAACCATTAATACTAGTTATATGAAATGAATCTCACTGAATCAGTAAAAATGTTGAAAAATACATAACAAAAAAAATAACTATTCCTTCTTTTTGAAAAGCAGAAAGCCTGAATGCTTGAGTTGCAACAGGAATAATACTCGACAATATAAAAAGGTTACTAAATTAAAAATTGACTTTAGTATAAAATACTATTATAAATACAAAATACAATAAAATATAATAAAATATTATGAGCCTTAATTATAAATTGTATTGAGAAACATGATTATTGATTCCAAATATAACAGATGAATCATGAATAGAATGAATAAAAGCAATAGAAAGCTATAAACAAAGAATACTTTCTATAATGAACAATAATGATTATGCTTTTATGCCAATTAATACAAAAAGCTATAATGAAGTATTATTTGATATATATAAAGAACTTTGAATAGAATTTATTAATCCTGAAAATATAATATATGTTGATTATTATTGAAGTATAAGTTCTAGTATTTTGGATCAATATGATTCATTATCAGAAGAATTATCAAACAAAAATATAAATCTATTCCCTTTTATAAATAGTGATAAAATAGACACATTATCTAGAACTTTTAATTTACAAACTACTAGAAATCATTTTGCATCTGAAATAATAAATGATAAATCAACAGCTCAACAAGAATTGAGAGACTTAGGTGTTTTGACTCCAGAATGAAAAACAGTATATACAGAACAACAAGCAGAACATTACTTCAAAGAATTAAAAAATAAATGATATGAAAGTGTTACACTGAAACTAAAAAGAGCTGCCTCATGAATGTGAGTATTCAAAATAAATACATTAGATGAACTAGAGAAAAAAATATATGAACATAGACATGAAATAGATGAATGAATATTAATGGACTGATGGATAGAATGAAAATTCGTATCTAGTCCAAATATACAATATAGCATATGAAAAAATAAAGAAGAAGATGTTTTTATATGATCATCTAGTCAAATACTATCTCCTGATGGCACTGTTCATTTGTGAAATATATCTGACTTAGAAGTTCTAAAAAACAAAAAATTACAAAAAGATTTAGATATAGTTAGAGAATGGATAAGATCAAAATGAGCACAGTGAATAGTAGGTATAGATTTTTCTATATTTGAAGATGATTCTTGAGAACAAAAGGCATATTTTATGGAAATAAATTGAAGAATTAATTGATCTACTCATGGATCTATAATTGCTAGCAAAATATATGAATGAGAAGAATTCAATGATAAATGGTCTGTTGTAAACAATATAGTATTACCTGAAAACACAACAACAAACGACTTTATACAAAAATTACAAAGAGATAATATATATTATGACCCTAGCACAAAAACATGAGTTTTGCCTACAAATATTTCTGCAATCGATAAATACTCAAAAGCTATGGTTGTTATTTTTGGAGAAAAAGATAGTATAAGAAATATGATAAATATTTTAAATACTTATTAATATTTTAAATAAATGATTTGAGCAAACTGAATACTAAGCATAAATTCTAAAAATAAATGAAAAAAAGTTACACTAGTAGCATCAACACATTGAGATGAATGAATATGATTCGAAGTTTTTAAATATCTAATAGAAGAGTTTAATATAAAAGAACAAATAAATAATTGAGAGTTAAACCTAGTAATATGAAACTTAGAATGATTAAAAAAAGACAAAAAATACATAGATACTGACTTAAATAGAGTATGGAATTTTGAAGAAAAAGATAAAAACACATATGAGTACAAGAGAGCAAATGAAATAAAACATATATTAGAAAAATCAGATTTTGTATTTGATTTGCACTCTACAACAAATCCATCACCATTTTTTATAATACCAAATGGTGATTTAGATAAGAATTATTTAAAATCATTTAATTGTGAATATATAATAGAAGATATATTGGATTTTTTACATGGGAAACCATTAATAAAATATGTTTCTGAGAAAAATCCAAAATCTCAAACAATGGTAATGGAGTGTTATTGGGAGAAAAAAGATGAAATAAAAAAATATATAAATAATGTTATATTATTTTTGAATAATACTAAAATAATTGACCAAGAGTTACCTTTCAAAATAAAAAAACAATCTCCAATAATATATAAAGTAAAGAAAACAATTTATGCAAAAAGTATGAATGTAGAATTTTTATATAGCAAAAAACCGCAATCATTTGATAAAATAAGATCTTGAGAATTAGTATTTATAGATAATGACAAAAAGTACTATGCAGAAGATGACTTTGTTATATTAATGCCAACAAAGCCAAGATATGTTTGAGAAGAAATAATGTATATATTAGAAAAAAGCTAGGTTTTTAACCTAGCTTTTTTTTGATACTATTGTATCAAAGATCAACAAATTGACTTATTTTATCAAAACTATAATAATCAAGATCTCCAAAATCAGGCTGTATTATTATTGTAGAAGACTTACTATCCTTTATAGATTTATCTTCATTTTGTTTCATCATAAGTAAAACTGTCCTATGTAAAACTTCATAATTGTAAACAAAAAAAGATTTATTTATATTAAATCATATAAATTTTTTCTTTTTATTGAGTTTTCAATATTTTTGTTTTAAAGCACTTATTCATATTATATCATCTCACTCTAAAACATCTACAGGAAGGTTATTTACAATACCTCAATCTATATATGTTTTTCAATTTATACCATGAGGCATAAAGACTCATGGTAAACTTATACTTGCTCTTATGGCATCTACAATTTTTCAACTAGTAAACACTTCCCTTTCTCAAGTTTCCAAATTAGTTGCAATTATTTTCAACTTGATATCTAAATCTTGTATTTTTTTATCTCAAAATAATTCTTGTAATTTTTTTATTACTTTTTTTCATTTTATAAATCAAAAATTTAATCAAAAATCTATTAATTTAAAAATTTTTAATTCATTGGCTATTTTTTCTATATCCTTGGAATTATTTCAACATGCATATAAAGCTCCTATAACTGCTCACATAGAAGTTCATGAAACTTCATTTATTTTTACTCATTGCTCTTCTAAGTATTTGATAACACCTATATGTACCAATCATCTAGCAGCTCATCAACCTAAAGCTATTGATATATTTTTATTCATTTTTTTATAGTTATATTACACTCATTTAGAAGAAAATGATTTTCATGATAATATATCTGCTATACTATCCTTTATTTTTTCAAAATCCATTTTGTTTTTCTTTTTTGCCAATACATCATAAACTAAAACATTTTGTTCTGGGGAATCAAAGTTTTCTATAAATAACTTGAATCAGATAAATAACTTTCATGATTTCACTCTTTGAATAATATCATTACTATAAGGTTTTTTATTTGAATTGTTCATATTTATAGATTCTACTGTGTATCATTTTTCTTCTAAAAAGTCATATATTCATAAAAAGCTTGGTCAGTTATAATCATTTAATAATTCAATAAAAGCCAAGTTTTTATCAATAATTCATTTTGTTATTCATGGAAAAGCATTTTTCAAAGAAGCTTCATGCTGTTTTCTCATTTCATCTAAACTCAAACTAGATTTAAAACTTTCAGGGGTATTATTCATGAAAAAAAATATTTATAAATAAGCTAATAAGTTATTTATAAATATTTTTTGGTTTATTGCAATAATAATTAATTTTAGTTTAATCATTTCATACTCAATTGTATTTTTCATGAATCTTTGTCTATAGACATTACCTTAACTCTAACATTTTGTCATACCTCTAATATCTCTTTTGGATCAGAAACAAAGCTGTCTGTTATTTGGCTTATATGAACCAATCAGTCTTGTTTTGTACCTATATCAACAAAAGCTCAAAAAGCAAGCACATTTCTGATAACTCAATCTAGTATATCTCATTCTTTTATATCTACATTTTCTCAACTTAGATTGGCTTTTTTATGTGTAGAATTAACTCTTTTATCTTGTCATATTTCATTAAAAGAATTAATTATAAAATCTATAGTATGACTATTTGCATCTGGATAAAGAGAAATTATTTTATCTTTATTATCCTCATAACTATCAGAACTGATTCAGTAATCTATAATATATTTAGCCAGCTCATATTGTTCTGGATGAATATCTGTATTATCAAGTTTTTCTTCACTATCAGGAACCCTCAAAAATCAAGCAGCTTGCTCATACACCTTTGGAGATAGTTGTTTATTTAAATCTTTTCTTGATTTGTATGGTCTATTATTATATATTTTTTTAGCTGATCTTTTATTTATACCAGATATAAAACCAAGTACATGACTAGAAGCTGTATTAACATTTATACCTACTTTATTTACTACATCCTCAACTGTATATCATAATTTTTCTTCTAATTTTTTTTCTGGCATATCATGTTGATACATACCTACTCAAATACTTCAAACAGGAACTTTTACAAGCTCAGATAAAGGATCTATAAATCTTCTACCAATAGATATTGTTCATCTATCCAAAGAATCCAAATCTGGAAATTCTTCTTTAGCTATTTTACTTGCACTATAGACAGAAGCACCTGATTCATTAACAATATAAGTATCTATATCTGTTATATCTCATAATAACTTTATTGTTTCATTTACTCAAGTACCATTTCATATAACAATAACTCATGGCTTATTGGTTTCTATAATAGATTTTAATTTTGATTTTGATTCATTTTGTTTGTGAAGATATATTTTATCAAAGCTTATAGGATTACCAAACTCATCTAATAATGCCATTTTACAACCAGCAGCAAAACCAGGATCAATTGCTAATATTTTTTTGTCATATTCTGGCTTAGTCATCAACAAATTTGCCAAGTTTTGTTTAAAAGTATCTATTGCATCATCTTCAGCCAATTCTGAAAGCATTGATCTAAGTTCATTCTCAACAGAAGAAAAAAGTGCTTCATAACCTGTTTTGAATCATGATTCAAGTTCTTCTATAAAAGGAGCTCTTACTTTTAAAATCCTAGCATAATGAAACATTATACCTTCGTATGTTTTGTCTGTTTTTTCTATCTTTACATTTAAAATACCAAGTTTTTCTCATCTATTTAGAGCCAATATTTGATATGGTTTTATATTTGATATTTTTAAAGAGCTATCTTTATATATATCAAATTTTGGTATTTGAGATTTATCTTTGTCGTTTAATTTATCCAAAGATTTTTGAGTTTTGAGTTTTGAAACTATAAAATTGTATTTTTTAAGAGTATCTAATAGATCAGATCTCAAATCACTATTTGCAGACACTTCAGCTCAAATTATATCTATAGCTCACTCTATTATTTCATCCTTATTATAATCTTTTAAAAGATTATCTGGAATAATATAATCTTGCTTATTTTTCTTTATTTCATCAGCTACAACTTGAAATCATTTTTCCTGAGCAAGCATAGCTTTGGTTTTTTTCTTACTTTTATACGGTTTATATATATCCTCAACTTCTTTTAGAGTTCTTGCTTTTAAAATATTTTGAAGTAACTCATCAGTAAGCTTTCATTGTTCATTTATACCATTGGTAGCTGTAACTTTGGCTTTATATATTTTATCCAACTTATTGTTTAGTTCTATTATATTTCTTATTTGGTCTTCATCTAATCATCAAGTTTTTTCTTTTCTATAACGAGCTATAAAAGGTACAGTTGATCATTCGCTTATAAGATCAAGAACTACAGTTATTTGAGAAGATTTAAATCATAATTCATTAGATATATCTGATATATAATCTACTTCTGGAACAAAATTATTTATTTCTTTGTCTTCTTCTTGATTTTCTATATTTATATTTTCACTAGTCATTTATTTTCATTTAAAAAATATGTATTATTATTTTAACTTTTTGGCATTTTTTGCAAATATATTTATTCAAAACTCCCTCTTTCAACTCCTTCGCATCTTCAACAATTTCCCCATTCTCTTCAATTTTTTCTCAATCTCTTCAATTTGTAAAACTATTTATTTCAGTTTTTTCTCTATCTTTTCTAACTCCTTTAAATCATCTTCATCTGCTTTTTGTGCTTCAAGTTTTTTTCTTTTATCATTAAATTTTTCATAAATTTCAGATACTTTTTCTTTCATTTCTTTATTTGATATACTTCAATTTCAAGAAAGTAGTTTTTTATCATGATAAACTATCAAAGAATCAATATTTTCTTTCCAAAATTTTAAAGTTATATCTTCTTTATTTTTTGCTTTATATTCTGCTGTTTCTAAAAATATTGTTACAAATCTATTCAAATCATCAAGTTCATCTTCAGTTAAATAATTTTTTGCAATATAAATATCTTGTTTTCTAACAATATTTCATTTCCAGCTATTTAAATTCATGTTTGATTTGCTCTCATCTGCTCTTTGGATAATTATTTCAGCTGCAGTTTTTCAAGTAATTGCATAAAGTATTTTATTTTGAGCTTCAGCAAAAAACATTTCAGTAGCTTTATCTGTCTTGTCATAATCACTACTTAGCTTAAATAAATCTCTAACTTTTTGATAAAATCTTTTTTCACTAGACCTTATATCTCTAATTCTATCAAGAAGTTCATCAAAATAATCCGCTCTTCCATCTGGATTTTTTAACCTTTCATCATCCATGACAAAACCTTTTATCATATATTCTTGAAGATTGTTATTTGCCCAAATTCTAAATTGAGTTCATCTTTTACTTTTAACTCTAAATCATATAGATAAAATCATAGCAAGAGAGTAAAAAGTAACATTATAGTTTTTTCAATCTTTGGCAGTTGTTAAGTAATCCTTTACAACTGATTCTTGGCTTAATTCTCACTCTTTGAAAATATTTTTTATATGCAAACCTATATTTTGCTTAGAGGTGTCAAAAAGTTCTGCAATTTGATTTTGGTTCATCCAAATATTTCAATCTTTTGCATATAGAGCTACTGATGTTTTTCAGTCTATTGTATTATATATTATGATATTGTCTTTTTTCATGGTTTATTATTTTTGAAATAAAGATTTTTTGATTTTGTATTTTCAAGTTTTTCAAGATAGGTGGTAGTTTGTCATGGCGGGGTTGGTTAGGTTTGTAAATTAAGAATCTTCTTTTCTATTATCTTTCTTACTCCTTTCTATCATATAATCCCAAAGTGTAGTTCAATGTTTTCAATCAAGTGTTTCACTTGGATTTTCTCAAGTCATTTTTACAATATTTTCCATCAATATTTTTTTAATTTCTTCTGATTTTTCATCTTCTCATAAATTATCAATTTGTTTTTTATATCATTCAAAACTTTTTGCCAAGCTTTCTTTATGTGCATACTCTTGTTGAAGCCTCTTATTTTGACTTTGTTGTTTTGTTGAAAAGTAAGCAAGCCATATTAAAGGTAATACAATTGGAAAATAGGAATAAGTTCCCAAAAGATCATTTTTTATAACTTCTGAAATATCAATATAAAATATTGATATTAAAACTATTGATGATAATGATCAAATAAAGATAGTATTCCAAAAAATATTTGGATTTTTAAAACTTTCTTTCATTTCACGATAAGCACTAGCAAGTCATGCACTTGTTGCACCTCAAATAAGAGATTTTATTTTTTCTTCTAGTTCTTTGTACTTTGTATCATTTGTTTTATATAAATTATCTAGCTTTTCTTTAAAACCTTGTTTTCATTCTTTAATAATGTCTCAATTTTCATCATTTTCTTCTTCAATTCAATAAACATAGTTATAATAATCTTTAATTTCTACAAAAGATTTGTTTATTTTTTCTTTTATAGATTGATTTCATTCAGTTCATTCTAATAGTTCTTCTTTATAGTTTTTTATTTCATCTAAAGCATTTTCTATTTCTTCTTTTTTTGAATAATTTTCATCATCTCATTCTAATAGCTCATTATAATATTTTTCAATTTTAGTTTGATTTTCGATAAAAGTATTTTTATATTTTTCTAATTCATTTATTAAATTATCTATCTCAACTTTTTTTGAATTTTCTCACTCCAAATAATTTGAATAAAAACTTTTTATATATTCAATTTTGTTATTAATTTCATCAATTTTTTCATCATTAAAACTTCTCAATTCTTCTTTTAAAGATTCAAGATATTTATTTAATTCTCATTTGTGCCAAGCTATTTTTCTGTTTTCAGACATAGTTTTATTTTTAATAAATAAATTATTTATACTCCTCAAATTTTTCAAATTTCAACAATTCTTTTTTTAATATTTCTTTTTCTTTATCTAATTTCTCACTAGAAAATAAAGTTTTAAATTTAAAAACTTTATTAATATTTTCTTTATTAATTAAAGAAATCAAAATAATTGAATTGAAGATAAAAACAAGATAAGAATCAATATTAGTATATATACTTTTTATAAAAGATAATTCATTTTTATATCTTTCTTCTGACTCTTTTAATCATAACCTTCAAGATAAAAAATCATCCTTTATTTCATTAATAAATAAATCATCTAAAGTACTGTTTAATGAGAATATAATATTATTTATTTGAATTAAATTATCATATAAAAAACTATTTTCTTTTTTATATGCAATATTAGGAATTAAATCAGAAATAGTATTTAGTGAATAATTAGGAAATCAAATGCTTCAAATTTGAGATAAACTATAATTGCTAGTAATATCTATATATTGTCTACAGGAACTTTTTAATCTCTCTAAAGTTATATATAATTCTTTTAATCTTATATATAACTTTCTAAATAAAATTTTATTATTTTTTACCTGCTTAATTCTCTCAGTTATATAAAAAACAAATAAGGAAGAAAACAATCATAATATAAAACCTAATAATATTTCCATAAAGATACTATTAACTTATAAATACCTCTTCAAAACACCCTCTTTCAACTCCTTTGCACCTTCAATAACTTTTCTATTTTTCTCAATTTTTTTCTCAATTTCTTCAATTTTTTTAGCAAATTTATTTTGCTCTTCAATTCACGGAACTTGAATTGTAATACTTTTAATTCTATCTATTGAAGCACGATGAGATCTTGAAAAACTATTTTCTAAACCTGCTTTTTCCAAAGCAAATTTTAAATAAATAGGATTAACTATTTCTTCATCTATTCTTAAAACTCAACAATGATCAGTTGGATAAAAAGGTTTATCTGCTGACATAAAATTAACCATCCAATCCCCATCAATTCACCATAAAACAGAAGATTTTGAAAAATCTTTTAAAATATCTTTATTAATATATCAAAAAGCATCAAAAACATTTGCACTATAAACAGGAATTCAAGCATTTGGATCTTGTTTTATTTCTTTTGCTAAAACTCTTTTTCAGATAGAAATATCAAAAATATTTTCATTAGATAGTCTTAAACTTTTATTAGACTTGCTTAATAAATCTTGGAAACTTTTCTCAACCTCTTCTCTACTCTCTTTTATCTCACTTTCAGCCTTTTCAACTTCTAGGTCAATTTTTTCACACTCATTTACAATTTTTTCTTGAATATCTAAAGGAGGAAGTGGGATTTTAATTGATAAATATTTATTGAAATCTAAATTTTTAATTCAACTAGTTCAATTTTGAAAGTTAAAAGTATATCATAAATTGTAAAAATAGTTTAGAAATAAATATAAATATTTTGAATTAAATTTATTATCTATAACTCTCAATCTTGCTGTAAAATTTGAATAAGAATAATTATCAGTTTTTAAATCAAAAAACACAACTCTTCAAATTGCTTGAGTTTCACTTCATCAAGATTTTTCTATAACTATATCTCAATATTCTAATTTTCTTTTTTCAAATTGTTTTTTTTCAACATCTATTTCCGCAACATTTGATAAGTCTAACTTTCAATCTGGTTTAAAGTTTGTATTACGAATAACTTTTACAGTTGTAAATGGTTCTTTTTTTCAAGTCCAAAGTCAATTTAATGTTTCAACAACATCACCCAACTTCACCAACTCATACTTACTCTCAATCTCAATTTTCTTATTCGGATTCAAACTTATAGCTTTATCAAAACCAACCCTAGAAAAATCAAGCATATCAACAAGAGAAGATTTTGAAACAAATTTTTGTAAATCTTCAGGTATTTCAAAAAATTCTTGATTAAAATTTTTCTTGATTAAATAATTTATTTTTGATTCATCATCAAGATTTTTTGGATTATAAAGTGGAGTTTCGATATTATTTAAGCTACTAATATTTTCTAAAACTCTTTTATCATCTTCTTCAAGCTCTTCTTCTCAATCTTCAATACTCACATTTGCACTTGCTAAGTATTTTATTCACTCATTTCATTTTCAACTAGACCATTCATAACCCAAAAACTTTTTGATTTCACTATTTCACGAAGGAGTTTTTACGATTAAAACTTTGCTTTCATTGTCAGAAGCAATTCAAAAATAAAGAAGTTTATCTTTTTCTATTTCATGAGCAAATTTCAAAAATTCTTTTTCGTTGTAAATTTTTTTATCACTTTCAGAAAAATTTTTATAAAAAGATTTTTTCTTATAATTTTTTGTAGTAGATAATTTTTCAAATTGAGTTTTGTATTCTTTAAAAATCTCATTTTTAAGTATTTTTTCTCATATTTTTCAGCTTAAAAATTCTTTGTATTCTTCAAAATCATATTCCTGATGAGAGCAATATTTTTTTAATAATTCATTATATTTAAAATTTTCTTCGTTAATTTTAAAATCTCATTCAAACCAAAAATTCACCATATCTTCAAAATGCTCTGCAAAACTAGGTTTTGTTTCTTTTTTCTTTAAAAATAAAGTAACTGTATTTGTTCAAGTTTTACCAAAAGTTCAAGATCAAGATTCATAAATTGCAACAATATAAAAATTTTTCAAAATAATTTCTCTTGTTTTACTATAAACTTTATTTCATTTATTTAAAATACTACTTGGCACAATAATACCGGCTACTCATCAAGTTTTTAAAAGATGAGCTGATTTTTCTAAGAAAAAACATTCTATAGCATTATTTGAAGAATAAGATTTTTTGTTTATTTCCTGAGTTAATTCAAAAACTCATCTATCTTCTTCTTTTAGAGTTTCCAAAAATCATTTTACACTATAAGGAGGATTTGCAATTAAAACATCAAAACTTTCATTTTCTATTCATTTATTTTGAGCAAGTGCATCATCATAGATAATTTGCATATCATCATTTCAATACATAAAAGCACTTACTTTTGAAACTTTTGAAAGTCTATATTCTTTTTCTATTCAAACAACTTTTGCATCTTTATTTTTGCTAGCATATTCATTTAAAAAATGCCCAGCACCACAAGCATAATCTATTACATTTGGATTTTGTTTTTCTGGAAGTGAGTTTATCAAAAATTTTACAATCGGCATTGGAGTAAAAAATTGTCATTCACTTTGTTTTACTCATTGATCCAAAAATCACTCAAACATATCTCATAAAAACTGATTTTCTTCTCATCAAGTTAATCTTATATCTTGAAAAATTCTTATAATTTTTAGGAAAACTGCAAAATTTTGATAAAATAATTTTTCATTATGAATATCAATAAAAGCAAAATCATTATTTGTAAAAAATTTTAACTCTTTAAAATAATCTTTAATAACTTTTTTTGTTGCATTTTTATCCTTAAACATTCTAAAAGCACTATCAATTTGAGCATTGTCGATATAAGTAATATCTTCAGAGAGGAATTTTTTCATTCAAACACTATAAAGTTTTTGCAGTCTATCTTGTAAAGCAAACGGATCATCGTAAGCCTTTCATTTCCAGTAAAACTGTAAATCCCCTGAATTATCTTTTTCATCAACGACTTTACACAAAAATAAATTTACAAGTTTATCAAAAGCATTTTCTCTTCAGCTTACATTGTGTTGCCTTAAAATCGTTGCAAATTCATGATATTTTCAAGCAATATCTTTTGAAGAAACTATTTTTAAATCTTCAGTTGAAAATTTATTTTTTCAAATATCATAAGCTCTATTGTTTTCAAAAAGTCAAAGTCTAGCATATTCCTGGTCATAAGTATCAACCCAAACTTTATAAATTTCTTCTACACTTGTTGCATCTTTAAAAGATTTTAATTTTGAATTATTTTTTAGTAAATCTTCATTATCTTTTAAAGATATAAGATAATATTCTGCTAAAACTTCATTATCTACAAAATCACTTGCATAAAGAGATATAAATTCTGTTGATTTTGCTTGCTGAGCATAAGAAAATATTTGAGTTGGTTTTGTCTGAGCTTGTTTCCAAGCATTATTAAATTCTCACCCGGAAGTTTTACACTCGATAATCAAATAAGAATTTTGGGAGTTATCTTTTACTAAAACATCAGCTTTTCATCAACTTGCACCATGTCAAACTTGCCATTTTGGTTCAAGTTCAATATGTTTTGGATTATATCATTGTTCAAGTAATCTATTTACACATTCAAAAACTACAAA
This sequence comes from Candidatus Altimarinota bacterium, assembly GCA_041694155.1. Lineage (GTDB taxonomy): Bacteria > Patescibacteriota > Gracilibacteria > BD1-5 > UBA6164 > JAAZVM01. The sequence goes on along the minus strand of JASMTS010000011.1, from coordinate 8,117 downwards.
ATTTTCTGGAGCTTTGAAATTACTTGTAGTTTTATCATTTATTTTTAATCAAGCATTTTCTGGATAAATAAGTTTTTTATTTTGAAAATCTACCTCTAAATTACAATCAAAGTTTTCAAATTTTTTAGAAAAATAATTTTTCTTTATTTCTTGAAAGTTTAGCTTTTTTAATACCTGTTTTAAGTTATCTTTTGTTATCATATGTATTATTAATTCTTATTAACTCATAAAAAAATCTCTCCAAAAACATATTACAAATATATTTTGTAACATTGTTATTAGGAGAGATTAAAATTTTGTTTATAATATTTTTTTTAAAATCATTTTTATTTTTTTATATATTATAAAATGATTAGTTATTTAATAGATTTTTTAGTAAAATCCATATAACACAAATTAGTTAAAATATTATATAGTTAAACAAAAAAATCTTACATTTATAATATATAATTTTTATTATTTTTCAATAAATTATTATTTATTAGTTATAATTTTATTTTGTGGAAATATTTATTGTTCTGATTATTTCAAAATCAATACTTACATCTTTTTGAAATTCTTCTTCCAAAGTATAATATACATTATCCAATATTTTTTGTACATCATATCATTCTGGTATTTTTAATACTACTTTTACAAAAGACTCTTCTTTATTATTGTCTAAAATCTTTATTTCACTTATTTCATAATAATCTAAATCATTTTTAATAATATTATCTAGGTAATTGTTTACCTTTGAAGAAATAAAGTTATTAGTTTTGATAGTATTAAAAGATATCAAAAGAGGAATAATTATAAGTATAATAGAAAAACTAACAATTGCTATTCTCTTAAATACTTTTGATTGTAATCTAGTATCATGTGGGATAAATCAATATATCCAAAAAAATATAGTTGCTACTATCAATATTGCTAACAAGTTGGCTCAAAACAACATAAAGGCACCAAAAGAAGCAGTATAATTATTCAATGCTAACTCTATTCATATTACTGCTAATGGAGGCATAAGAGATGCTGCCATAGCAACTCATGCTATACTCTCTCCCAACCTAGAAAACCTAAGACTAAGAACTGCAATCATAGCAGAAAAAATAGCTATAAAAAAATCTATTATATTAGGATTTGTACGACTTATTATTTCTGTAGTTTCTATATTTAATCATGATAACAATGTTATCATATATCACATAAAGACAGATAATATAATAGAAAATAGTAATACCTTAAAAGATAAAAGAAAAAACTTTTGTCATCATCTAGCTATTGTAAAACTCAAACCATTTATAGGTCTAAGTAAAGGAGCAATAAGCATAGCTCATATAACAACAGCAACAGAATTTTGCAATAATCAAAGAGTAGCAATACTACTAGACAAAAATATTTCCATCCAATATAACTTATCTGGGGTAGAGTCATTTTTAACCTTTACTGCTACATTTTCTTTTTCTTGGTCATCAAGTGATAAAAATTCTATTTTATCAAAATATCATACTATTTTATCTGATTTTGATATTTCTGGTTTAATATAAGGTGTTTCTAGATTATTATTTTTATTTTTTTCTTTTAATATTTCTTTTACTTCTTTTTTTATTTCTCTTTTTTTAGCATTTGAAAGATCAGAAATATTATCTTTTGTTTTTTGATTGTTTTCCATGAAAAATTATATTAGTATACTTTTATAAATATAATATCATAAAAGCTAAAATTCAACAAAAAAGACAGTTATTATTCAAATAACTTGTCTTTTTTTAAAATTCAATCTCAATCTTTTGGTTTAAATACTTCAATTTCCAAAAATGCCTTAATCCTTGCGAGTATTTCCCTAGGGTAGACATTATTATTGTATTTGTGCAAACTTGAATCAATTCAATATGTTTTTATTCATAGTCTTTTTGATATATACATTGCTCTTTTTAAATGAAAATCTTGGGTAAATAAGACTAGCTCATTTTTATCAAAATTATTTTTTGCTCTATATAGTGAATCATAAGTATCTAATCAATAATAGTCAATAATCAAATCATCTTTATCAACTCATAGAGATAATAAATAATTATACATAACTCAAGATTCAGAATAGTCCTCTTCTCTACTATCTCAAGAAACTATTATTTCATCAACTATTCATAATTCATAAGCATTAAAAGACATATCAAGTCTATCTTTCAATATATCAGAAGGAAAATTATTATTTAATACACTCGCTCCAAATACAATTCAAGTCTTTTTATCAAAATTGATACTTTCAAGATCAGAATAATATCAGTTATCAGAAAAGCTAATAACATAAATATTAACACCTATTATCGATATTAATACTAATAATATAATACATAAAATGTAATAAAATATTTTTTTCACTCCTTTTTATTTAAAATCTAATTTTTCATAATTTCTAAACCAAGTTAATTGTCTTTTTGCATAGTTTCTATTATGCTTTTTTACCAACTCTATACATTCTTCTTTTGAAAATTTTCAATTTAAATAATTTACTACTTCTTTGTAACCTATAGTTTTCATTCAAAAATCAGTAGATTTGTATGTTTTAAGTAAATCCTTAACCTCATCTATAAGTCAATCATCAAACATCATTTGAACCCTCTTATTTATCCTAGAATACAAATATTCCCTATCACCATTATAAGGAGTCAAAAACAAAACATCATATTTTAATTTTTTATCAGTTCTGAAATCCAACTTACTCTTACCACTTATTTTTTTTACCTCTATTCACCTTATAACATATCTATAATTGTTGGGATGCAACTCTTTTGCATAATCAGGATCAATACTATTAAGAATATCCCAAATATACTGATTTCAATGTTTTAGCCTATCTTTTTCCAAAGAATCTCTTAATTCTTGATCTGCAGGTATTCTAGGTATATCAAAATCAAATATCAAACTATCTATATATAATCAAGTTCATCAACATAATATTGGTATTTTTCATGAAGCAAATATTTTGTCGATACATAAATTTGCTTCTTGCTTGAACTCTCAAACACTATAATCAGAGTTGGGCTCTATAATATCTAACATATAATGAGGTATTCACTGTTTTTCATCACTAGTAACTTTTCATGTACCTATATCTAAGTATTTAAATATTTGCCTAGAATCAGTAGAAACAACTTCTCAAGAAACATATTTAGCTATATCTATACTAAGTCATGTTTTTCAACTAGCAGTTGGTCAATAAATAACAATTATTTTTTGCTTATCTGATTTTTTTTTCAAAAAATTATCAATTTTTGTGTAAAAATCCATTTATTTGTACTTAAAAAAATAGCTACAAATACTATACACTTAAGCAAAAAAATATCAAGAAAATATTTTTTTGTAAAAAAATTTTGACATACAAATATTTTTTAATAATATATGTCTCGCAATAACGAAATGCCACTATAGCTCAGTTGGTAGAGCATTCGCCTTGTAAGCGAACGGTCATCGGTTCAAGTCCGATTAGTGGCTCCATTTTTTATAGAAAAATTAAAATAACGAACTACGAGTTCAAAAAAATATAATTCGTAATTCGTTATTTTTTAAAATATGGGCAGATTCCAGAGCGGTCAAATGGGGGGGACTGTAAATCCCTTGTCTACGACTTCGGGGGTTCGAATCCCTCTCTGCCCACCATTACATAAAACAAAAAAAACAAACTAGTTTTAAAACTAGCATTTTTTGTATTAAGCCGGGGTGATGGAATTGGTAGACATGTTGGTCTTAGAAACCAATGCTTAATCGCGTGCGAGTTCGAGTCTCGCCCTCGGCACCAATCCAAATATTTTTATATTTTTGTACCGTACTTGGCGGACAAATAAAACATACTTAACAATTATGAAAACAGGAATACATCCAGAATCAAAAGAAGTATTATTGGTAGATAGAAGTGCTGATTTTGTTTTAAAAGTAAAAACTACAGCAAAAACTACTGATACTTATGAACATGAAGGTAAAGAAATGCCAGCTATATTCATAGAAACATCTTCTGCTTCTCACCCATTCTATACTGGTGAACAAAAAATCCTTAAAACAGGTGCAGTTGATAAATTCTACGCTAGAATGAAAAAAGCTGAAGCAATGAAAAAATAAAAATAAACTCTACATAAAGTTAGAGTTTATTTTTTTACAAAAAAATATTGACTTATATTATTTTTATATATAATCATAGTACTTTCTATGTCAAAGACAGTAGGCACAGTATAAGACCTACCGAGATAATAGAGGAATAGATTTTAAATTTAAAAATAAAGTTTAAAAAACTCTATCCTTTTTCTTTGACCTAAAAAAGAAAAAGGATTTTTTAATACTAGAAAGTGACTAATTTATTTGATTTAACAATTGTAAAATGGCAATTTCAAAACAAAGAAAAGTTGAGATTTTTAACGAGTTAGTAGAAAAATTCAAAAATGCTGAATCTATAGGTTTTGCATCAACACAAAAAATAAGTGTAGATGATTTCGCAAGCCTAAGAGCATCGCTTAGAGAAGTTGATTCTACTTATACTTTAGCTAAAAAAACTCTTATAAAAAGAGCTTTAAAAGAAGCTTTAGATATTGATGTAGATATAGCTGATCTAGAAGGTCAAATCTGAATAGTATGTTCTAACGAAGACTCTATTGCATGATTAAGTAAAGTTAATGACTTTATGAAAAAAGCAAATAAAGATGAAACAAAAGTAGAATGGTCAATGTCTATATTTGAAGGAAAATTAGTAGATAAAGAAGAAACAAAAATAATAGCTTCTATGCCTTCAAGAGAAACTTTACTTGGAAGATTGGTTGGTTCTATGAAATCACCTATTTCTGGAATGGCAAGATTCTTTGATGCTGCTGCTAAAGAACTTGAATCTACTGGTAAAGAAAAAGTTGGAGAATTAGAATGAAAAAAAGAAGAAGCTTCAGAAGAAACTAGCGAAGAAGCTAAATAATTAATATTTAGTACATTGATTCCCTATTATTAGGGAGTCAATAACTAGTTATTAATTAACTAGAAATAGTTCATTGTAGAACTTGATTCAGTATCTGTTAAAAAATAGAGCTGAATCTAAACAGATATTGAAATAAAATTCTACAATGAAGTTTTAAAAACTATTATTTTATATTTTATAATTTTTTGAAAAATGGCTGAATTAACAAAAAATGCACAACAAATTATGGACTTAGTTAAAGATTTAACTATAGTTGAATTAAATGACTTAGTTACTGCAATGGAAGAAGAATTTGGTGTTAGTGCTGCTGCTCCTGTTATGGTTGCTGGTGGAGACGCTGAAGGTGGAGCTGATGAAAAATCAAGCTTTGATGTTGAATTAACTTCTGCTGGTTCATCTAAAATTGGTGTAATTAAAGTTATTAGAGAAATAACTGGTTTAGGTTTAAAAGAAGCTAAAGAAATAGCTGATAACGGAGGTAACGTTAAAGAAGGAGCTGCTAAAGATGAAGCTGAAGAAATCAAAACTAAATTAGAAGAAGCTGGTGCTTCTGTTGAATTAAAATAATTATTTAAAATAAATTATTTTAATAAAAAAGATAAAACTGTAACAGTTTTATCTTTTTTTGTGTTAGAAATATATTACCTTAACGGATTCTTAACAAAACTATACTTTTTATAGCAAAAAAATTGACAGTACCTAACATTTTAATAAAATATTCGATGCATAATAACATTTATAATTAATAAGATATTTATGAAATACATATATACATTAGTTTTGGTTACTTTTTTAGCTTCATGTACAAATCCATGAGTAAATAATGATAATACAACTCAAACATGATCTCCTGTTAGTGAAGTAACTAATCAAGAATTAGAAGATGAAATGGATAATTCATTTTCATGAACAACAATAGAATGAGAAGAAGATAAGATAGAAAAAATAGAAGCTAGTTACAAAAATCCTAAAACTGAAGTTGATATGGTTATAAACTATTCAACTGATGATAATAATAATATAGAGTTCATAGAAGCTAGCGCGACAACTTATGATATATCATGATTTAATGAACAAATACAATACTTAGTTGGGCAACCTGTTAGTGAAGCTGAAAATGTTTATATATCAGGTAGTTCTTTAACAAGTGAAGCATTTAGTAGTGCTATAAAAAATAACATGTAATTTTATGAAAAAGTTTTCTAGAGAAATAATGTGATCAATTTTAAGCATATCAATTTATGATAAATCTATAGATAATAAAATAATTGATTATTGTTTTCATGAGACTGAATTATTTGAAAAAAAATACTCTAGATTTTTAAAAAATAGTTTTTTAACTAATCTTAATAATAATAAAAGTTCTCAAGAAACACCTTGAGAACTTTTATCTATTTTAAAATTAACAAATAAAGTATCAGATTTAAGCAAGTGATATTTTGACATAACAATATTACCATTTTTGGAAAATATTTGATATTGAATACAAAATGAATTCCAAAAAGAAGTTTATTGATATAAAAATATATTAATAAAAGATAAAAAAATAACACTAAAAAACTGAGTATCTATTGATATATGATCAATATGAAAATGATATATGGTAGATAAAATATATAATATTTTGGACAAAGAATATGATGAATTTGTTATTGATTTTTGATGAGATATAAGAATAAAATGAAAACAAAAAATATATTTAGAAGATCCAGTTAATTTATGAAACAAAATTTGATATATAGATTTAAATAACTCATCTATAGCATGATCCTCTATAAATAGAAGAAAAACACAAAAATGAAATCATTTAATTAATCCAAAAAAAGATTACAAAGAAGATAAATTAGCAGTATTTACAATACATAAATTATCTAGCTTTTCTGATATATTATCAACTGCAATATTTGTAAGTCCTATAAAAATATCTATGGAAATAATTAATAAAACTAAATGATTAGAAGCAATGATAATAATGAAAAATTGAGATATATATAAAACTAAGTGATTTAATTTAAAAAAAGATTAATATGATAAAAGATGTAAAAGTTATACCATGATGCATTAGTTGCAGAACATGTGAAAATGTATGTCCTAGTGTTTTTGAAGTAAACCCAAAATCAAAAGTAATAACTAATAATTTTGAATGAAAAGAATCAGAAATTCTTCAAGCTGAGTTAATGTGTCCTGTAAATGTTATAAAAGTAAAAAAAGAATGATGAGTATCAATATCATTTAAAAGTGCAAAACTAATAGAAAAAAAATATTTAACAGCTGATATAATAGAATTAAAATTTGAAACAAAAAATTTCAACTTTAAACCATGACAATATATATCATTACAGGCAAAAGATTCTATTGGAAACTTTAGTCGTTCTTATTCTATAGCAAAATGAAATAAAGATTGATTTACATTAAATGTAAAATTAGAAAAAAAATGAAGATGATCAACTTATTTAAAAAAACTAAAAGAGTGAAAACAAATAAAGTTTTTATGAGCACTATGAAGTTTTTATCTACAAAACACAAATAATAATAAAGTGTTTATAGCAACATGAACATGATTAGCTCCAATGATAGCAATGCTAGAAGCTACACCTGATAATATTAAAAAAACTGTTATATTTTGATCTAGATATGAAAAGGATATATATTATAAAGAATTGATAGAGAGTTTTCCTAATACAGAGCTAATAATAAAAATATCAAGACCAGATAATGATTATATAAAAAATAAATGAAGAGTTACAGACGAATTATGAGAGATTAAAAAAGATCATGAAGTATATATATGCTGAAACCCTTCTATGGTAGATAGTGTAAAAAACAAACTAATACAAAAATGACATAAAAAAAGCTTGATAAATAATGAAAGCTTTAATAGTTCAAGAATTTACCCTTGATTTTTAAAAGATATAACTCTAAATTGAAATATTCCTCATTTAAATAAATTATCTTGGTTTGTAATATTATTTTCTATATTTTTGATACCTATTAGTTGGATTTATAACAAATTACAAAACAACTTATACTGAGATTTGTCAAGCCTCGCATTTTCTGGACACAATTCTTTACACAAAAATTCAGCTATTGTTAACAATTGTTAAAATGTTAGAAAATCAAAAAAAAATATAATTAATTTTGATTTTGTAATACTTTAATGACTTTTAGTAAACTGAATTGGGGA
>JASMTS010000010.1:0-2654 GCA_041694155.1 Candidatus Altimarinota bacterium | reverse complement strand
CAGTATTTCATCAATCTTCTTTTACTTCTTGATTTAACCAATTATATATTGTTTTATGATGTACTCAATATTCTTCTGATGCTTTATGTACTTTTATTCAATCTTCTTTTACTGATTTTAATATTTTATTTTTTAACTCTTCTCATATTATTGAACCAATAGATGTTCAACAAACTATATCAGGCTTTATTCATATTTCATTTAAAGCTTTAATTATTCATATGTGAGCTAATCCCCTAGCAGATCAACTTCATAAAGCTAATCATATTATTGGTTTTTTCATAAATTTGATTTTATATCACTAAATAATGAAGAAAATAATTTTAAATATTCTTTATCTATATAACTAATTGTTTTTACTTTATTTGATTTTATATCTTCTAAAACTAATTTTCAATCTCAAAAACTACATACTTGTTTATCAATAAATACATCTACATCTTTTTTATCTTTTTTATTTAATATGTCTTCAAATAATTGTAATGGATGTCATAATGATAATGGAAATTTTGAAAAACTGTATTCACTTTTTACTCATAATACTTGAGAATAAAATATAGTATTTGTTTTGATTTTTATATTATTTGTAAATATTTTATAAGCATTAGTCATAATATCTAAAGGCATAACTGGTGTACCCATTTTATTTGCTACAGTAAGAGTATCATAACCTCATTCTAATAAGATATCAGCAACTATATTAGCACAATTAAAATTATACTTATTCCATTTTTTTCAATTCATGAAATCTCTTTCTATAGACTTAATTTTTAATCACATTCTTTGAATTTTATTCTTTGTAATTCAAGATATTCTAAGTCAAATAATATCTCTACCATATGCATGTCAATAATTACTTGTATGTATCATTGTTTTAGATTTATTTTCAACTCAATACAAATATTCTCATAAAGATAAATGTTGTAAAAAATTATCATCTAATTTATTGTCTGCATTATGATTTGTACTATAAACTATATTTCAAATTTTGATTGCAATATGTCAAAATGGATTTTCCCATACAATTCTTTGAGAAGTTTTAGATGATGAATAAGAAAGTAATATTTCAATATCTGAAGGTGCTATTTTATCTAATTTCTTTAAAGTTTTTTCTATTCCTGAAACCATTATTCAATTCTCTTTTCAAAAATCTGAAGTAGTAGTATGTGCAGGAGAAATATTATTAATAGCAAAATCTGCAATTTTTGAAATTTTTATTAATTTTTTAAATTCTAATTGTTTTTCTAAAATTTGTTTTACATAATCTTTATTTGTTATGATTTTATTTACAAGTAATCATATATCGGCATCATTTTTAACTAATTCAGCTAATCATGCCTTTGAAAATAATAAAGAATTTTCCTTTTCGTGTCCACTTATTATATCTAATAAAATTGTAGGTACTCATATTACAAAAGCTTCTGATGGAGTTAATCAACCAGCTTTTGTAATTAGTACATTAATTTTATGCATTAATCATATAATTATATCATGATCAATCAATCATGTTACTTTTAAATCTATATTATTATTTAATTTATTTTTTAATTGCTTTAATTCTTTTTCTAATTTTTTATTTTTTCAACAAACAGCTACTATTTGGACAGGTTCTTTATATTTTATAGATATATTTTTTATTATTTTAGAATAATCTCAAATTCATTCTTTTCAACTAATAATAAGTATTATTGGAATGCTTCAATCTAAACTAAAAAACTCAAAAATATCTATATTTTTGTTATTTAATTCATTCTTAACATTAACAGGCATTCAAGTTGTTAAAATTTTATCACTAGAAACTCAAAAATTTATCCATTCTTCTTCTAATTTAGGATGTGCTAAAAAAGTTTTATCTATTCTATTTGAAATTTTTGGAAAATATCAAACAAAATAATCGGTATGTAGCCATCAAATATTTATATCTAACAATAATCATTTTTCACGAAACATTGATAATACTTCTACAGCTCAATAATGTGTTGAAAGTATTGTATAAGGAGATTCTTTTTTTATATAATCTAAAATATCATCTTCTGAATAATTAGTTGCTAATTTTGATATACTTCTAGCTTTTCCCCCTCTATTTTGCATAGATTTAAATAATGTATCAAAACTTTTAGGCAGATTTTTTATTATAAACCAATACAGTTTTTCATCAATTTTTCTCCAAACAGGATTCATAAAATCTCTAATATCTTTTAGTATGATATTACTACTAGGATCTAATTTAATGATTTCATCTTTAATAGCTTCAGCAGCACTTATATGCCCCTTTCAAATAGATGAATAAATAATTAAAACTTTCTTTTTTGAATTCATAATTAAATTAAATAATAAATAAATCTCTAAATAATTAGTGTAATAATTAACTCTTTTTAAATCATTTTTTAAATATAAAATATATTATTATAAGAATCAGTATAATAACAGCAATATAATTAATATTTTGCATTAATAAATACGATTGTCATCATAAGTAAGAATAAATAAAAACAATTGGTATACTTGTCAAGCCTCGCATTTTCTGGACACAATTCTTTACACAAAAATTCAGCTATTGTTAACAATTGTTAAAATGTTAGAAAATCAAAAAAAAATATAATTAATTTTGATTTTGTAATACTTTAATGACTTTTAGTAAACTGAATTGGGGA
>JASMTS010000009.1:0-8868 GCA_041694155.1 Candidatus Altimarinota bacterium | reverse complement strand
CTAGTGGGTCTTTGGCATCATCATTTACTTTGATATTTCTTAGTGTTCATGTTCAAGCATATCATTGTATTGTATATATTGTACTACCACTTCATACTGTTATTGAATCATTTGGTTCTGGTACTACTCAATTCTTAGCTTGGTATACTTGAATTCATGTTCTTATTTGTCATAAGTCTGTTACTCTTTTACTATCTCTTGCTTCACTACTATATCATTGTAGTGATATGAATCAGATAGTTCATAGTATCGCTAGTATTGTTATTACTACTATTAGTTCTACTAAAGTAAAACCTTTTTTATTTGTATTTATCATTTTTAAAAAGGGGTTAAATAAAAATACATACAAATTTAATTGTATGTATTTTTGGATTTTTTGTAGTGTTTTAGTTGTTTTTGGGTTGACATAATATGTTTTTTATATTAAAATCAATTGTTCTATTACTTCAAAAAAATTATCTATATCATTTTTATCATTATATATATAAAAGCTAACTCTTATAGAATTCGAAAATCATTTATTTTTAAATAATGGATGAGCACAATGTTTACCTGATCTAACAGCTATATTATTATCTGCTAAAAATTCAGCTACATCATCTGAATGATATCAATCTATAACAAGAGAAAAAACTCAAACTCTATTTTCTTTAGATGAACTACCTATAATTTTTATATTTTTATAATTTGATAATTTTTCTAAAAAATATTCTATCAACTCTTCTTCTACTTTTTCTACTTGTTCAAATCATCATATTGATTGTATATATTCATATGCTTTTAATAATGAAACAGCTCAAGTTACATTTGGTGTACCAGGCTCAAACTTGTCAGGCAAATTAGCTGTAGTATAAGAATCACAATAAACTTCTCATATAGCTCAACCTCAAGAAAAACTAGGCTTTAAGTCGTCCAATAAATCTTTTTTTGCCCATAATACTCATATACCACTATCCGCTAGAACTTTATGTCATGTAAAAAATAATGCATCACAATTTATTTTTTTTACATCTACATTTAGATGAGGAACACTTTGACTAGCATCCACTACAAAAAGAGTATCCTCTCTTTTTAATTGTCATACCTTTTCTAAATCAAATATTTGTCATGTAACATTTGAAACATGGGTAAATGAAATAATTTTTACTTTTGAATCATACTTTTTTTCAAAGTCTTTCATATCCAAATTATAATTCTCATCAACTCAAACATAATCAATTTCTATTCATATTTCATCTTTTAATATTAACCAAGGTACAAGGTTGGCATGATGTTCTACTATAGTAAGCAATACTTTATCTCATTTTTTTAATAATCAAGTTTTCTTAATACTTGAAGAAAGCATATTCAAAGCATAAGTCGAATTATAACTATATATAATTTCTTTATACGAGTCTGCATTAATATTTCATGCTATGATTTGTTTTGACTGTTTATATAATTTTTCAGAGTTTACAGCTATATCATACATTCATCTATGAATATTTGAATAAGTTCAGCTTAAATACTCAGATATTCAATCAATTACATGATTAGGCTTTTGACTAGTAGATGTAGAATCAAAAAAAACTAAATCAGGATTATTTTTAAATATTGGGAAATCATTTTTATAATTCATGTTATTTTTGTTTAATAGTTACCTGTAAATAAAATTTATCTCACTCAAAACTTGCTACTCTTGAGTCTATTTGTCAGTCATACTCAATTCTTGATATAGAATAATCAGCATAATAATAAGTTTTTTTATCAAATCAAACTTCATATTCTTTTTTTCTATTAACAACATATCAACATGCATACCAGAACTTAGAATAATTATCAAAAGAAGAATAATCTACAAATAGATTTTTATAAAGTAGAGATTTTAAAAATTTATTTTTTAAGTTTAAATCATAATTTTTGTAACTTTTTTCCAGATTATTATAGTACTCTAGAGAGTCATCTCTAGTACTATAAAATAAAGAAACGAAAAAAAGTTTAGAGTTATAATTCATTTTATCAAAGTTTTTTTCTATTAGAGAAATATCATAATCTATTTTTATATCATTATTTTCTAGTAGATATAAATAAATAGCCTTATTATTTATATTTAATTTATTATATTCAAAAATATTTTCTAAAGAATAATTTTTATATGACAAAAAATCTTCTAGATATCAGTCACCTAAATAATCAAGATAAAATATTAAATATAATTGGTTTGATATATCAAGCCTTTCATAATTATTATATAAATCTTGTTTCAATTTTTTTAATACTATATCATCTTTTAATAACTCATTTTTCTCCAAATAAGATAATACAAAAAAATTATCTATTAAATAATCAATATTTTCTAGAGAAAAGTTGTATAAATCACTATATAAGTTTGAATATTTATTCAAAAAATAATAATCTCTATTAATATTATTAGTAAATTGATATCAAGAAATAAATGAAAAAGCATTAAAATAATCAATATATAATAATTTATCAATCGAGTTATTTCAATTGTATATAGAGTCTATCAAAAAACTGAGTTTATTATTAGAAAAAAGTAATTCTATTTTTGAATTAGTAGAAGAGTATTCTTTAGAATAATCTATATAAAAATCACTTATTTCTTCAAAAGAAAATGATTTATAATCATAACTTATATCATAATCACTATTTTTATAATCATTATAAAAATTTAGTTCTTTATTAACTATATCTTGATACTGGTTATTTTTTTGTACATATAAAATATAATTAAATATAATGTAAAAAAATATAAAAACAACTAATAAAAAAGAAATTAAATATAATATTTTTTTCTTGTTTTGTAACATAAAAATAAGCTAAATTTATAATAATATAATAAAAGTATAAAAAAAAGACTAGAAAATTCTAGTCTTTTTTTTATTTTAGATAACCTGATGCAAATTTATTTGTTAAATCAACAAATTCTCATATATCTTCTAACTCTCATCATTCTAATAAAATTGCTTGATTATAAGCATATTTTATAGCATCTTTTAACTTATCAGATTTGATATCATTATCAAACTCATTTTTCATAGAATCAACTAATGAGTTCTTAGGATTTAATTCCAATATTCTCTTTTGGGTAGGAACTTCTTGTCACATAGCTTTCATCATTTTTTCTAATTGAGGATCAATTCAATTAGCAGGAGTTTTTAAAGCACCTAGAGAATTACCTAATTTATCATTTAAAACAACATCTTCTATTTTATCATCACCTATAGTATTTTTAACCAAATCAAATAGTCATTTCATTTCTTTTTCTTGCTTTTGTTCTTCTTCTTTTTCTTCTTTAGTTTTTTCTTCTAACTCTATATCATTACTAGTTATAGAAACTAGTTTTGCTCATTTATACTCAGTAAAACTTTGAACAATAAATGAATCTATAGCATCTGTTAAAATTAAAACATCTATTGATTTATCTTTAAATTGTGCTAAGTAAGGACTAGCTAATGCTTCGGATTCAGATTTTGCAATAATATAATAAATAGTTTTTTCTTTTTGTTTTTCTTGTTTTCAGTCTATTTCTTTTGTAACTTCTTTTTCTGGTGATTTTTCCAAATATTCATCCAATGTAATTAATGAAGAACTATTAATTCATTTAAATAATGATATTTCAGCTATATCTTGTTTTAAATCATATTCATAATGAATACCTTCTTTTATAACTTTACCATAGTTAGACCAAAATTTGATATAATCTTCCCTAAAATTTTTCAGTTTTTTAGAAAACTCTCAAATTACTTTTTTAGTAAGTCATTTTTTGATTTTATCTAATACAGTGTTGTCTTGAAGCATCTCTCTAGATATATTCAAAGGAAGATCAGATGTTTCTACAACTCAAGATACAAATCTCAACCAAACAGGCATAAGTTCTTTTGCATTTTCTAAAATCAAAACATTTTGAACATAAAGCTTTGGTCAATATTCTAGATTTGGATCAGATAAGTTTTTGTATAAGTTATTTTCTTTTGGTGAAAATAATATAGATTTATAACTAACAAGCCCCTCTACATTATTATGAATAGTAAACAATGGATCGTTAAAATCAAAACTCAAAGATTGATAAAAATCTTTGTACTCTTTTTCTTCTATATCTTTTTTGTCTTTTTTCCATATAGGCTTAGTTTCATTAACTTGTTCAAAGTCCATTATTTTTGGTTCTTTTTGTTTTTCCTCATCTGTTCTAGAATCATATTTTCTCATCATAATTGGAACTCAAACATAGTTAGAGTATTTTTTTACTAATTCTTTTATTTTCCAATCTTCTAGTAACTCTTTATTTGCTTCATCTATATATAAAGTTATTTGAGTACCTCTATTTTCCTTATCACTTTCTATAATATCATAATTTGTTTTACCATCACTTACCCATTTATATGATTTATCATCATTAGGAGATTTTGTATCTACCTCTACTTTATCTGCTACCATAAAGGCACTATAAAATCATACTCAAAATTGCCCTATAAGACTATGCTCAGAATTTTCTTTTGCTTTTTGTAATTTTTCCAAAAAATCTTTAGTTCAAGATTTGGCTATTGTTCACAAATTATCAATAATTTCTTGTTTTGTCATTCAAATACCATTATCACTAATTGTTATGGTATTTTTATCTTTGTCTGATTCTATCTTTATTTCAAAATCAGTATCATCTCACAAAAAGTTACTATCAGTCAATGATTTAATTCTAGCCTTGTCTATTGCATCAGAAGAATTTGATATTAATTCCCTTAAAAATATTTCTTTATTAGAATAAATACTATGAGTTAATAATTCCAATATCTTTCATGTTTCAGCTTCAAAATTATGTGTAGACATATTTTTTAAAGGTTAAATTTTAAATAAAAAATAGCACTTAAACTATTTAAGTGCTAATATATTATCATTTTTTAAAATTTTGTAAAGATTATTTTTGAAGTTTTTATGATAATCAGTTACTATCATCAAATGGATCTAAATGCATAGTAATAACCCGTTCGTAGTTTTTATCAATATTTGAAATCTCTAACTCTATAATATCTGAAACCTTATGTGCATCTAAAAGTTTTATATCAATATCAAAAACAAGATGAGCCTCTACGAACTTATTATTTCATGCTTGTCTTGTTCTAAGTTCATGAAAAGATTTTACCTTGTCTTGATTTTTAATTATATTCTCTATTTGTTTTACTTCACTTCTTGATAAAGAAGCATCCAACAAGAGTAAGAATCATTTTTTGATAAGTCAAGAAGCTGAATAAATTATATATAAAGCTATTATTATTCAAATAATAGAATCTATATAATATATTTGTGTAAAATAAATCAAAGCTAGTCATAATAATATTCAAGCATTTGAATAAAGATCTGTTTTATAATGAAGTGAATCTGCTTTTATTACTAAATTATCAGTTTTTTTAGCAACATAACTCAAAAAAACAACCAAAGCTCAAGTTATAAAAAGAGATATCACCATTACAGTTAATGATACTGACAAATAAGATACTTTTTCATCATTTATAATCTTTGATATAGATTCATAAAGTATATATAAACCTGACAAGCTTATAATTATTCACTCGAAAAGAGAAGCTAAAGCTTCTATTTTTCATCTACCATAATTGAACTTATTATCAGGATCTTTCTCTGAATTATGTATAGCAAAGTAATTAAAAATAGATACAAACATATCAAGCATAGAGTCGATAGCACTAGACAAAACAGCTATAGATCATGAAAATATTCATACGAAAAATTTTAATATAACTAGTAAAAATGCAGTTATAGATGACACAATTGTTGCAGTTCTCTGTAAACTCATTATATGATTACTTATAAAAAATATTAAAACAATAATAAGAAAATATATTAAATAGCAACTAAAATTTTGATTTTTGATAAAAAAATATACTATATAATATACAGTATTTTATAATAATAAAAAGTGATGGCTACTAAAAAAAGTGTTATTGAAATAAAAAACCTAACGAAAAATTACAGCTGAAATAATGTATTAAAATCAATAGATTTAGAAGTAAAGGATTGAGATTTTTTTGCATTATTATGACATAATTGAGCTTGAAAAACAACTACTATAAATATATTAACAAACTTGGTTAAAAAAACTTGATGAGAAGTAAAAATAAATTGAGTAAATATTGATAAAGACTTTAAAAAAGCCAGAAGTTATATATGAGTTGTACCTCAAGAGTTTAACTTTGATGCTTTTTCAAAAGTTATTGATATACCAGTAATACAAGCATGATATTATTGAGTTAACAAAAAAATAGCTTTAGAAAGAACTCAAGAGCTATTAAAAAAATTATGACTATGGGAAAAAAGAAACAACAAAGCAAAAGAACTTAGCTGATGAATGAAAAGAAGATTAATGATAGTGAGAGCGTTAGTACATAACCCAAAAATATTAGTTTTAGATGAGCCTACAGCATGAGTAGATGTTAGCCTTAGACAAAGTATGTGGGAGTTTATAACTGATTTAAACAAAAAATGAACTACTATCATATTAACAACTCATTATTTAGAAGAAGTAGAATCTATGGCAAAAAAAGTAGCAATACTACATAAGTGAGAAGTAATAGAAAATACAACTACAAAAAAACTACTTTCACAAATGCAAGAAGAAAGTATAATATTAACAACAAAAGATAACTCTGATAATATAAGCAATGAATTCAAAGAAAAATATTTATACAAAAAGATAGATGAAAATGAATTCGAAATAACAATAAAAAATTGAGATATATTAAATAATGTGTTTGAAGAGCTTAGCAAACAAAATATAAAAATAACAAGCTTTAGAAACAAAACAAACAGAATTGAAGCTTTATTTATGAAATTAATACAAAAATAATATGACAGACCTAAAAACATTAGTAATAAAAGAAACAAGTAGATTTCTAAGAGTTTGGAAACAAACACTAATACCACCGGTAGTAACAATTACTTTATACTTACTTATTTTTTGAAAATTTATATGAGAAAGAATATCTATAATAGAATGAGTAGATTATATTAATTTTATATTTCCATGATTATTGATGATGTCTGTAATAATGGCAAGTTATCAAAATACTAGTTCTAGTTTTTTTTGATCAAAATTTCAACACTCTATAGAGGAATTATTTGTATCACCTATTAGTCATACAAAAATACTTATATGATTTTGTGTGTGAGCAGTAATAAGAGCAATGATCGTATGATTATTAGTTTTTATAGCATGAAACTTGATGGCAGATATACAAATAGTTAATTATTTTTATTTTATTATATTCTTAGTTTTAAGTTCTTTATTATTTGCATTGTTATGATTAGTAAATGCAATTTATGCAAAAACTTTTGATGATATTTCTATAATACCATCATTTGTAATAACACCCTTAATATATTTAGGATGAGTATTTTACTCTACTGACCTATTATCACCATTCTGGCAAACAATAAGTATGGGTAATCCTATATTATATATGGTAAATTGACTTAGATATTCATTTTTATGAATTAGTGATGTAAATATATATATAGCTATAGCGATATTAATATTTTTTATAACTATTTTAACAATTATAAATTATATACTTCTTAAAAGATGACATTGAATAAAAAGCTAAAAAAGACTATTTTAAAATAGTCTTTTTTAATTTCATATATATTTTATAAAAACTTTTCAATGTCAGTTATTCCATTTATTTAAATTTCAAACAGTTCATTCATATACAGGTTGTGATTCATTTCATGTAGTTAGCCAATTTCAATCTGAGGTTGATGGATTAATAACATTTAAAGATATAAAAGAACTTCAACCTCAACTTAATCATCTATATTCTGATCAACCTCATCATGAATATCATCATCATGCTCCAACTCAGTGAGACCAAGGTAGTAATCATTCACATCTATTGCTATCGTAGCTAGATCATCCTCAACCAAATCATCACCATTGATTACAAGATTGTGATGAATTATTTCATCAATTAAATAATTTTCAATGTCTTTCATTTGAATTTGCAAATCATAACCAACCTACTCAAGCTCATCAACAATAATTACAAGTTCAATATTCTAATCAAGGATTTCAATTTTTTCATCATGCTGCACTATATGATAATATAGTAGAATTATAAGAAGAATTTCAATTCCAAGAATAAGTAGAAGTTTGTCAATATCTATAATTATTTCAATCTGTTTTATTATCTTCATGTGATCAAGCTCATCATCATGCAGCTATTATTAATCAATTTCAAGAAACATTTCAAGTAAAAACAAATGTTCATCAAGCTCATCATCAACCAGTATTTTGGTTTCAATAACCATTTAGTCATTTATGTCATACAACAATATTTAATTTTTGTCATTTTATTAAATTAATACTTCATTCTATTACGGCTCATAATCATCATAAATATCTCCAATTTCAATAATAATTATTATCTCATCATTTTGCTCAATAAGCAGTTATTCTATAAGTTCAACTTTTAGGAACAGTCCATTCTTGTATTCATTGAGTATTCATATTAAAATAATTTGTATCTTCGTCCCAAGTAGTATCATAAGAACTAGTACATTGATTTAAAGTTGGTCAAAATCTTCATGTTTGTCAACAATTGGTAAATGTGTGAGATATAAATGAATATAATTCTTCTTCTGTTTTATCTATAACTCAAATACCATTACTTCTAGCAACTATTTCATTATATAATGTTTCTCAAGCTAGTATTTGTATATCATTTTTATTAAATACTGCACTATATTCTGTTGTATCAACTGATAAATCTATATCATTTCATATTTCTTGTAGTGGTATATTTGTCGTTGGCTCTAATAGTGTTCATAGTTGATCTCATATTGAATATGATTCTCTTGTTT
>JASMTS010000008.1:0-2504 GCA_041694155.1 Candidatus Altimarinota bacterium | reverse complement strand
CTGAACATTTACAAAAAAGACCTAGTCTTAATGAAATAGAAAAAGAAGAAGTTTTATAAAACTTCTTCTTTTTCTATTTCATTAAGACTAGGTCTTTTTTGTAAATGTTCAGCAAAATCATTTTTTATATCTTTTATTACATTTTGTGTATTTTCAAAACTTTCTGTGGTAACTAATCTTTTTCTATATGCTTTTACTCATGGAAAATTTCTAAGATACTGTACTAGGTGCTTTCTTATTTCTAAATTTCATTTTTTTTCTCATTTTGTTTCTACTAATTTTAGAGCATGAAATTCCATTGCCTCCAATATTTCTTCTAATGTAGGATGGTAAGCATTATCTATAAAATTATCAGGGTTTATTCATGTTTTTTTAAGAAAATCTTTGTCTTTTATATGTTTCTCTCATATAAAACACCATGGATTACCAAAACTTGCTCTTCATAACATAATACCATCTAAGTCTTTTATTTTTTCCATTCAATCAGTGTAGTTTATTATATCTCAATTACAAACTACTGGTATTGATACATGTTTTTTTAGTTCATATATATTTGTAAAATCAGCATTTCAAGTATATGCTTGTTTTGCTGTTCTACCATGTATTGTTATAAGACTTGCTCATGCTTCTTCTAGTCATTTAACAAAATTTATAAGGTTTTGATTACCATCAAAACTCAATCTAGTTTTTACACTTATTGGTAAGTCAGTTGCTTCGTTCATAGCTCTTACTATATCAAAAGCTGTTTCTTCATTTATTAGTAAACTTGAACCATGTCAGCTTCTAACTACTTTCTTAGCCGGACATCACATATTAATATCTATACCAGCAATATTATATTTTTTTTGACTTATTATTTTTGCTGCTTTTGCAAATGCTTCAGGATCTTTACCAAATATTTGAATAATTAATGGGTCTTCTGATTTTTCGTGAGGTAAAACACTGTCAGCCAAAAATTTTGAGTGTATAAGTCAATCTGAGCTATAAAACTCACTTATACAATACACATGTGGAGATACTCTTTTCATAGCTTGTCTATATGCACTGTCTCAATATCAGTCCATAGGAGCTAAAAATACAAGTTTTCCATTTTTTTCTATTTGTTTTTTCCAAAAATCTTTCATTGAATTTTTTAATTATTTATATATCTTTTATTACTTTAGAATAGGATTTTATCGATATTTTTAAAAAATGCAAAAATAGTATTTACAATTTTTTTTATATTATAGTCAAGTTTTAAATTTTGCTTTTTTATGTAATTCTATGTTACAATATTTTTAGTTTATAAATTTAACTTTTCTTTCATGGATTTAAACATGGTTATTAAAGAAAAAAAGGAGAAAAATATAGAGCTTAAAAATAGATTTTGATTAATCAAAAAGCATAAAGCATTAGGTTTGATAAAGATAACAAATAAAGCAATTATTAAAGATTTGAGAGATTGACTTTTGGTATTACCTTCTTCATTTATTATAGATGTAGAATGAGTAGAATCTGAAAAACTATGAAATAATATAGTTGCTACATCAAAAGTTTCGAAATCTGATTTTGTAGGTTTTGATTTTATAATTTGTGATGAAAACATTGAAAATATAAATCATTATTTAGAAAAATGAGTAACTCCTATAATTTCTAATAATAGTCATATAAGTCCTATTTTGAAAGAGTTTGACCCTATAAAAAATGAAGGTAATTCATTCTTATTTTCTGTATCTGACAAGTGGTGTATATATTATTCACTTGTAAGGTATTTAGAAAATTATAAATTTCCTTTTGATAACAAAAATTTGGTTAAAAATGTTTTAGCTATATAGGTTTGCAAAATAATAAACATATTTAAAAATATATGTTTATTATTTTTTATTTTGCAATCTATATTTTATTATGATAAAATTTTATTAGATTATTAATAAGTAATTATTTATTTATGGCATTAGCTAATAATTGATCATTAGATATGACAGAATGGTCTTCAGAAGAGTGGGAAAACTTTTTGGAAAAAGAGTGATTATGAGACTTGGATAAACAAATAGGTATTACATCAACAAACTATTCAAAAAAAATAGATTCTATATTGTCACTTGATAAATTATTTGAATATTTAGATTCAGTAGAAAATGAAAAAAATGTGAGAATAAATATAGATGACACTGAAAAATCTATAACTATATTAGATAGAGAAAATGATAATATTATATGAGAAATTAAGCCTTGAAATTATACTTATAATAATATTTCAAACAATAATCATATGTTTCAAGTTGTTAATGAACCATATAAAAGAAAATGATTTTGAAAGTTATTATTACAAGTTTATTCTAAGCTAGAAGAGTTTTGATACAAATGATTTCAGTTACCAAAAGAAGAATATACACATACACCAAGTATGTTAAACTTACTTACAAGTAATTGATATAATATAGTAGGTAGATATGTACAATGAGAGTATGAAGAATTGAGTGAAGAAGATATTTATAACCTTTATAATGATATAGATTTACAAA
>JASMTS010000007.1:0-4972 GCA_041694155.1 Candidatus Altimarinota bacterium | reverse complement strand
CGATTACCTTTCCATTTTGAAAAACGATTCCAATTGCTTTGTAGACCTAGGTCTTCTTTGGTTTGAGAGTCAAGCATTTTACTTCTCCTTCTTTTTTGGTTAATACCCTCATATGGGTAATATATATTATATATTAATAAACTGGATTTTGTCAATTTTTTATTAAAAATTAATTCTTTACTTTTAGTTAATAATTTTTATCATTATTTATATAATTAATAAAAATTTTAGATGAAAAAAATATATTTAATTGATTGAAACAGCTTTATTTATCGTATGTTTTTTGCTTTACCTGAGTTTTCTACTAGCTATTGAAAAATAATCAATGCTACATTTGGTATGGCAAAATTTTTTGCTCATACTCTTACAAAGGAAAATCCAGATTATATAGTTTTTGTAAAAGATGCAAAGTGAGAAAATTTTCGTCACAAGTTATATAGTGAGTATAAAGCTACTAGAGATAAAATGCCTGACAACTTAAGGTCTCAAATAAATGATATTGAGGATATGATAAAAAAAATGAATATTGATATTATTGATATCCCTTGATATGAAGCTGATGATGTTATAGGTACTTTAGCTTTAGAGTTATGAACTGATAAAGACAATCAAGTTTATATATTATCTTGAGATAAAGATTTATATAGCTTGACTACTGATAATGTATCTATTTACGATACTATGAAGAAAAAAGTTTATAACTGAGAAAAAACAAAAGAAAAATTTTGAATAGAAGCAAATCTTATAATTGATTATTTAGCTATAGTATGAGATAAGGCCGATAATATACCTGGTATAGATTGATTTTGACCAAAAAAAGCAATAGACTTAATAAACAATATTTGAACAATAGAAGATATATTAAAACAAATTGAATTAGTTGAAAAGTGAGATAAAGATTTTAAGGATTTTGATAAATCTATACAGTCTTGTTTTAAAGGAAAAACATTTGAAAAATTAAAAGAATCAAAAGAAAATGCAATTCTTAGTAAAAAACTAGCAACAATTGATTTATGAGTTGAATTATCTGGTTTTAATCTATCTGATTATGTTTTTGATAAGGATTCTATATTAAATAATGAAGTATTAGAGTTATTTAAAGAATATGAATTTAATTCTTTATTAGAGGAATCAAATAGAGAAAAAATGAAAATATTTGATGATATGGGTGTTTGAGTAAAAACTATTACTAATGATGCTGAACTTGATAAGCTTTCCAAAAAAATAGAAACTTATAATGAAATAGTTTTGGATACTGAAACAACATCACTTAATTATATGGATGCTATGCTTGTTTGAGTATCTATTTATCTTGATGATGATAATTTATATTACATAAATCGTATGCATGATTGAGATAAGGTTAGCGATGATACTATGAAAAATTTTTTAAATAAATTATTAAATTCAGATAAAACTATAGTTGGTCATAATTTGAAATATGATTTAGAAATAATAGACTTATTTTTGCAAGATAACTATAAAAAGTATAGTCAAGATGGTTGACAAATTGCTTTAAATCTATAATATATGAAATGATTTTAAATATTAATTTTTAATAATAAAAATGATTAAGAGAGTATTTTTATTTTTGGTAACAAATTTAGCAATAATAGTTGTTTTAACTATCGCTGTTTTTGTAATCGAAAGGATTTTTGGTGTAGATATAACTGGATATTTAGGATGAAATTATATATGATTATTTATTTTTGCTTTAATTTTTTGATTTTGAGGTGCTTTTATAAGTCTTTTCATGTCAAAATGGATGGCTAAAAATGCTTATTGAGTACAAGTAGTACCAGTTGATAAGTATTATGATTTAAACGATAAGCAAAAACTTGTTTTTGATGTTGTTAAGGACTTATCAGAAAGAGAGAATATAACTATGCCTGAAGTATGATTTTATCAATCTGCTGAACCTAATGCATTTGCTACATGAGCATCTAAAAATAAATCCTTGGTTGCTGTTTCTAGTTGATTATTGGATTTGATGGATAAAGATGCCATAGAATGAGTTATAGGTCATGAGATGGCCCATGTATTGAACGGTGATATGGTTACAATGACATTATTACAATGAGTATTAAATACATTTGTTATATTTTTTGCAAGAGTAGCTGCAGAGTTTATTAGATCAAGAAATGAAAACCTAGGTTGATTAGCTTATTTTGGTATTGTAATATTATTAGAAATAATTTTTGGTATATTAGCATCCCTTATAACTATGTGGTTTTCTAGACATAGAGAATTTAGGGCTGATGAATGAAGTGCTAGATATGTAGGTAAAAATAAAATGATAGCTTGATTAGAAGCACTCAAAAATATGAAAAACATGGCTTCAGATGATCAATCAAAATTTGCTACTATGAAAATATCAACTAAAGGTAAATCTTGACTAAGAGCACTTTTTTCTACTCATCCAGATTTGGATGATAGAATAAATGCTTTGAGAGATTTAAATATATAAAAAATAAAACTAATTTTTCTATAAAAATTAGTTTTATTTTTTTGTTTTTTTATTATGATAATAATATCAATTTATTAATTTAATAATTATGTATATGAAAAAATTTTTAGTATTGTTAGTTTTTGTTTTTAGTGTAACTTCAGTTTGAGCATTATCATTATCTTCTAATATAGAATATGCTAACAAATTAGCAGAAAAAGGTATTATAAATGATTATAAAAGTGACCCAACAAATTATAATCTATGAGATAATGTTTTAAGACAAGAAATAGCTGCAGTTGCTAGGGGAGTTTATGAATCTAGATTGGGTAAAGAAATATGAAGTGAAAAAAAATCTAGTTGTGATAATATTTTTAGTGATGTTAGTTCTACTAGTCCTAATAACTGGGCTTGTTATAGTATAGAATCATTAGTTGATAATGATTTAATAGCTTCAAATGATACTTTTAGACCTGAAGATAATATAACTAAAGCAGAATCACTTTGAATGCTTATAAAAGCTATATGATTTGATTATTCTTATAACCCAAATATAGATAAAACTTGGCAAGAGCAAATAGTAGATTTTTCTGTAAAAAACTGAGTTGTGGAAGATTTTGATGATTATAATATGGATGCTACTAGATGATGGATATTTAATGTTGCTAATCATGTTATTCAAGTTCATGAAACAAGAAAATCAAATGATAAAAAACAAGAAAGAATTAGTTGAGAAGTTTTATAATTAATATTTATAATATATGGAAAATAGTGAATTGATGTCAAATTATAGGGAACAGATAAACACTTTAGATAAGGAGCTGATTTATTTGTTTTTTAGAAGATTTGAAATAGTAAAACAAATATGAGAAATAAAAAAACAAGAATGAAAAAAACCTTTAGATTCAAAAAGATGGCAAGAACTATTAAATGATAACCTAGAAGTTTCTAGAGAATTTTGATTGGAGGATCAATTTATTATAGATATATGGAATAGAATTCATAAACAAAGTCTAGATTTAGAAAAATAAAAATAAATGCATAATATATGCATTTATTTTTTTAAGTCTTTAATTCTATACTATATGCTTTACCATTAAATCAAGTTAATCTTGCATACTCTTGAGCTGTCATATTTTGACTTTCCTTAGCACTTCATCATGGTATATTTGATTTATAATAACTATAATAATTATTATCACTTCATTTTATCTCTACATGTCAGTATTTTTTTCTAGCATTTGTCGCTCTAGAAGAGGCAGCATCTTCACCATATACGAGTATTTCTCATGCCCTAGCATCTTTAGGAAAATCTATATTTCTTGTTTTTACTTCAAGGTTTTCATTTATTATTGTATCTAAATTTATTCATGAACTTTCTAGTTCATTAGCGTTATCAATTCTATCTATATTATTTCACCGTTGTAGTATAAAAGGATTATCATTGCTTATTTCTCATGTTAATATTGAGTCAAAATTAGCTCAGTGTCTTTGATATCATATACCAAGAGATCCTCTTATTGATCTACTTCTCATGAATGTATCTATAAGTGTATATACTGCTACTCAACAACTATTTGGTCAAGTTCTTCATATATGTTTTTCTCATTCATTTTGTAACCACTCTCAAAATTCTTTTGATAAATTTATTTCTATATTTTCATTTACTTGTTGGTTTTGTTCTATTTGAGGTCTTTGTCTAGGTCTTAGACTTACTTCTGGAGCTTCTTCATTTGTTCTTGATAAGTTCTCTGGTATTTGTCTAGGTCTTGTTGTTTCTATTTGTTCATATAAATTGCTTCATGGTTGAGTTCATGGAGTTTGTTCTATTTCTTGATTGAATTCTTCTATATTTAAAACCATTCAATCATATATAGCTAATCTTTTTCACTCTTGAGTGTAGAACTCTCAATTTGAGTTGTTTATGTATTTTTCTCAGTCTATAACTAATTCATTGTAATCTCAAAATAAGTCTACTGCCTTCATTTTTCTATTTAGATTTAATTCTGGCAAGTTTATTTCAATTCATCTAGGTGTTTGATTAGTAAATATTTTTCTGGCTTCTCTTTGATATGAATATTCAAAAATAATATTTCTAAGTTTGTTTATGTAGTCTATTCTATCTTCTCTTCTATATAGCAAATTTAATTGATTTGTAATCAAGTTTATATCTCTTTTTATAAATGATTCATGTAATAATCATTCTACTGAAATTTTTTCTGAAAATGTTATAACATTATTATCATTTCATTTATCCATTATAGTGATATTTCATTCTTCATCTACAAAAACAAAGCTATCAGGACTTATGTCACTAGACATTGCTATTGCCATCAATTCAGCATCTACTCAATTTAGCCTAGAAAAATTATCTATAAATAAACTTAAGTTTTCTCATACTTTTCTTCATTTTGATAATTGTTCAGGTGTAAATACATCACTTATAGGAGCATTTTTGTATTTAAGATAAGTGTTTATTCAAAAAATTCAATCTACATATCATCAAGTTATGTATTGAATATTTTT
>JASMTS010000006.1:0-277650 GCA_041694155.1 Candidatus Altimarinota bacterium | reverse complement strand
ATAACAGATTTGTGACAAGTAAGAACATGAATTCAATTATACCAAGCTAAAGAATGAGTAGTACCAGAACCAGATGAAACAAAAACAATAATATGAAGCTGAACAACTAACCTAGTAATCCAATGATACGCTTGAACATGAACACTAAGAAATATCAAAGTAAATACTGATGCTAAAGATCCACTAGAAGATAATTACTACACATACTCAACCAACTGAGCAAAAACACAGTTTCAACTACTAACATTATTAGAAAATAATAATACAGCATATAACAATATAATCCCAAAAACATATGCAAACTATGAAACAAGAGAACCATATGTTATATGAGATAAACTATGAATATTATTAGACTCTACAACAAATACACCAGTACAAGAACTATGAGAAACAGATATAGATTTGAATACAAATACAACAGAATACAAAGCAATATTTTCAAAATCAGATATTCAAACACTTAGTTGAACACCATTATATGAAGAAATAGTTACAAAAAGTAATAACGAATGAGTAGAAGAAGAACCAATATCAACTGAACCTATAGTATATTCAAGTTGTAAAGAAATACTTGATAATGGAGCTAGTATATGAGATGGAACATACACAATAGATCCAGAAAACAATTGAGTATGATTTGAAGTATATTGTGATATGACAACTGATTGAGGTGGGTGGACTAGATATCTTAATATAAAAGGAGATTATAGCTTTACAGATGCAAGAAGTTGTTGGTTATGAGATTATATTCAGAATACAAACATAGACTGTTTTAATCCAAATAGATATTCTATGAGTGTTAATAAATTTATGATAAAAACTCCTCGGTCTAGTTCACAACCAATAACTTTTTATACTCCATCTACTACAATTACTCCAGATACTTGATCTCAAACTACATTGTCACAACGGGAATGTTTATGAAATACTACTTATATGACAATAATGAGAACTAATACTATACCTAAATCTGATACTAGTGATACACAATATATACGGTTATGACTTAATTATTGTTGAAATAGTGATATCTATAACCGGAATGTTTGATGATTTAGATATGACAGTTATTTTATGAATTATTCATATGATTGAAAAGTATGACCTATACAGTGAACTCGGGAACCATCAATTAAATTATCAGAATTATATATAAAGTAACAAATATATAAAAAGATAGTCAATATAAAAAACTATAAATTACTACTGAAAAACTCAAAAATACATACAATTAAATTTGTATGTATTTTTATTTAACCCTTTAATAAAGTATGCTAAATATCAATAAAAAAGCTTTCACTCTAGTAGAACTAATAGTAGTAATAACAATACTAGCTATACTATGAACTATTTGATTCATATCACTACAATGATATAGTAGTGAAGCAAGAGATAGTAAAAGAATAACAGATTTATGACAAATAAGAACAGGTATCCAAGTATACCAAGCCAAAGAATGAGTAGTACCAGAGCCAGATGAAACTAAAACAATAATATGAAGCTGAACAACTAACCTAGTAATCCAATGATATGCATGAACATGAACACTAAGAAATATCAAAGTAAATGATGATGCCAAAGACCCACTAGAAGAAAACTACTATACATATACAACAAACTGATCAAAAACAAAGTTTCAATTACTGACATTACTAGAAAATAATAATACAGCATATAACAATGTAATCCCAACAACATATGCTAACTATGAAACAAGAGAATCATATTCAATATGAGATCAACTATGAACACTATTAGAGCCAACAACAAATATACCACTACAAGAACTATGAAATGATATAGATTTATCAGTTGATACAACAGAATATAGTGCAGTATTTAATAAAAATGATATACAAATACTAGCTTGAGAAACATTATATAATGAAATAGTTGCTAGAAGTAATGAAGCAGGAGTTATTGATGAAAAAAGTACTGTTATAAAAAGTGAATCTTTACAAATATGATCAAAAAATTGAAAGTATGTTTTGATACCTATATCATCAAATACAACATACTTAGAAGCGAGCTTAAATTACTACAATATATGTATTAATAATTGATTTAAAGTCCCTGGTACAACTTGAGATAACAGTCATTGCTGGTGGGAGGAATGGAGTTGAATAAATCAGAATAATAATAATATTTTTTGAGGAACTAGTGGTTGTAATTTTTCTAATACATATAAGAATAGTTGATTAAATTATATTAATAGCTTAAAAGATGACTTTAACCCTAATACTAGGATTCATTTTGCATGGTATACAGATGTATCATATGACTTATGTTGAAGTTCTCCATCTCGTCCTGATTATAATTGAAATAGCTTTTTCTGATTAAGTTGTAGCAATACTTGATACATGAGAGGTTATAATAATACAAATGATATATGATCTAGTTTTACAAGTGTCTGAATTAACAATCAAAGCGAGTGACATA
This sequence comes from Candidatus Altimarinota bacterium, assembly GCA_041694155.1. Taxonomy (GTDB): domain Bacteria; phylum Patescibacteriota; class Gracilibacteria; order BD1-5; family UBA6164; genus JAAZVM01. The sequence continues at coordinate 275,208 of JASMTS010000006.1, read as the reverse complement.
ATAATACATGAGAACAATTCATAATGTGTATAGAATAATAAAAGATTGAATATTTTAAAATATTCAATCTTTTATTATTTTTTCTTTAATTGTTCAATATTTTGCATTAGTTCATCTTGAGAAATAACTCATTCTATTTTCAAGTATTCTCAAGTATCATTATTTATTATAAATAAAGTAGGTAAAACATCAATTCATAAATATATTCATTGTCAAAATTGATTTTCTAAACTATTTTTTGTTTTTTCTGAATCAATACATTCTGTAATATCTAAATTATTTTTTTCTATATACTCAAATGTAAAATTACTTTTATCCTCAAGTGATAATTCATCAAAAACTTTTAAAGCAGTTTCCTTATCATTAATACATTCAATATTTTTTGAAAGATTATAAACTTCTTTATCATTTATATTAGACATATTTTTTAAAAAGTAATTAAGATTATTCTCATTAGAAATATTGTAAAAATCTATGTTCTCATATAGATTTTTACAATATTCACAGTTGTAACTAGAAAACTCAACTAAAGAATATTCATAATTGGTAGATCAAGTCATAAATCATGATGAAAAAATAGCATCTAATTCTTCTTTATCAAAATAATTTTGGTCACTATAATTTATGTTTAATTTTTTCTTTATTTCATTAATATATTCTGGATTATTATTATTTAATTCTTCTAAAAAAGAATTTGTTTGTTCTTTTTGAATTTCTTGAAGAATTAAATAATTTTCTTTTCATCAAAATTTTGAATATTCATAACTTTCTATATATTTTTTTAATTCTATCTTAGTGTTGTTTATAAAAATATAATTACTTAAAATTATTGCAAATGTTGAAAGTAAAAATAGTGTTAATAAAAACTCTAAACTTAAGGTTAATCTTTTTTTCATAAATACATTAATAAATATATAATTTTTTTTTATTATATTTTATATATAAGCTATTGCAAGTAAATTATAAAAACACAAACTTGCAAATAATATTTTTTAGATATAATACCTTCGTATTTATATTAATAATAATAAAATATTTATGGAAACTACATTAATATTACTAAAACCAGATACAGTTGAAAGAGGATTAATAGGACAAGTTATATCTAGACTAGAAAATAAATGACTTAAAATAAGTGGTTTAAAAATGATGCAATTAGATGATTCAATAGTAAATGAACACTATGATTTCTTAGCTGATAAACCATTTTTTCCAAACATAGTTAAATACATGCAAAGAACTCCTGTTGTTGCTATAGCTGCTACTTGAGCTAATGCAATAGCTACTGTTAGAAATTTAACTGGTGCAACTAATCCAGCTGAAGCTTTACCAGGATCAATAAGAGGTGACTTTGGACTTACAATAGATGCTAACATAATCCATGCTTCAGATTCTCCAGAAACTGCAGAAATTGAATTAAAAAGATTTTTCAAAGGACAAGATGTATATGAATATAACAGAGTAATTGATGAAGTTATTTCATAAGACAATAAAAAAGACTAATTAAAATTTAGTCTTTTTTTGTTTTTTATTATAATAATAAAAAAATAAAAAATAATAAAAAAATATGGCAAAATTTTATGATACATTAATATGAGAATATATTAAAAAACCTTGAAATAGATGATTAAGCTTGGACAAATTAGCTCAAAACTATTTTTATTATGAAATGATAAGTTATAAAGAAATAACTAATAAATGAAAAATAAATTTTGATAGAGTTAATTTAGAAATAGCATCAAAATATTCAGCTGAAGATGTATTTATAACAAATAAAATATACAAACTACAAAAAGATGAAGGAATAACAAAAGACAGAGTATTAAATGAAATAGAGATACCACTAATAGACGTAATTAAAAAAATGGAGCTTGATTGAGTAAAAATAGATAAAAATAAATTATTTGAAATATGAGAACTATTAAAAAAAGAAATATCTAGACTAGAAAAACAAATATTTATAATAGCTGATACAGAGTTTAATATAAATTCTCCAAAACAAGTATGAGAAATACTATTTGAAAAATTAGCACTACCAAAGTGAAAAAAAACAAAAACATGATATAGTGTTAATGCGGAAGTTTTATGAGAATTATCTCATGAGTTTGAAATAGCTCAAATGATTGTAGATTATAGACACTTTTCAAAACTATTATCAACATATATAGAATGATTATCTAAACTATTAGATAAAGAAAACTTACTTCATACAAGTTATAATCAAACTGTTACTACTACAGGTAGATTATCTAGTACTAATCCAAACCTTCAGAATATACCATCATCTCATTGATTAGCTTGAGAGATAAGATCAGCTTTTGTTTCAAGATATGAATGATGAAAAATAATTGCTATAGATTATTCACAAGTAGAAGTAAGAATTCTAGCTATACTATCATGAGATGAAAACTTAATTGACTCATTCAAAAATAATCATGATATCCACCATAAAACTGCAAACTTTCTTTTTCCTGATAAAACTATTACAAATAATGAAAGAAAAATAGCAAAAGCTGTTAATTTTTGAGTAATTTATTGAATAAGTGCATTTTGACTTTCAAAAATGATCTGAAAATCACTAAAAGAATCAAGAGAATATATAGATAAATTTTTTGAATCATATCCAAAAGTAAAAGAATATTTAGAAAACACAATTAAAACATGTGAAGAAAAATGATATGTAGAAACTATCTTTTGAAGAAAAAGATATATACCTTGAATTAATGATTCAAATAAAATGATAAGATCCTGAGCTCAAAGAGAAGCGACAAACATGCCTATACAATGAACTAGTGCAGATATAATAAAGCTAGCAATGATAGAGTCTTTTAATTTTTTGAAAAAAAATAACAAAAAATCAAAAATGATAATGCAGGTTCATGACGAATTGGTTTTTGATGTATATCCTTGAGAAGAAGATTTTATAAAAAAAGAAATATCAAAAATAATGGAAAATATAATGAAAGATACACCTATAAAATTAAAAACCGATATAGGTGAATGATCAAACTGGAGAAAAGCTATTTAATATATTAACCTTTTAGAAATGGAAGCAATATTTAAGATATTTTATTCTATATTTTTTATAATAATATGAATATCAATATTAAAATATAGAAAACAAGTTCATTGATGGACTGGTAATTTTGTTTGGGCTGAACAATATTTATGAAGATGATGAACATATCTAGTATTAATATGACTTTGATTATGATTGATATTTTTCTGAGCAATATATCCATTTTGATGACTAGAATTATTAACTTGAAAATAAAATAATTTTTTTTCAAGTTATATTTTTATTATATTTTTTAATAACAAAAAAAATAAGTAGTATAAAATAAATAATTTATAAAATAAAAAAAGAAAAATAATGAAAAAAATACTAAGTTTAATAACTATACTGATAATAAGTAGCCATTTCAGTAGTGTTTATGCTATTGATATAAAAGTAGAATCAGAAAACGCTAAAGAAATACAAAGTGAAGTAAAAAAAGAAATAACAAGATGAGAAACATTTGAATTTTTTGCTGATTTTTACAAAAATACACCCAAATCATACAAATATATAGAGTTAAAATATGAATGAATAGAAAAATGAAGTGAACTAGAAGATGCTCTTAAAAAATTGGTGTATCATGATAAGCTAGAAAATAAAAATGGTAAATTGTACCAAAACAAGACAATAAATGCATATGTATTTTATTATTTAGCAAGAGAAATTCTTGAAATTGATATGGATTTAAAAAAAGATAGCCTTATCAAAAAAAGTGCAAATGAAGAAGATATCTTATTTATAAAAAATACATATAGATATTTAGAGGAAGAAGAAAAAGCATACAAAGAAATGAAAGAGTACAATGCTTTATGAACTAAAAAAGCAATATTTGATGATGTTTACCAAACACTATTAAATAAACACTATAAAAAAGAAGATATAGATAAAAATGAATTAATATATTCAGCTATTGAATGATTAACAAGCTGAGCTAATGACAAACATACAGTTTATTTTCCACCTATAGAAAACAAAAGCTTTTCTGAAAATCTTGAGGGGGAATATGAATGAATATGAGCTTATGTTGAAATGTCAAAACCATGAGAAGTAAAAATAACTACTCCAATACCATGATGACCAGCAGAAAAAGCTGGAATAAAATGATGAGATATAGTTACTAAAGTAGATTGAGTTGAAGTTAGTGAAGAAAATTCTCTAGAAGAAGTTACTAGCTGGATAAAATGAAAAAAATGAACAAAGGTTAAACTAACAATACTAAGAGGTTGAAAAAGTATAGAAATAGATGTAGAAAGAGATAAAATAGTAATAAAAAATCTTGAATATGAAAAATTAAATTCAAACACATTTTATATAAAAATAAAATCATTTTGAAGTGATATATCAGCTGATTTTGAAGAATCATTGCTTGAATTAAAAAAAGATGAAAATATATGAAAAATAATCATAGATCTAAGAAATAATGGTTGATGATACTTGGATCAAGTAGTAAAAATGTTATGATATCTTATTGACGACTGAAAAACAGCAGCAGTTGTTAAGTATGACAAATTTAGACAAAATTATTATGCCAGATGAGAAAATATAATTGACTTAAATAATTATGAGGTAATTATATTACAAAATTCATGAACAGCATCAGCATCAGAAATAATGATTTGAACTTTAAAAGATTATTTTGATGTAGCAACTATTTGAGAAAAAACTTACTGAAAATGATCAGTCCAAACAATAAAAGAATACTGAGACTGATCTAGTCTTAAATATACAATAGCTAACTGGTATACATGATTATCAGAAACATGAATAGAGTGAAAATGAATAGAAGCTGACAAAGTAATAGAATTAGATATAGATAGATACAATGAGTGATATGACAATCAATTAGAAGAAGCTCTTAAAAAATAATTAAAATAAAAATGAAATATTTAATTTGACTAATAATATTATTAATACCAATAACAAGTTTTTCATCATATAATAATATTGATGATAATATAAAAAATGTTTATCAAGCATTTTACAGTACAGTAGAAGAAAAAAACAGTTATGATTCTTGATTGAGTTTTTTAAAAAAACTTAATCAAGCCATAATAAACCTAAAAGAAAATAAAGACTTATCTTTAAATAATTACTCAAAGATAAGTGACCTGGAAAAACTAAATAATGAAAAAATATTTGAATTAGAGTTTAAAAATTCTCAAAAAGAAACTAAAGATATAATAAACTGAAGTGAGCTTTTTAAAAATTTTAAACATAAAGTGTTTAACGATAAAGTTTTAACATTAGAAAATTGAGTTTGGTATAGTTATGATTTTGAAAAAATGTATTATTTCAATAATACTCAAAAAATAACATATAACGATCTTATAAAAAACTGAATAAACCCTGAGACAGACCTTATAATAAAATGATGAGATCAAGATATAGCTTTTGTTAATGAATTTGCTAAATTTAAGGTTGTTGATAATGATATAATATATTGAATACCAAATAAATTAGACACTATTAGTTTTTTAAAAAAATCTAATAGATATTTAAGAAGTGATATAGATAATGATTTAATAAAAATAAAAAAAACATCAAAAGATATAACTAAATGAGTTACAAATAAAGATGAGATAATTAAAATAATTTATGCTTACATATTAGATAATATTGAATACTCAAATGACTTCAAACTAAGTGATTATGAAATATATTCATGAATAGAAACATTTAAAAATAAGGATTGAGTTTGTGAATGATATGTAGAATTATTTAGTTTGATGCTGTGATTTAATTGAATTGAAAGTAATATAATAAAATGAGATGTTATAGACGCAGTTGACTTTCCAAATGTATGACATGCATGGACAAAAGTATGAAATTATTATTATGATATTACATTTGATGATCCAATATGAGCTAACAAAACCAAAAAATATAGTGAATATGAATATTTCAAATTACCAAAGGATCTTTTTTATACAAATAGATATGATTTCTGAGAAACTCCTGAAGAATTAAAAAATACAAGTAAAGAATATAGAACTCAACTAATAAGAACAAACCTTTATAAATTAGTTGATAAATACAAAGATTATGATTATAATATATTGAAACCTATAATTTTTAGAAAAAATAATAACATAGGGATAGAAGAAGAAATAAAAGTAGAAGATATAATAGATATTTATGATTTTTATACTTTTAGAGAATATAAAATATATTTTGAAAACGAAACAAAAACAGTTGATTTATTAAGTTATACTTTATTAGAAAATTTTAGTATAAAAACATTATTAAAAGACAATAATTATGACTTGAGTTCAAAAATATTATTAAAATGGGAAATTGATAACTCAGATACTCAATATATAATGGTAAATGAAATTAGTTATAGATAAAAATAAGTAGTATTTAAAATACTACTTATTTTTTGTATATATTTTGTATATAATATTTTTGACATATAGTTATAAAAGAATAATATAACAAAGTATTAACAAATTTAAAAAACAATTATGAATGAAAAATTTTTTCTAGAAGAATATAATAATCTAAACACTGAGCAAAAAGAGGCAGTAGATAATATATATTGACCACTTATGGTTATAGCATGACCAGGTACATGAAAGACTCAAATTATATGAATGAGAACAGCTAATATAATAAGAACTATATGAGCTAATGCTGAAAATATTTTGATAACAACATTTACTGAAGCATGAGTTATTGCAATAAGAAAAAGATTAGTAAAATTCTTATGACAAGAATGATATAAGGTAAAAGTTTCTACTTTTCATTCATTTGCATCTGAAGTGATATCAGAATTTCCTGAAAAATTTTTAGAACAGAGAGCTAAAAAAACAATAGATGATATAGAATCTTATGAAATAATAAGCAGTATATTAGATTCAAATATAGAAAAATGAGAAATAAAAGAGTTGTTTAGTCCATGAGATAGAATGGCTTACTTGAGAGATATAAAAGATAGAATAGGTAAATTAAAGACAGAATGACTAACTCCAGATTGATTTGATATAGTAATAAAAAAACAAGAAAAAGAGTATGAACAAAAAATAGAAGAACTGCAATATAATAATAGAATAAGAAATTTAGAAAAAAGACAAAAAGATGATAAAGAAAAATATGATAAACATATAAATAAACTTAAAGAATTAAATCTAGTATACAAAGAATATAATAAGAGTATAAGAGAAAAATGACTGTATGATTTTGCAGATATGATAAACTTTGTAACTGAAAAATTCAAAAATGATGAAGAAATAGTTGCATATTATGCTGAAAAATTTCAATTCATAATGATAGACGAATTTCAAGATACAAACAACAGTCAAAATAATATAATTGACTTGATATTAGAGTATTTTCCTGAAGAGCAAAATATAATGGTAGTATGAGATGATGATCAATCAATTTACCGTTTTCAATGAGCAAATATTGAAAATATGTTAGACTTCTCAAAAAAATACCCCCACACAAAGAATATAGTTTTATCACACAATTATAGATCAAGTCAAAAAATATTAGACATATCTAAAAATCTTATAGAAAATAATAAACAAAGAATATCAAATAGAATAAAAAATATAGATAAAGAATTAATAGCATCTTGAGAGAATAAAGATATTAATTGTAATAATTTTTATTTGTTTGAAAATGACATAAAAGAAAAAGAGTATGTATATAGGGAAATAAAAGAAAAATATAATCAAAACGAAAATTTTGCAATAATAGTAAAAACAAACAAACAAATTACTGAATGGTCAGATTTTTTGACACAAAAATGATTAGAAGTGAATTCAAAAAATAGCTCTAATATTTTGAAAAATAAATTTTGTGATTTTTTACTAAATTTTCTTCAACTAGTAGATAATCCTTATTTTGATGACGAAAAATTAATAAATACTTTGAGAAGTGAATTAGTAAATATAGAAAATATAGATATTATACATATAAACAGAGTATTATTTCAAAAAAACTACAAAAGAAGAAAAAATAAATTATCAATTTGGGATATTATAAAAAATATAGAAGATTCAGATGAAGATTTTAAAGAAGAAATAAAAGATATAGATAAAATAATTGAATTTAGAGAATTCGTTTTAGATTTAAATAAAAACACATGAATATGAGCTGCAACAAACATAATTAGAGAAACTATAGAAAAAACATGATTATTTGAATATATAGAAGATAAATGAGATATAAATGACTTACAAGATATATTTACACTTATAAATAAGATAAAATCATTTATAGAGATAGATAAAAATATAAGCATAAAAAATATTATAAATAAGTTTGATTTATATAATAAATTTTGAATATCTATATCTAGAGAAAATATAAAGTCTATTAATTCAAAAATTGAAATATTAACTGCTCATGCATCTAAATGACTGGAATATGATATAGTTTTTATTCCTGAAGTATATGAGTGAAACTGGAATAAAAAAGCTATGCCAAACAAGCTAAAACTACCTATATGAATAAGTTGAGAATGACTACAATATGCTGATTTAAGTGAATCTGAATATAAAGAATTAGAAAAAGAAATATCTAAAGAAGAAGAAAGAAGGTTGTTTTTTGTAGCATTAACAAGAGCAAAAAAATCATTAATTTTTACTATGCCACAATCAAAAGAAAACAAGCTTTTGATAAAATCTAGCTTTGTGGAAGAAACTTTAATTGAAAATAAAGAAAAAGATTTAGACTTAAGTGATAAAGAGTTAAAAAATATTTTAAAATCAAGTATTAAAGATACAGACCTTATAAAAAACACTAAACAAGAATTAGACTATATATCTAAGTTTCTAGAAAACTACAAAATTAGTCCAACTGATTTAAACAAGTTTATAGATGATCCTCAAAAATTTTTGAGAGAAGTTATATTTAGGTACCCATTTTTATCAAATGAAAATTTAGTATTTTGAAGTGCATATCATAAGATATTAGAAAAGTTATGAGTTTCAAAAATTGAAAACAAACATATAAGCTTAGAGGAAGCTAAAGAAATATTTTTAGAAGAATTAGATAGATATGATAACTCTCCTGAGGAATACGATAGACTAAAAGAGAGATGAATTAATTGAATAGAGTGATATTATAACATTTTTCAAAATAATAATAGAAAAATATTAAATACAGAATATAACTTTAACCCAAAAAATATTATATTTGAATGAATACCATTAACATGAAAGGTAGATAAAATAGAACTTGTAGATTGAAATGATATTGCACTAATAGATTACAAAACATGATCTATTAAATGAATGTCACATATAAAATGAATAGACAGAAATTGAAATAAAAAATATTGAGACTGAAGATGAAATTATTTAAGACAACTTTTATTTTATAAATTGATGTTTGATAATAATAGAGAATTGAAATCAAAGTATAATTTATGAGAACTTGGTATAGATTTTGTAGAGGGTAAAAAATGAGAATATAAATATATACCTATAGACTACACAAAAGAGGAATATGAAAATTTTATAAGTGAATTAAAAGATTCATGGGGAAAAATAAATAATATAAGCTTCTGGGAAGATCTATTAAATATAAAAGATTAACTTGCATTATATATTAAAAATAATACAATCAAAAAGTAAATAGCTTTTAAAGGTATATAATATGACAAATGTAATCTGAATTTGAAGGTTTCCAAGTAAAAAAGAAGTTGAAAATAGAAAAAAAAGGTTTTCTCAATTAATAAAAGATGAAACAATAGATCAAAAAATAACTGAAATAAGAAAATATAAGGATTGAGAAATAGCAGTAGAAATACAAGACTTTTGAGAAGAAATAATAAAAATTATAGATAATATTATTGATACATGAATAGATAGATACAAATGAGTTACATGAGAAGAAAACCCATTCACAGAAGAAACTATAAAAATATGGGAAGAAATGTACCAAAGAGCTAGATGAATAGAAGATATGGCTGATTATATAAATGATGATGAAGATTGATCATTTGAAATAGAATCATCTTATATATTAGAATCTATAAATAATATATTAAGTCCATATAGTTCAGTAGTTTTTGAATATCTTATGAATAAAAAAGAAAAAAATAACCATTAAATTTGGTTATTTTTTTTAAATTAATATATTAAATATTATAAAATACTATATAATATTTAATATAAAATGAATATAGCAGTAATTTGAGCATCAAATAATAGAGAAAAATATTGAAACAAAATAATTTTAAATCTAAAAAATAGATGATTAAATATATTTCCTATAAATCCAAAAGAAACAACAATAGAATGATATAAATGTTATAAGGAATTGTCTGATATAAATACAAATCTAGATATAGTTGTATTTGTAGTAAATCCTGAAATCACTATTTGAATAATAAAAAAACACAAAGAATTATTAAATAATACAAAAATATGGTTACAACCTTGAAGCTACAATGATAATGTTTTAGATTTTTTAAAATCAAATTATAAAACAAATAACTATATATATGAATCATGTATCATGAAAAACAAAATATAAAAAGATAGATTAATTAATCTATCTTTTTATATACTTGAAAACTATATTCTATTCAATTTTCTTCTTCATAGTCTGTATAACTCTCTAAAACAAAGTTATCAGGAACTCAATCAAAAAAAACATCACAATTAAAGTCTCATTTTACCTTAGTTATGTAAATCTTATCTAATAAATCATTACTCAATGCATAATTATATAACATTGCTCATCACATAACATATATATTTTCAATATTATCTTTTGATTCTAATTCACTTAAACAATGCTCAAAACTATTAAAATATAAAACAAAATTATCTATTTTTGATCATATATTATCAAGTTTTAAATCCTTACTTAGAATACAATTAACTCTATTACTAAGAGGTTTAAACTTAGATGGTATAGAATTCCATGTATTTTTTCACATTACAACAGCATTCAATTTTCATAAATCTTTAGTTTCACTAGTTATTTTTTTGAAATACTTCATATCTGATGGAATTCTCCATGCTAAATCTCAACTAGCTCATATTCAATTTTTATCGTCAACTGCAAGTATCATACTAAATTTAATATTTTCCATTTTTTGTATTATTTAATTATTAAACAGCTACAGGAGCAGGTATTCTATCATGGGACTGATATCATTTTAGTTCGAAATCATCCCATTCTAAATTTTCTATATCATCTATGGTAGACAAATCTTTATTTATCAATAATTCAGGTAAAGGAAATGGCTCTCTAGATAGTTGTAAATTAACCTGATCAATATGGTTATTATATATGTGAGCATCTCACAATGTATGAGTAAAAACACCTGGTTTTAGTCAAGTAATCTTAGAAATAATTAATAGTAAAACAGAATAACTAGCTATATTAAATGGTACACCCAAAAACATATCAGCACTTCTTTGATACAATTGTAAGTTTAAAACTCAATTATTTGTATCAACATTAAATTGAAAAAATGAATGACATGGTGGTAGAAGCATCTTGTCAATTTGTGCAGGATTCCAAGCAGAAACTATAATTCTTCTATTTGTTGGATTATTCTTTATAAGATTTATAGCAGATGATAATTGATCTACTCCTTGACTATTAAAATTTCTCCACTGATATCAATAAATAGGTCATAAATCTCCATATTCGACAACAAATGGATCATTTTCTCAAAGAGATTTTATTTTTTCTATAAATTTTTCTTTTTCTTTGTACCAATCTTTAGAATATTTTGGAAAATCATCTTCTAACTTATTTGATTCTAAATAATTTTGAAATGGCCATTCATCCCAAATATGAACATCTCTATCGACTAAATATTTTATATTAGTTTCTCACCTAATCATCCATATCAATTCTACAACTATTCATCTTAAAAAAGTTTTTTTTGTAGTAACAAGAGGGAATCATTCTTGTAAATCATAATGAGCTTGTAATCAAAATAATCACCTAACTCCAGTTCAAGTTCTATCATCTTTTCATATTCAATTATCTCTTACTTGTTTTAATAAATCTAAGTATTGTTTCATAGTATATTTTTTAGAATATATTAAGTTATAATATACAGTTATTTTTAAAAAAATAAAGACTTTTTTCTTTTGCAAAAATAGAGTTTTTAAATAGAATTATTCTCACTTAAGATATAATTTATTATTAAAAGAAATGAATAAAAATAAAAAGACAAAAAAACCAGATTTGAAAAATTTATGACTAAAAAAGAAAAATAACTTTAAGCCATTTGCTATATTAATACTTATAGTATTAATATTATCAGTAGTTTTAGAAACTGTAAATCAAAACCAAAGATATGCTGATGAAACTATAGCATTAAGTCAACTAGAAGAGAATTATAATGATTGAGTTTATAAAGAAATACTTATAGATTGAAACAAAGCTATAGCAACTCAATCATGACAAACTGTCGTAGAAAACTGAATAGAGAAAGTAAAAAGAGACATAGTTATTCTGCCAGCTAATGATTCACTTAGTGACTTATGACTAAAAAGTGAAGAAATACAAACAAAGGTTTCAATAAAAGATAATACAAGTCAACAATTTTGGGCAGAAATGCTTCCAACAATATTAATATTTTTACTTTTTCTAGGTATTTGACTTATTTTCATATCTAAAATGTGAGGTATGACAAATAATGCAATGAGTTTTGGTAAGTCAAGAGCAAAACTTTATGACAACAAGAAAAATAAAGTTTTATTCAAAGATGTAGCTTGAGCAGATGAAGAAAAAGAAGAATTAAAAGAGATAGTGCAATTCTTGAAAAATCCAAAAAAATTCAAAGATATATGAGCAAAAATACCTAGAGGTACTTTACTAGTAGGTCCTCCTGGTACAGGTAAAACTATGCTTGCTAGAGCTGTTGCATGAGAATCAAATGTTCCATTCTTAAGCATATCATGATCAGAATTTGTAGAAATGTTTGTATGAGTATGAGCATCAAGAGTTAGAGATCTATTTACAAATGCAAAAAAAATAGCTCCGGCTATAATTTTTATTGATGAAATCGATGCAATTGGTAAAAAAAGATGACCTGGTACTTGATGATGACATGATGAAAGAGAACAAACTTTGAACCAAATATTAACTGAAATGGATGGTTTTGATAACGATACAAATGTTATTGTTATGTGAGCAACAAACAGAGAAGATGTGCTTGATAAAGCATTATTAAGACCTGGTAGATTTGATAGAAAAATAAAAGTTAATTTACCAAATTTATCAGATAGAGAACAAATATTAAAAATACATGCAAGCACAAGAAAAACTCAAGAGGGAATAGATTATAAATCTTTAGCAAGTAAAACAGTTGGTTTTTCTTGAGCAGATTTAGGTAATCTGGTTAATGAAGCTGCAATAATATCAGCAAGAAATAATGAAAAACAAATTAGTAACAAAAGAATAAGTGAAGCTTTTGAAAGACTTGTTATGTGACTTAGAAAAAAATCTCAAGTAATGAATGATTTTGAGAAGGAATTAACAGCTTATCATGAAGTAGGTCACGCATTAGTTGGTAAATTATTACCAAATACAGACCCAGTGCACAAAGTTTCTATAATATCAAGATGATGAGCATTATGAGTAACATGGTTTTTACCAGAAAGAGATGCTCTACTTGTTTCAAAAGAAAAATATCTAGATGAATTAGCTACTTTATATGGATGAAGAGCTGCAGAAGAGATCTTTTATTGAAAAGAAAAAATTACTACATGAGCTAGTAATGATATAGAAAGAGCTACAGCAATTGCTAGACAAATGGTTACTAGATTCTGAATGTTTGAAGAGATATGAGCGGAAAATTTTGAATGAGAAAGAGATGCTTATTCATGACAAGTACAAAGACCATACCTTTCAGAACAAACAATAAAATCAATAGATAAAAAAGTGAAGGAAATATTAGATGAATCTTACAAAAAAGCAATAAACCTTATAAAAGAAAATAGGGAATTACATGAAAAAATAACAAAAGATTTACTTGAAAAAGAAGAAATATCAAAAGAAGAATTCAATGAGTATTTCAAAAAATAAAAAGCTAGAAAAATTAGCTTTTTATTTTTTTTTAAATAGAATTATCCAAAATAAATCTTAATAAAATTTAAAAGATGCACGATATAATTGAAATAATAAAAAATTTCTTAGGTAACATATGATACTTTGAAATATTTATAATGATGGTATTAGAATCAAGCTTTTTTCCTTTTCCTAGTGAGATTGCTATGATACCTGCATGATTTTTAGCTAGTACATGAAAACTAAACTTTTTTATAGCATTAATGGCTGGTACAACATGAGCACTAACATGAGCAGCAATTAATTATTTTTTATGATATTATCTATGATGAAAAACAATAAAATATCTTATACATAATTATTGAAAATATTTTTTAATAAAAGAGTCTCATTATGAAAAAAGTGAGTTATATTTTCAAAAACATGGATCTATTACAACTTTTTTAGCAAGATTTATAACTGTAGTTAGACAATTAATAAGTATACCAGCATGAGTATTCAAAATGAATTTTACTAAATTCTTTATATACACATGATTATGAGCTGGTTTATGGAACTTAATACTTATGATTATATGATATATCGCTGCAGAAAACCAAGAATTAATAGAAAAATACACAACTGAATTGTTAATATGAAGTATTATTTTTGTAATAATTATATGATATATATATTATAAAAGACAACAAAAAAATGGAAATAAATAAAATCAAAAAACTTGATAGAATTGCTATATTGTGATATTGAAAAGAAGGGAAGTCTAGCTTAGATTTTTTATTAAAACTATGAATAGATAAAAATAAAATAGAGGTATTAGATAAAAATACTAATATTAAAATAAACCAGATAAAGACTATAAGCTGAGGATGATACTTAGATAATCTTGAAAAATACGATATAATAATAAAATCACCTGGAATTTCACCATATAAAAATGAATTAATAAAACATTATAATAAAATAATAACTCAAACTAGTATTTTCTTTAGTAACAAGAAGGGAATTAAAACTATATGAATAACTGCAACAAAAGGTAAATCAACAACAGCAAGTCTAGTTTATGAGCTATTAAAAAATGCATGATTAAGAGTAAAATTAGTTTGAAATATATGAAAACCAGTTTTAGATGAAATAGATATCATAAATAACAAGGGGAATTACGACTTTGTTATTTATGAATTATCTAGCTATATGCTAGAAAACATGAAACCTGACTGTGATATATCAATACTTGGTAATATTTATAAATGTCATCTAGACTGGCATTGAAATAGTTTTGAAAATTATACAAATGCTAAAAAAAATATATTAATAAACAGTAAGCATAATCTTATATCATCAGACTTCCCTAGTTTGTGAGATAAAAACACTAGTGTACAATTTTTTTGAACTAGCTGAAAATATAAATTTATAGATAATAATTTTTATATAGATAATAATATTGTATATAATTGAGATATATTTATAAAATGAGAACATAATAAAAAAAACATATCTGCAGCAATATGAGTTTTGGATTATATAAACAGTTATTATTACGAAATAAATATAAAAGATGTTCTTACAAATACATTGCCAAGTTTTAAGTGACTGTCACACAGGATGGAAAATATTTGAACATATAAATGAGTAACTTTTATAGATGACTGAATATCAACAACTCCTGAAAGTACAATAGAAGCTATAAAGACATACTGAGAAACAATAGATACATTATTATTATGATGATTAGATTATTGATTTACCAAAGATTCATATAAAAAATTAAATGATTATATAATAAAATATAAAATAAAAAATATTGTATTATTTCCAGATACATGACTAGATATATTTTGATTAGATAAAGATATGTATAAATATTGAGATCAATTTAACATAAACATAGAAAAAAATAATATAAATTTTATATATACTGATAATATGTATGATGCGATAAAGTTTACATATAATAAAACAAAAATATGAAAAATATGTTTAATGTCATGTGCTGCGCCTAGTTATTCATTATGGAGCTGATATAAAGAAAAATGAGAAGACTTCTTAAAAAATATATTATTACTAAAATAATTATTATTAATTAATAACTTTTAGGATATATCTATAGTAAAATTAATAAAAATAGCTTAAAACGCAATATTTTTGATTTTACACTATAAATGGCTAAAATAAGCCATTTATTTTTTGTTTATTACTTAATATGTAAAGTATTTTTATTTTTCTTAAAAATAAAGTAAAAAATAAAAAAACTTTCTTTCAATTATAATAATGATAAATTATGATTAGAAATAATTAAATTATTAATAATAAATTATTTAATAAAAATTAATATATATTATAATTATAATAGTTATAGTAAAATTTAAATATATAAATTAACATAAGTTACATTATGTTAACTATTTAAGATTAATAATATCTATTCTCTTTTATAATAAAAAACAATTCCATTTTTTAGGAATTGTTTTTTATATTATTTCTATAGAATTCATTTTTCTTTTAATTCTTCAATACTTGATTGCATTGTATGCATTCAATCAGCTTTTCATGTTTCTATAGCTCAGTCTAATTGATGAAAAGTTCATTTTCTTATCATATTAGATATAGTTGTATTATTTACCATTAACTCTGAAGCTAAAACTCTAGAACTTCCATCTTTTGATTTTATCAAATCTTGCCAAATTATTCATATAAGTGAATCTGCTAATTGAGACCTAATATGATCTTTTTCATCTCATGGAAACATATCTATAATTCTAGATATAGTTCTTGATGCACCAGAAGTATGAAGAGTAGCTATAACCAAATTACCAGTTTCTGCTGCTCTCAGTGCCAATCTAAAAGTTTCTAAATCCCTCATTTCTCAAATCATAACAACATCACTAGCTTGTCTAAGTGCGTATTTTAGTCAATTTTCAAAACTTTTAGTATTCATTCATACTTCCCTTTGCTCTATCAAAGATTTATTATTTTTGAAAATGTATTCTATTGGATCTTCTACTGTAATAATATGCTTTGACATATTATTATTTATTACCTCCACTAATGTTGACATAGTAGTAGATTTACCAGATCATACTGAACCTGTAACAAGAATTAATCAATTTTTTTTCTTTACAAATTTTATTAATTGCTTTGGTAAGTTTAATTCTTCAAATGTAGGTAATTCCCTTTTTATAGGTCTAAAAACTACTCATAGTCAGTTTTTAGTATAAAATACATTTACCCTAAATCTAGTATATCACTTTAAGTCAATAGAAAAATCTAATTCTAAATTGTCTCTTAATAAATTTCTTTGTTTCTCATTCATTATAGAAAAAAGTTCTCATGATAATAAATTATGAGAAAATTCTTCATATTCATCTAAATATATTACATCTCAATATACTTTTAATGCAGGCTTTGCTCAAGAAGTTATTATTATATCAGAAGCATTTTTTTCTAAAGATGTTTTTAAAATTTCACTTAATAGCATTTTTGTATAAAATTTAAAAATAAGTTTAACTTATATTAACATATAAGTATAATAAAATCAAAATATAACTATATTTATAAATAATATGAATAAAAATAACAATTGATTCACTATTATAGAAATAATAATAGCCACATCTATACTTACAGTATCAGTTTTTTGAGTATATAAACTTATATCAGAAAATAACAAAATGATAAATAACTCTAATATTTATCTAAATACTAGTATGATGATACCATTAGTAGAAAATTGTATTAAAAATAAATCTCCCAGCACACAATCTAGCTCATTAACTCAATATTATTTTGACTTATGAAGTGATCATAAAGACTGCAGAGAATCTAATAATGAAGTTATAAACACAATTGATTCTATAGATTATATCCTATCAGCTAAATGAATAGATAACCCTATATGAACTATACGGGATATAAATATTTTTTCTGACATAACTTGAAACATAAAATCAAGATTTATACAAAAATAAAAATAGCGAAGCTGCAACCCTTCCCTATTTTTATATAATTTGAGTTAATTCTTTCTTTTCTGAAGGTGTCATATATCATACATACTTCATAAAGCTTATTTTTTCTGAATCACTCATTTTGTTTGATGAAGTTATTTTATCTAATACTCCCTCATCAACTCTTATTTTTTTATTTTGCATACTTAAATTTTTATTAAATTAATACTACTTTGTGAAAGTGATTTAAGTATACAATAATATTATTCCATATAATTATAATAATGTCAAATATTACTTTACTTTTTAAATATATTATTTATAAATGATTATACTATGAATAGATCCTTGAACTACAACAATAGGTTTTTCATTAATTGAAAAAAAATGATCTGATATAAAGTTATTAGATTATTGAATATTTAAAACTACACCAAAAATACCTATAGAAGATAAATTATTAGAAATCTGAACAGATATTAAAAACATTATAGAAAGCTTCAATCCTTGATTGATAGTTATCGAAAAGCTATATTTTCAAAGTAATGTAAAAACTGCTATAGATGTATCTCAAGCCAGATGAGTAATAATATATGAAGCAAAAAAAAGTAATATAAAAATATTAGAATATACTCCATTGCAGGTAAAAAAATCAATAACATGAAATTGAAAATCTAATAAAATACAGTTACAAAATGCAATAAAGATGTTATTTTGAATGTGAAGCATACCAAAACCTGATGATGCAGCAGATGCAATATGATTAGCTTACATGTGAGCATTAAATACAAATATGATCAATAATTGACTATTATAATTTATAATGATAAAATAGGTATTATAATAAAGTATAATACCTATTTTAATATTATGGAAACTTTAAAAAATCTATTTGAAGAAAAAAAATCACCATCTGAATCACTAGATGATGCAATTGATAATTGAGAAATAAATCAAAGGTCAAGATTGTATTTAGAAAATAAAATAATAGATTTTTCATCGGATTGAATAACTGAAGATTATGAAGAAGATTTTTTGAATAAACAAATAGAATATCATAAAAGTTTTAATGAAGTTATAAAAGAATATAACTCAATAAAAGATGATATAAGTAATAAATCTAGAGAAGAAATTGAAAATTATATACTAGAAAACAATTCTAGATCTATATGAAATAGTCATATAGATTTTTTGGAACAAAAAATAATAAATGCTTCTGAAATTTTAAGCAAAAGTTATTTTTGAAATAGTATTAGAAATAATGTAGAAGCTAATATTGATATTGACTGAGTTGTAGAAAGTGTTAGAAGTAATAAAAAAATAGAAAACTTTTTTAAAATTTTTAGCTTATACTATTTAAATATAATAGAAAACAAAACTAGTAGTAAATCAGAGTTGATAAATATAATGAACAATCCTTGATTAGGTCTTATGTTAACTAGAGAAGAAACTTTTAACCTAACAAAAAAAATAGTAGTAGAAAATTATGATTTTTTTAAAAATTTTGATTATTCATTTGGTATAAAAATATTTAGCAGTGATTCTGAGTTAAATATAGATTTACAAAATATAATAAATCAAATAGAAAGAGAAAATAGTCTTAGTTATAAAAAAGATCTGCTTATTGAAATAATAAGATGAGAGGAATGAAGTACACAAAGAGTAAATGAAATATTATGAACAAATATCAATAATTATGAGTTATTATTAGAAAATTATACAAAATATTTAATAGATCAATCAATAATAAACAAATCTGAACTACTTAATGTTTTTGAACAAAATAATAATAATTTCAATTATCTAGATTTTTTAAATAATTATTGATTTACAGAAAATTTAGATTTTACATATAGAGAAATGATACAAAGACAATTATTATGAACAAGAATATGATGAGAAAATATAACTCTAGATCAAGAATATATAAATGAGAACTATAATGCTATAATAAACAACTTGGAAGTTTTTACCAAAATAATACTAGAAGTAGAATCTTCTGGTAGAAATGTAGCAAATAATAGCTGAAGTTCTGCTAGATGATACTTTCAATATATGACATGAAATAATGGTAATTCATCTAGGAGTGATGGTAAATTTACATCCATAGAAACTGCTCTTAGAAGGTATTATATGGAGTATAGTTGAAATACTAATATACCTAATAACAAATTAGAGCACCATAACAATGTACCTAGTTGGGTTGTTGATTTTTATAATAGATGAAACTTAGATACAAGAGATCTTACAGCAGAGCAGCAAAACGAATTATTTATAATAGATTTATTCAAAAATAATAGAAGGATAGAAAATTGAGCTTGAGGAAAAGTTGGTATAAATGATTTTTTATGACTAATTGCTATAGGTAATTCATGGGCTATAAAAAAAGCTTATGGTATTTTTCACCATACAAATACAGACAATCAAACAGAACAAGTACTTACTAGAGTACTGAATAAATATAGTTCTGAACTAGTAACATTAGAATAATAATAGTTTGCATTTCAATGTATTTTTAATAAAATAAAAAATACATTGAAAATATAAGGACCTAGCTTAATTAGAAGAGTGCTCGGATTCCGACCCCGAGAGGCGTAGGTGCAATTCCTACGGTCCTTGCCAAACATAAAACATAAAAAAGTACTTATTTCTCAATAAGTACTTTTTTTATTTAAATTACTATATTGACAAAAACAACTTATATATATAATTAAATAGCTAATTAGCAAAAAAAGGAGAAAACAATGAGTGATAATGATAAAGTAGAATGTCCTGAATGCCATGAAGAGGTAGAAAAGGACGATATCGTTATGGGATTATGTCCTACTTGTCATGAGTTGGATGATACACCTACAAGTGAATACTGTGATTATTGTCCACAAGAAGCAACGACAAATATATGTGGTACTGATCTGTGTGACGATTGTTTGGAGAATTATCATCATTAAAGAAAAAAGACCTAGATTTTCTAGGTCTTTTTATTATTTTACTATTTCAAAAGTTCTTTTACTTTTGAATTCCTCATAAGATTAGATAAATACTCAGACTCTTGTATAGTTTCTCTATAGTCAGGTGAAAGACTTATTAAATTATTAATAGCTGATATTGCATTTTCTTTATCTCACATACTATTAAATGCACATGCTCTATTATAAAAAGCTTGTGGTTGGTGTTTTGCTCTTTCTCATGCTATAATAGGTTCAGTCAATTCTATAACTTTATCATAAAGTCACATAGACAGATATACATTTGATTTTTCAATAGTAACAAATTGAGATTCTGGTTTTAAAAAATATATCCTATCTAATATATTTATTTTTTCTTTATCACTTTCTGAAGTATTATACTGTCTCCAAAAAATATTTATTTTTTGCTCTTTTTCCAACTCTTCTATTTTGTTCTGGAATTGAGATATTATTTTCTTTGTTTCCCTATCCATTGATTGTTTTGTAGCATTTTTAATGTCTCATATTGTCTTCCATCATACTACTCAAAATCAAGCAACAAGTATTGTCAACAAAACAAAAAAGAAGTTAACAGTATTAGCAGAATAACCAAGAGCTTTATCTATTACTGATATTTCTCTCTCTTGTAAATATTGATATATTTCTCTTTTTATAGATTCTTGATCTACTCTTAATTCTTTTAACTCAGTTAATATAAATCTTTGAGTCCAGTCTATTTCCTCAGGAACATAAACTTCTCAAGTTTGAGATTCTATATTTTCTGAAGCAAAAGAAGTAGAAAATATAGAAAAACAAAAAATACTTATAATAAAAAGCAAAATTACTCTCTTCATATAATTTAATCTGTTATATATTATTTTATATCTGTTTTATTATTAGAATGTCATGTATAATAATCAACCAAAGGATTACAAAAATTATAAAATCAATCTAAAAGCTTATACTTAGGCTTAGATGTGTTTTTTAAATAATTTTTTTTAAATTCTTCGGTTTGAGTATCAAGAACATTCATTATTTTATCATGGTATCTTTTTGGTATTATATAGCTATCGTCTGATTCATAACATATGCCTTCATTTTTTAGTTTTATAGAAGCTGTAAAATACCTATATCAATCTTTATTTTGTTTTATATTTTTAGTTACATCAATCATTTCATAAGCAAGTTCTCTTTGGGATATCATATGAAACTCCTCATCACTAACTTCTACTCAATATCAATTAACAAAACATTCATTGCATTTTTTTATGTCTAAAAAAACTCAATTGTAAGAAGTTTTTTTATTTTCAAACTTTATCTCTATAGTTGGAGTCCAAACTCTTTTATATCAATCAAGCTCTAAATAAATTAAATCATCTTGTTTTATCTCTCTTTTTAATGTTGAATTCCATCATGATGCTGTTAATAAAGATCAATATCAAAAAATTACTTTTTTCATATATTATTGTAGTTTTTATTAATAATTTTATTTTAAAATACCGCAAATAATATATGTAAATAATAATAAAAAACAAAAGTTTTTAACAAAAATAAAAATTTGATTTTTATTCATAATACTTAAAATATATTATGTATAATAAAAACATCTTGATTATGAAAGAAATAATAATAAAAGACCCTGGTTTACAAAAAAAGTTTGATAAAATTCGGGATGAAAACAAGAGTTTTGTAACTGATGATATAGAATTATTAATAAAAAATATAATAGTTCTATTTAAAAGACACTCTAAAAATGAAGAAATTATTATTTTGGCACTATTATACTGATTCTTATATTTTTGAATAATAAAAGAAAATAACAAATATATAAACAAAAAATACAAAGAAAAAATAAAGATATTATCAAAAAGTCTAAAGTACGAATTAGCATGAGATTATAAAAAATATATAAGTAGTATAATAAATATGGATGATGATATTTTCTTATTCAAAATCACTATCAAGTACTGTTTATTATCATTTGAAGATATAATGGAAAAAATAATAATTAATAAAGAAAATTATTATAAATCTATATGATATTTACTTCCCTATTTGACATATAAAGAGTCTCATTTTTTATGATTTTTTCAAGATTATTACTTTAAAAAAGTATATCCAAAAAAATATGAAAAAGTAAAAAAAATATATATTGAAAAAATTTCAAAAATAGAATTTCCATGAGAACATGTTTTTACTGTTGTAAACAATACAACTAATGTAATGCTAGATGCAAATGTTATATGAAAAACAAAAATAAGAAAAAAAACATATTTTAGTATATATAACAAAATGATAAGAAAGAAATGAGAATGAGTTATGGACACTATATGAATGAGGATAATATTCAAAGATTTAAGAGATTTATATAAATATATAGAAGAATTCGAACAAAAATATGTTTTTGTTATAAAAAAAGACTACATAAATAACCCAAAAGAAAACTGATATAAAAGTATTCACTACAGATATGTTAGTCCTTATAGAAATAGTCAAATAATGGTTGAGTTACAGTTAAGAACTCTAGAAATAGATGAAAAAATAAGAAAAGATTCAGATATATCTCATTTTAAATATACTGTTAATAATCAAAAATGGTCAAAACTATTTAAAGAGGTACATAAATGATATAACTATACATCAAAAAAATTAGAAATTAAAAAATAAAATATTAAAAAGTGAAGCATTTAAAAATAAAGATAAATAAAGTTGAATTTGATTGAGAAATAATAATAAAGGATATTGATTTTACTTTGAATAAAAATGATAGGGTTTCTATTGTTGGATCAAACTGAGCATGAAAAACTACATTATTAAAAGTATTAACATGAGAAATAAAAAACTATGATTGAAGTATAGATAATATATGAAATCTAAGTCTATGATATCTAAAACAAATACATTCTGATAATGAAGAAAAGCTAGTAAGACAAGAGCTTAAAGAAGCTTTTACAGAAATTATAGAAATGGAAAAAGAGTTAGATATAATAGAAAAGAAGATGTCAAAAAATCCAGAAGACTTAGAAATAATAGAAAAATACACTTCTCTTTTAGAGCAATTTAATAATATTTGATGAAATGACTTTAATAATAAAATACATAATGTAGCAAATTGAATCGGTATTTTTGAATTACTAAATAAAAAACTAAATGAAATAAGCTGATGACAAAGGACAAAAGTAGCATTAGCTAAAGTTTTATTAGAATCTCCTGATATACTGTTTCTAGATGAACCAACCAACTTTATAGATATGGGAAGTGTAGAATGGCTAGAAAGCTTTTTACAAAACAAGTGGAAAAGTTGATATGTGATTATATCTCATGATAGAGAATTTTTAGATAAAACATGTAATAAGACATATGAAGTACAACCAAAAAGAGGTATAACATACTACCACACTAATTATACCTGATATTTAGAAGAGAGAGACAGAATAGAAAAAAAGAAACTAGAAGAATACAAAAGAGAGCAAGAATTTATAGATAAAGAGGAAAAACTCATAAATAGATTTAGAGCTTGAAGTAGAGCCTGATGGGCTAAATCTAGAGAAAAAGCATTAGAAAAAAGAGAAAAAATAGATCCGCCTTTTATTCCACAAAAACCTAGATTTTTCTTTAGTTTTAACTGAGAAATACCAGACAAGGTACTTAGTTTTAAAGAATGTTTTATATGAAGAGAAGAGCCACTTTTTTATATAAATGAAGTATATCTATATAAAAAACAAAGAATAGGTATTGTATGAGAAAATTGAGTATGAAAATCTACTTTTTTAAAAACTATTATAGGACAAATAGAAGTTCTTGACTGATTTTATTCTAAATGAAAGTGAATAAAAATTTGATACTATTCTCAACTACATGAAGAATTAGATTTTGATAAAACAATCAGAGAAAATTTTGAAAAAGCTTGAATCAATTACCCTGAACAAAATCTTATATGATTATTAAAGCATTACCTATTTGAAAGAGAAGATTTAGATAAAAAAGTAAGTGATTTATCTTGAGGTCAAACATCAAAATTACTTTTTGCTATATTATGACAAAAAGAATACAATTTATTAATACTTGATGAGCCTACTAATCACTTAGATTACGATACTAGAGAGAGTTTAGAACAATCACTAAAAAATTTTGATTGATCTATATTATTTATTTCTCATGATAGATATTTTGTAAATAAGTTGGCTACAAATATATGGTTTATAGATAATAATGAATTATCTGTATCGTATTGAAATTATGAAGACTATAGATTTAAACAAGAGCATAACATAGATATGGACATGAGTCTATTTGATGAAGAAGCCCAATTAAACCTTGTATTAGAAGAAAAACTTTGAGAAAAGCAATTCAAAAAAATAAAAGATAAATTTAGTTCCAAGAAAAAAAGAAGAAGATAAATAATCTTGACTATACAAAAAATAATTACATAATAAAAAAGCAATTTTTTGTAAAAAGGAGTTATAGAGTGAACAAATTATCAAAATTTGTTTTTTATCTATTTATGTTGTTGCAAGTATTACTAATAATGAGTTTTTTATTAGAAGACAAAAACACTAATACACTGCCAACAATTTGGTCTGTTATATTATTAGTAGTAGCATTAAGTATTGATAAAAATCAAGAATATGCTCCATGGGGACTAAAGCAACTATATGAAATTATTTTTAATGTGAGCTACTATACTGGCATAATTGCATTCATATATTCAATATTAATAATACTAACAATACAAAAAAATATTGAATTGTTTTTGTTTTGCTTTGTTATAGCGTTTTTCTTATTTGTTATAGGAAAAATAAAGCTCAAAAAATAACTTAAAAAGGTCTAGTGTAAAAACTAGACCTTTTTAAAATTGAAAAACTTGAAAAACAATTTTTTTTTTATAAAATAATTTTGTTATTTAAAATTAATAATAAAAAATATGAATTTATACCATGATATACCACTAGGTAATGAAGATTTATCTGAAATTAATGCAGTTGTAGAAATACCAAAATGAAGTAAAGTAAAATATGAATTTGATTATAAAACAGGTGCTGTATGGGTAGATAGAGTTGGTAAAACACCAATTGACTATACTTTTAATTATTGAGACTTACCTCAAACATGGAATGAGTGAGATAATGATCCATTAGATGTAATTATATTATGTACTCAACCATTACACCCAGGAGCAGTAGTTCCTTTAAGAGTTGTATGAGGTTTAAAAATGATAGACTCATGAGAAGATGATTACAAAGTATTAGCAGTTGCAGACGATAAATATTATTCTGATGTACAAGATATAGAAGATGTAAATAAAAAAGAGTTAGAAGATATAGAATACTATATGCTTCATTATAAAGATTTACATGGTAAAAAAGTAGAACTTAACGGTTGGGATAAAAAATCTACTGCTCAAGAAATACTAGCTAAATGTCATGAAGACTATAAGAAAAAATTTGATAAATAAAGTAACTTACATAAGTAAGTTACTTTTTTAATAAAAAACTTGCTATATAAAAAATATAAATATAATATATGTGTAAAACTAAATTTTTTCATTTGTGTTCAATAGTTATCAACATAATCATGTCCATTTGTGAATAATTTATTTTACGGTTTTATATATTTTATACATTTGTTATGGAAACTAAAAAATTATTCATTGGTGGATTATCTTGGGGTTTAGACTGGCAAGAAATCAAAGATGTATTCAAAGAATACGGAGAAGTTGTTTTTGTTAAAGTTATCAAAGACAGAGAAACTGGAAAATCAAAAGGTTTTGGTTTTGTAGAATTCGAAAACTTAGAAGATGCTGTAAAAGCAAAAGAAGGTATGGATGGTGCTGAAGTTGATGGTAGAACTATTAAAGTAGATTTTGCTATTGAAAAAGATGCATAATTAAAAAGAAGAAGTTAGTATACTTCTTCTTTTTTGTTTGAAAATTATATATTTTTAATTATAATATTAAAAATATATAATTAATTGATAATTAAGTCCCCTTTTATGAGTGATAACCAAAAAAACTTTTGTCCTTTTTTAGACTTTATGGGATTTTTATCTAAAAAATGGATATTGATAATAATAAAATCTATTAGTGATTGATGTAAATCGTATTCAGATATAGAAAAAAACCTTACATGAGTTAATCCTAGAATACTTTCTAATAGATTAAAAGAATTACAAGAGCAATGATTTATAGAGAAAAAAATATTGTCTGAAAAACCTATGAAAGCGATTTATTGTCTTACAAAAAAGTGAGAATCTTTATCATGTCATATACAGTCAATTAGTGATTGGGCAAAAGATAATATGCCAAAAAATAAAATAGACTAGCATTAAACTAGTCTATTTTTATTAGATTTAATTTTTATCTTTTTGTAATAAAATATACATTTCTCTTATTTCACTTTTTATCTCATCATCTCATTTATCAAATATATCTTTTATTTTTGACTCATTATTTAATATATATTCTCTTAATTTGTCCTTATTTTCTTTTGAATTAATATCAGCTATTCATATTTCATTTTTCAATTTTTTCAAAAAAACATTAACATCTTTCTCCATTTGCAAAAGATTGTTATTTAATACTTTTTCTGCCTCTTTAAGAGTTTTTATAGGGCTTCATATATAATCCATAGTCATTTCTCAATTATCTTTTTGATCTCATTCTGATAAAACTATTATATCTCAGTAATTAAAAAATGAACCTAATAGTCACCTATAAGAACTATTCATAGTTTTAATTTTACGGGAATTCATACTTTGACTATCTCAAAGTATTCATCTTTGATTGTAAAAAATTATTTGTCATGGTATAACTATCTTGAAGTCCATTTCTTGATTGATCATTTTTTTCAAATATCAGAAAAAAAGCATAGTCTGTCCAAGTAGTAAAAAACTATTGAGTATTCATACTCAAAATCAATAAGCTCATCAACTAACTAAAGCTATGATTGAAGTAACAAAAGTAAAAATAGTTAAACCAAATAAAACAAGAAACAAGAAAATTGTTTGATTAAAAAATCTAGTAAATAGTCTATCACTTTTTTTACTTTTTTTAATAGCAGAATGTATATCTTCAATATAAGGATTACTTCAATTTATTTCATAAAATTTATAAATAAATAATATAACAATAAAAACCCAATAAATAATATTTATAAATAAAAAAGCAGCTATTATAGAAGGTAATAATTCTATATTATTATTAGCAAAAGTAAGTAAGTATACATTTATAAGTCATACCTTTATAACTAAAATAACTCTCCAAGAGTGTAATATACTATATATCCAATGTCTTTTTATAAGAATTAAGAACCTAATTCAATCATTCTCAAATTTTTCTAATAACTTTGTATCTCAAGCTACATCAAATGATTTAAAAATAAATTCAAATATTGACCTAAAATTAAAAACCATAGTTTTTTCGTATAAAATAAAATCTCTTATTAGCAATTATATTACTAATAAGAGATTTTCAAAATAAATTTAATTATTAATCTATATAATCATCCATATCTATCATAACATTATATTTTTCAGAATATGCTTTTCATATAAAATAAACTATTTCAAATATTTGTTTTGTATTAAGGTTTTGACCTCAAAAATATTTTTCAGATAGATAACCTCATACTTGATCTACAATAATATGTGGCTTTATAACTTCTAATCAATTTTCATTTACATAGTTAATAACTTTATTTTCAACATATTTATAAACAACTCTTTGACTAAGCGGGTAAAAATTATTTTTATGGTCTTCTAAAAAGTCAAACCTACCCAATGCAGTTACATCTGATAAAAGTTCTACCATTGAACAATTTCTCAAAAATTTTATATCACCTGAAGAAAGTCATAAATCTGTGAATGTTTTTTCCATTTGAACAAGATCATTTGAAAAATCAGTGTCTCAATCATCTATATGTAAATTATATAACGATATATATTCTCTTAATAATTCATTTAATCATCTAATTTTATCTAAATTTATACCTTCAAAAAATACCAAGTTATTGTGAGAATTTTGTTGTATTTCTTTAGATTCACTGATATCTTCTTTAGTATTATTATTTCATTCTTCTACAAAGATTTTATATATAGGTTTATTATCTTTTATATCTATAAATACTTCTATTGGTGATTTAATATAATAGAATTGTTGAAAACTATCAGAATTAAACAAGTTTATAAGATTATTTTCTACATGTTTTTCAAAAGATCAGATTAATCACCTAGCTCATGATTTTTGATTGTATCAATTATCAATTATTGAATCTATAATATTATCTCAAAGACTTATAGAAAGAGTCATAGCTCTATAATACTCTTTGTAGTGTTGATTTAATTTTTGTTCTTGAATTTTTACTATTTTTAGAGCATCTTCTCTAGTTAGAGATTCAAACTCTACAAATTTATCTACTCTTCATCTAAATTCAGGTGAAAATCTTTCTTTGATTGCATCGTTTATTAGTTGAGAATTACTTTTTTCTTGTTCTTTAGAACTTGTTTCAACAAAACCAATACTTTGTTTTGATTGTGTTTCCTCTATTTCCTTTTGTCATATGTTAGAAGTAAAAACAATTATAGAATTTTTAAAATATCATGTTTTACCATCTCAAAAAGTAACTTTTCATTCATCTAATATTCATAATAATGATTGAGCAACATCTGGATGCGCTTTTTCAAATTCATCAAATAATATTATATTAAAACCTGGCATATGCCTTATAGATTCATGTAATGTTCAAGCTTTTTTAGCTCAATCATAATATCAATCTATTACTTTAGGGTCTAAAGGTGTTGGATCTCAATATCAAACATAAGAAGGTGGAGCTCAAAATAACTGCCTCTTACTATGAGATTCTTGATATGATTCACAATTTATTTTTGTAAATCAATTTTCATATCACATCAATACTTTTGATATACATTTTACTATTTCAGTTTTACCTACTCAAGTAGGACCAGAAAAAAATAATACACCCAAAGGTCATTTTTTTGGCTTAGTTCATAATACAGAGTTTTTTACTAATTGAGCAACTATAGATTTTGCTTCATCTTGTCAAATTATTTCTTTGTTCATTTCATCGATGAAATCTTGCTCTAGTGGATGTATCTCATCCAACTCAATAGTATGACAAACTCTATTTTTAGTTTCATTTACTAAAATATCACTTTGTTCTTCCCTCCTTTCGTTATTATTTACAGCTCATTGCTCTTTATGTTCCAAAAGAGCTACTGCTTTCCCATTCAATCAGCTCATAATAACAAAAATAATTTTTAAAAACACTTATTTAAAAGTGCAATTATTGTTTATAATGTTTTTAGATACAAAGTCAATATTATTATATTTTATCTGAATAAAAGTAATACTAATATATAATAAATTAAATCTACTAGTAACATGAGATATAAATAAACCAGTATGATTTTTAAATGCTAATGTAGAAGTTTATAGATGAATATATAATGAAGAAAATACTTTTGAATATGAAATAAAAAAATGAAGATGACTATTTTTATACATGAATAAATGAAATGTTAATATAAACTGAGAATCACTAAAAGAAAAAGATCATATTAGATATGATGAAGAATGAATATATAAAATAGTCACAAAAGAAAACACTGATTTTATATTGATAGATGTAGAAATATAAAAAAGTAAGCTTATAAAAGCTTACTTTTTTAAAATTAAGTATTTGGTGGAACATGAATAACACCTAATTATATTAAAATAGAGATTCTAAAAAAATTTTAAATATTGATTGTTTAATTTTATAGAATTTATACTATCTTATTTAAAAAAATAAATTATAATTTTTTAAATTAGTATATCAGTCTATTTAATAGTATTTATAATAAAACTATTTCTTTTTCTTTCAAAGTAATAATATCAATATCTTCTCATTTAGTTTTTAGAATTTTAATTAGTTTATCATCTCAATTAAAATGACATATAGTTTTTAGATCTAGTAATCAAATTCAGTCAAATATTTCTTGATAATCATTTGAATAACTATATTTTGCTAATATATTCGCTCAAGCAGAAACTCAAACAATATTTTTTCAAAAAAATAAATGTTTTTTGTCTTTTAAATATCAAATATAATTATATAATTTTTTATAATCTCATCAATTTATATAAATATATTTTGAATCTAAAATTTGATTATCTAAATTTTCAATATTTCACAAAATTATGTTATATTTTTTTCATAAAAACTTATATAGGTTATTACTAATCTTTTCTGCATTCCAATCTTTATTATATCAAGCAAATGGAATATATAATACATTATCTTCTTCTTCAACATAATCAGATAATATTGTATTATAAAAATTTAAATTATTATCACAATATTCTGAAGTAGATCATCAATGTAATATTATTTTATTCTCAGAATCAAAATTATTTAGTAATTTTAATAATTCATCAAAATCAACTTTATTAAGAAAATGTTTTATTTCTTTTATAATTAAATATTTTTTTGATGAATGTATAGAATTTTCTAAAATAGATAATCAAAATTTATTTCTTAATGATTCTTTCTCTGCTAAATTAGGATTTGTTACTCATATAATTTTATCAAAAAAATCAAAATTATAATCTGATGAAACTACATAATAAATTATTTTTTTTTGAATTAAGCTTTTTTCTAATGAAGAAAAAAAAGGTTTATTTTTTAAAAATCCATATAGGCAATAAATATCATCAGTATCTAGTATTTTATTTCATTCATAAAGAATAGTAATACCTTTATCTATTAATTCTGATTTTACAGATTCTTCTAAATTCCTATTTAATAAGTCTGGTTTTAATAGAATAAAATTTAAATATTTTTTCATATTGTTTTTAAAATAAAATTTAAAATATTTTCTATTGAGTCATTTCAATTTATATAGAACTTTTTACTATGATTAATATTTTTTAAATAACAGTTATTATATTTATTAAAATCACATCTATAAAATAATTCTGGAGTATTATTTTTTCTAAAAATATCATTATTTAATCTATGAATTCTATCATTATTATCAATATCTATAATAAAAATAAAGTCTATTTTTTCTACTTTTGATTTATATTCATTATCATTAATAGTGTCTAAATAATTTAATTTATCAATTTTTCATTTAGCATAAGCAAATCATAATAAGCTATAAACAGTCCTATCAAATATATAAATCTTATTTTTATCTAAATTTAAGTTTCTTTCTAGTTCAACATCTAAAAAATAATTAAATGTCTTTTTAAAGTCTAGTTCTGATTTAAAGTCTAAATTAAAAGCCTCTTTATTTTTTATTCTTGGAGTATGTTCTTCAACAAAAATTCAATTAAGTTGTTCAGCTAATAATTTTGATATTGTTGTTTTTCAGGAACATATTCATCACTCTAATCCTATAATCATTATATATCTAAATAATTAAGTAAATCTTGCATTTCTTTTAATCTATTTATATTATTTATATTTTCTATATTAAATCATTCTTTTTCTAATCTTTTTAATTCTTTTTCTCAGTTCCATAGTTTATCTAATAAAAATATATCCCTTAATCACAATCTCTTCTCTGGATGAACTGTAGGAATTCTAATTCATTTATAAATATTATTAAAGTAATCATCGAATAATTTTTTTTCTTTATCTGCATTAAACTTTTCCAATATAAAACTCCACTTAGAATAAAAACATTTTTTAAACTTATTCTTCTTTAAATATAATTTAAAATCACTTTCGATATTTAAATCACTAATAGTATCATTTATAATAGTCTCCATCATTATTTGAAAAAATAATGATGTATTAATACAATATTCAGATTCTTTTCTTCATAAAGTATTTAAAACAGATCAAATATGTCAAGAATTAATATAATCAATTTTATCAATATCTAAATCTTGTAGAGTTGTAATATTTAATACCTCATTAATATCATGATTCTCTTTAAAATCACCAAAAGACATTGAAATACCATTCTCTATCAATGCTCCAGAAAAAGAATTAGTGTAAACTCTATAACATCTATATAGTTCATTTAATGCTTTATGTCATACATAGTGAGCAATATCAAAATAAAGATCAAAAATAGCTTTAGTTACTTGTATCTTATTCTTTTTTATAAAATAATCCAGTCCATACTTTCTTAAATCATCTATACTCTGTTTATTGTATTCATAAAATGCTGTTCAAGACCATTTCCATTTTTTACCATGTTTATCGGTAATTATCTCTCATGTTTTCATATAGTTTTTCATTAAAAGTTAAGTAAAACTATTATACTAGAAAAGACAATAGAGCAATCGGTTTGGTCGAACCGTAGTTTAAGCCAAAACTCAAAATTAAAATAAGCCACTCTTCCCTAATTAAAGGTAAAAGTGACTTATTCATGCGATTTTAAATATTTGGTGGATTCGCCGGGGTTCGAACCCGGGACCTATCGCTTAAGAGGCGAGTGCTCTACCAACTGAGCTACGAATCCTTAATTTATCGCGAAAGTATTTTATTTTTTTTGAGATAAAAATCAAATTTTATTTAAAAATAAGACTTAGTAATATTACTAAGTCTTATTTTTAATAATCTAGTATAAGATTAAAACCAAGATTCATACTGTAATTACCAGCGGCTTGCTCATCAGGTATCAATGCTCATATTTTGAATACATAAGTATATTCATTAAGATTACCATCTGTATTTATATTTTTTATTTCAGAACCTAATATTGGATTATCAGGTATAGAATTAATAGAACTATAAGGGCTCATATCATAACCTACTCAACGAGATCAGTTCCAATCAAAAATAATATTTCATCTATTATCATCAAAATCGTCTTGCTTAAATATTTCTACATCAAATGCAGCTCAAACAGTTTTAACTGTAACAACTATTTCATCAGCAGAATAATTTTCTCATAACTTTGATAAATAAGATCCTGTATTTACATAAAATTCAGGTTTATCTATATAAAACTCTAGATTTATTAATGTATTATTTCAATAATTATCCCTTATTTCAAACTCATACATATACCTTCAATATTCCAAGTCAACAATAGAATAATTTGCTTGAAAATTAGTTATAGAATTGGTATTTGTATAACTTGATGATATATTCGGTCACCATGTAGAACCATCCCATTTATAAAGTTTTAAAACAGCAGAGTCACTATTTATTCATGTTCATATATCACTATAATCAATTATTATATCATGGTTTCATCATGGTAGTAATGAATTATTAATAAAATTGGTATTGTCTATATTTGGTGAATCATTGTCTGGAAAAGTATCATAAAAAGTTATATAATCAACATAAGCTTTATCATCAAGACTATTTGTAAATCAGTCTTTTATATAACACCATTTGTATGTATGAGTTCATGAACTTATATCATTTTTATTATAAGTAGACCATGGTATATCTCAAGACCAAGATTGTTGTTCTACATTATCTATATAAAACCTCAAAAAATCTCATCCAGATTGACTAGAAACTCTATATTTAAAATCTATGGTTCATATTCATTGAAAAGTATTTTCTACCTCAAAACAAGTTTGAGTATTAGCTTGTCATACATTTCAGCTTTCCAAAGAAAAACTTCATTCAAAAACATCATTTCAATCTCTATTCCAAACTCATGAAACAACACTATATTTTCAAGGAGTTTCAAAATCAATAATAGAGTTAATAGACTCAGCAGTATTTAATATATTAATCTGAAACTGCTTTTGATATACTCAGCCATTTAAATCATCTGTTTGAAGCCTAATATTATATTTTGGTTTTATCTCATAATCTGATGATTCATCAATAATTAAGTTATTTCAACTTATACTAAAAAAACTATTATCATCATCTCAATTTCAAGAAACAAGACTATATATATGAGTATCTCCTAAATCCAAATCAGAAGTACTAAGTGTTCAAATATTATCTCAAATATTATTATTTTCTTCTATAGTATTATCTGATAAAATTATATCAGTTGGTATATTATTAGGAGAAGATTCTGTTGCCAATGTAAAAATGTTTCAATCTCACAAATTTATTCATTGAACTCACCAAGTATCTGATCATAAATTATTCATAGAAATAGGTGTCTCATCTGAAAATAGTCAATCATTATTTGAATCATATATAAAATAATAATTACTACCAGAATTCAAGTTTGGTATATCAAAAAATGCATTATTAACATCAAAATTGATATCAATCAAACCAGTATCTCATGTTTCCTGAACAATCCAATTACGATCTAATAAGTCATATCATGATAATCATGGGTAATCAACCCATGTATTAGATGAATTATTATTTGATATAAATAAATATTCTAAATCATCAATTGATGAAAAGCTAGGATTAAGATTAGTTCATTGAGATTGTCATCTAACAGTAACAATTCATGAATCATTAACTGATTTTGATTCTACTTGTCATAATCAAGAAATATCATCCCTTGCTATAGCAAATATATCATTATTAAAATTGGTATTTAATGTACTATCATATACTGTATTTCATAATGAATCCAAATAATCAATATCTCAATTTGATAAAGTAATACCATATTTAATAGCCAGGTATGATTCTATTTTTTGTTTATCAATAATAGATAATGAATCAGAAAAGTTTATAATTTCTGCAATTTTTCAATCATAAGGAAAAGGGTTATTAACATCAGAACTTCTACCTATAGTAAAATCTGCATTTTCCAAAGTTTGATAACTGTTTGAAGTAAAGTTATCAAGTTGTATTCATTTTTCATAGATACTAGTAGTTTGAGACAAGTCATTACTATTAACTGTAAGAAGCATTGGCTTATTAGCTGAATAATTAGCATTACCTACTTGAGATGATCTCCAATTAGTAGATGATCAAATAGCATGAGTAATAACTTCATCAGCTATAGCTACAGTAAAAGCACCTAAAGTCAAACCAGAAAAAGGCAATCAACATGTTCAAGAACTAAGTATTCATGTATTACAATTCAATCAAAATGGAACCTGTCATGAAATAGTTCAGTTAACATCATTATTTGGAACTATAACTGAAACATATGAATTACTATATCATCAATTGCTTGTTCATTCCAAATATTGGCTTCAATCAAAATTTACCAAAGGGTAAAAATTAAGATTATCATTAGAGTTATTCAAAAAAGTAGGGTCAACTACACTATCTGCATTTTTTGCATTTCATGACTGATCATACCAAGTAGATAATCATCATCAATCTAGAGATGTACTAGTTCATTCATTAGTTTTAAACCAAAGACTTATATTAGAACTTGTTCAACCTGGGTTATAATTTGGTGTATAATCAATAATAAATCCTACCCTAAAAAGATCTGCATCTTGTGTACCTCAAAACCACCATCCTCAATTTGTATAATTGATTATAGCTCAAAAATTGTTAGAGTAAATATCTGTTGGTGTCCAAGTAGTTCACCATAAGTCAGTTGGAGATCAATATCATGTTATAGTTTTTGTATTTGGTCATCAAACTCATCTTGCTCTATTTACTCAAACTGTATTAACTCAATCCTTTGTAAGTTGTATAGTTTCATCTGTCATATTTCATGAACTAGCCTGCCACTCTATTAAAACCTGTATACCGTTTATTTGTGCATCACTAGGTAAAACACTAGAATCTATTCATAAATTATTTATAAGTAATTGATTCGAAGACTGATTTCTAGGAAGACTTATATTTGTAGAAGTACCTGTAGTATCTCATGATAAATTAGCAACATTAGTCCATGACCTATTTCATCATAAATCCACAACATTTGTAGGATAAAATGTTGTAGTTGGATTAGCATAAATATCAGATAATAACAAAAATGATAATATTATTACTAAAAAAGAATCTCTTAGTATTTTAAAAATACTCATAGCATTTAGTTTTTATAATTATTTATATATTTTAAGTATATTTATTTTTGTTTTAAAATAAATATTTATTACTATTTTTTTTATAGACAATCTTGAAATATATTTTATTTCTATTAATATGTTGAATAATGAAAATAAATACTAATAAATAAAATATGAATGAAGTTATAAACTTATCAAATATGGATTATCAAAAATATATAGATATTGCTATAGAATGAGCTATATCATATTGACCAAAAATACTATGAGCACTACTTGTGTTATGGATAGGGTTCAAAATAGTAAAAATGATAGATAAGACTTTGATTAGAATAATGGACAAAGCTGAATTAGATCCAATGCTAGAATCATTTATTAGTAGTTTACTTATAATCATATTAAAAGTATTAGTAGTTATAAGTGCTGCTTGAATAGTATGAGTACAAACTACATCATTTGTAGCAATGTTAGCTGCTGCATGATTAGCTATAGGTATGGCATTATCAGGTACTCTACAAAATTTTGCATGAGGTGTAATGATACTTTTTTTGAAGCCTTATAGTATTTGAGATTATATTGAAGCAGCTTGATATTGATGAACAGTAAAAGAAATACATATATTTAATACAGTCTTGGTAACACCTGACAAAAAAATAATAATAATCCCAAATTCAGAGCTTAGTAATGCATCTATGACAAACTACTCTGTAGAACCTATAAGAAGACTAGACTTACAAGTTTGAGTTAGTTATAACGATGATATAGACTTGGTAAAACAAACACTAGAAGAAATAGCAAAAAAAGACAATAGAGTTTTGGTTGATGAATGACTAACTATAGTTCTAAATGAATTATGAGATAATGCAGTTATTTTTAACTTTAGAGTTTTTTGTAAATCATGAGATTACTGGGCATTAAAATGGGATTTATTAGAAAATATCAAAAAAACATTTGATAAAAAAGGTATATCATTCCCTTTTCCTCAAAGAGATGTTTATGTATATAACAAATAAAAAGATTGGATTTTGAAAAATCCAATCTTTTTATTTTATAGTTTCTCACGTTTTAAGGGTTCTATATATTTCTTTTAAAGATGCAAAAAAAGTAACATCATGATATTTTATATTATTATCACGACAGTATTTTTTTACTATTTTTGATAATTTTAATATATTGTATCTAGATACTCCTGGAAATATATGATGCTCTACTTGTTTATTCAATCATCAAAAAATATGGTTTATTATATATCATCATTTTATATTTCTAGAGGTTCTAGTTTGTAAATCAAACCAAGAGTATTTTGTTACCTCATTTCAGTCAATTATTTCCATACCTATATGATTTACCATAAAAGAAAAAGCTAAATGAACTCAAACCATAACATATACAAAAAATAAGACTAATAATGTTCAAGTCAATCAATAATTTAGGAATAATACAAAAGGTAGAATAAAAAAATATGATATAGATAATAAAAATTCTATATATAATTTATTTTTGAATATATGCTTATATGATAAATATATAAGATTGAAATACAAAACTGAAGTTACTATCCAGAATAAATATACTTTGTGTTTGTCAAAAAATTTACTTTTACCTTCATTTTTTGTAAAAATTTCATCATAATCTCTTATGTCAGTATCATGTATATCACTATTAGTGAATGTATGATGTTCTACATTGTGTTTTTTTCTCCACCATGACTCTGATAAACCTATAAGTAAGTTTCAAGTTATAAGAGAAAAAAATCTATTTATCTTTGGGTTTTTAAAATACTGATTATGTATCAAGTCATGAGATATAAATCAAAGCTCTACAGTAAGTAGGTAATAATAAACTATAATCAGTAATATATTAACTTCTCATACAAAAAATAATCCTATAACATATAAAGAAACAAAAAATATAATATTTATACTTCCATATATAGGAGTAGGTTTTAATAATCATTCATTTATTACTATTTTTCTAAGATTTGCAAAGTGTTGATTGTAGAGGTTTTTATCATTCATTTATTCTATTTTATTGGATATAATATTATTTGAAGTATTTACTTTTATAAAAATATTGTCAGTATCTAATGCTTCATAGGTAGAAAAAAACATATTATTATTTTCATAATAGTCAGCATTTTTATATCAATTCATAGACAAATCATCTGTTAATATAAAATCTGATAAACTCAATACATGTAAAAAGTTATCTCTTATTTTTAATGGTAAATACATATGTCATACCATTAATCAACTTTTTGTAGTATTATTTTCTAAAAAGTACTCAAATAATTCAATATTTTTAATCAAATAATCATAATTATCATCATAGACCAATATATTATTATGACTATCAACTTCACCTTCTCAATGTCATGGAAAATGCTTTGCATACAATATAACTCCTGTAACACTAGATGCCCAAATGTATGAATCAATTAACATTTTATAATCATCTATTTTATTTGAAAAGCTTCTTTCTAGTCAACTAATAACAGGATTTCAATTATCTAAGTCTAAAACTAATCAATGAGTATTTATTCAAATATCAACAAGATTTTGTAATCTAATAAAAGCTATAATATCTAAATAGTTTTTCTTATTATTTTCAGATACACTATCATATCATGAATAAATATCTTTCATAGATGGAAAGTATTTATTAGAAAAAATATTTTCTAACACTTTTCTTTCTTTAACACTAAGGTCCTGATATTTATTATAAATATAATCATTTTGTAAATAATAATCATAATCAACAGAAGAAAAATCTTTATATCTATTTATTAATCATCATTCCTGATCTATATAAATAATAATATTAGGGTTTATTTTTTTTATTTCTGATATAGATTTTTTTAATATATCATAATCTATATTAGTTTTCTTTCTAAACAAAAAAACACTAAAACTATTTTTTATATTTTGTTTATTTTTTTGTATAATATCTAAATTAAAATCAAGTGAATTATCAAAAGTGAATATAATATTTGAATACTCATAATTATAATAATTACTTATATTAAAATCATTTAATTCAAACTTAAAATTATTTAATGAATTTTTTATCAATAAAAGAGTCTTATAATTAGATGAACTATCACTAATCTTGGATTCTATAATAGAAACTCTGTCAAGTAAATGATTTATTCTATTTTTTTTGTAAAAATATGATTTATCATCAATACTATTATAATAAGAGTTCATTATTTTATTTATATCATTTTGTGAATATCAAAAAACACTTGATGATCACAAAATGAATAAAATAATGAATAAAACAATTTTTTTCATGTTTATTTATAAGTTATTAAAAAAGAAATCCAAATCTATAATTTTAACTCAATTTTGTTCTGCTTTTTTCAGCTTTGATCAAGCTTTTTCTCATGCTAGTAAGTAATCAGTTTTTTTAGTTACACTAGATACAAAGTCTCAACCTGACTTTTCTAGTTTTTCAACTAAGTAATCTCTAGATATTTTTTCTCAATTTGATTCAAAACTACCAGTTATACATACTTTTCTATTATTAAAAATAGAGTTTGTATTTATATCCAATATTTGATAATATTCTATATTTAAAATATCAACTAATTGAGATAATATTATTTTGTGAGAGGGGTTATTAAAATATTTAATTATATTATTAGCAAGCTCTGGTCAAATGTCACTTAATGATATTAAGTCCTCATAACTCAATCAAAAATTTAATAAATCATTTTTAGTATTAAAAAATTTAGAAATGATTTTTGATGTTTTCTTACCTACTCATGGAATTCATATAGCTGATAAAAATGTAGTTATATCAACATTTTTAGCTTTTTCTACTCAATCTACAAGATTATTAACAGATTTTTCTTTGTATCATTCCAGTCACAAAATTATATCTTTTTTTTCTTTTATGTTAAATATATCTACAAGATTATTTATTATTCATAAATCCAAAAATAACTCAACTTGCCTTTCTCAAAATCAATCAATATTAAATCATCACTTACCTACAGCATAAGTAAGCATTTCAGAGTGTTTTGCAGGACAGTCTATATCATTTGGACAATAATATCTAACCTTATCATCATCCTTTTTAACTGGAGTTTTACAGCTTGGACAATATTCTGGTACTGATATCTTAGGAAGTTCTTGCCTAATATAGTATTTTCATTTAAAATTTATTTTTTCTAAATTGTCTACTACTCAAGTTATTTTTGGTATTACCTCACCTGCTCTTTTTATAAAAACATAATCTCATAATCTAACTCATAACTTTTCAATTTCATAGTAATTGTGAAGAGTGGCTCTTTTTACAGTAACTCAAGCTATATTTATAGCTTCTAAGTTAGCAACTGGAGTTATAGTTCATGTTCTTCATACACTATGTTCTACAGACAATATTTGAGTAGTAAATATTTCAGCAGGAAACTTATATGCTATAGCATATCTAGGATGATGAGCAGTCCATCATATATCAGTCCATAAATCTATCTTATTTACTTTCACAACCAATCAGTCAATCTCAAAATCAAGATTTTGTTTAAAGTCTCAAAAACTTTCTATGGCTTTTATTACTCAATCAATAGAATCATATATTTCAAAGTAACTAGATATTTCAAAACCTAAATTTTCTAAATCTTTTATTACATCGTAATAATTAGTGATATTTTCTTTATTTCTGAATTCTTCAAAATTTGCTAGATCATAGGCAAAAAATTTTAAATTTCTTTGTTTTGTTATTGATATATCTTTAGTTCTGACACTTCAGCTAGCAGCATTTCTAGGGTTGGAAAATATTTTTGTTCAATCTTTTAATGCTTTATCATTGATTTCATTAAAAGAGCTAATTGGCATTATAACCTCTCACCTAACTTCTAAATGATCTTTATAATCTATGTATTTTGGTATATTATCTATGCAATATATATTTTGTGTAACATCTTCTCATTCTATACCATTACCTCTAGTAATTGCTTGAACCAATTCTCCCCTTTTATATATAAGCTCTATTCATAATCAATCAAATTTATACTCCAAAGTATAATTAATATTTTTTATATCATCACTATCAATATTTTTTATTACTCTATCATCAAAGTCTTTTAAATCTTTTTCATTATAAGTATTATCAAGGCTTATCATTGGCCTAGAGTGTTTAACTTTTTCAAAACTAGATTCCAAAACATCAGCTCCAACTCTTAATGATTGTTTAAAACTTGGAGAGTATTTTTCTTCTAAATATTGTAATTTTTTAAATAGATTATCATATTCATTATCAGAAATAATCGGTTCTTCTTTATTATAATAAAGATCACTATGATAATTTATCAATTTTTGTAATTCTTCTAAATCCTTTCTTCAAAGCTTATTATAATCTTTTTTTAGATATTTTTTAGATAATTCTATCACTTCATTTTTGTTAAAAAATAATAAAAAAATAAAAATATTTAACTCATTTATTTTAAAAAATACATATTTATAGCTAAAAAAAAGAAAATTAACTAGTTTTTAACAAAAATAAATATATATAATTTTTTGTATACAAAAATGTAACAAAAAAGCGATTTTTATAGTTTTATTTTTACCTATTATGTATACTTTTTTTGAACAAAAACACAAGTTTTTTTATAAAAATTAACAAAAAAATATCAATAGACTATAAGCTACATATAGCCAACAAAACATCTATACTTAATAGTTTTTTTAAAAAAAGTTATTTTTTTTTGGAGTTATTATAAAAAAACTGTTATAATATTTATGTAAGTTAGTTCAGACGAACTACATCTTACAATCTTTAAAATGTTAGTTTCTACTCTGTTAGAACGGTTCTTACAAAAATCCAGTAAGATACCTCGAAAAGATTTAGCTAGACTAAATCACAAAAACAAAAACAAAAAGGATTGTTAGTTGTATTCATTTAGAGATTAATAAATATTGATTTTTAAATGAATACAACTAACACCAAGAAAGACAAAAACAAAAAACGAAAAAAAATTTCGAAAAACAAAAACAAAAGAGCATGGTGAATAGCTCTAAAATCATTACCCAAACAGAGTTCAAACTAGTC
This sequence comes from Candidatus Altimarinota bacterium, assembly GCA_041694155.1. Taxonomy (GTDB): domain Bacteria; phylum Patescibacteriota; class Gracilibacteria; order BD1-5; family UBA6164; genus JAAZVM01. The sequence continues at coordinate 232,344 of JASMTS010000006.1, read as the reverse complement.
GTGCAAGCCGACACGAAAAACAAGGATTAGTTTTTCAAAACCGATCTTTATTCCCCTAAACATTGAACAACACACACTTTTTATCGTTTAGGATGTGAATTTAGACACCACACTGCTTAAGTTGTATTACCCAATACGCTTAGGCTTTTTTTATGTCTAAATTTTGAAAAAAACAATTTATTGATAATATAAATATGGTTAAATTAATATTAATAGATAAAAATGGAAGAAAAAATACAAAAATTTAAATCACTTATTGAAAAAAGTAATAAAATACTACTAATAAATCATATAAAAATGGATCCTGATGCTTTTTGAAGCTTGTGAGCATTGTATTATATATTAAAATTTTTAGGTAAGGAAATAAAAGCTACAAACGATGAAAATACACCAAGTGAATTTAGTTTTTTGTGAGCAAACGAAATAATAGAAAAAGATTTAGATCTAAATTCTTTTGATCCTGATTTAATAATTAGCCTTGATGCAGCTAGTGAATCACAATTATGAGAAAAATATAATAAATATAAAAAATTATTTAAAAATAAAGATTTTGTAGTATTAGATCATCATGTTACTAATAAAGGTTTTGGTAGTTTAAATATTATAGATCCAAAATCTTCTTCAACATGTGAACTACTATATTATATTTTGGAAAAAATATGATATGATAAATATCTAACAAAAAAAGAAGCAACTTTATTAACTGCATGAATACATACAGACACTAATGTTTTTTATAATCAAAACACAACAAGCTATACATTAAAGGTAGCTGCAAAACTTATGGAATTGGGTGCAGATTTTAGAGCTCCAATGTATAATTTTTTTCAAAAATCTAGTTATGAAAAAATAAAATTAATTTGAGTAGCATTTGATAAAATAAAAAGATCAAAAAATAAAAAAATAATATGGACAAAGTTAACAAAAAAAGATTTTGAAAATACAAATACATCAATTAATGATGTAAGCTGAATAATAAATAGATTAATAAATATAGATTGATGTGAAATAGCATTTATACTATCTGAAGATAATAATAATGTCAAAGCTAGCTTTAGGTCTAAAGAATACGATGTTTGAAGCTTAGCAGCAAGTTTCAAAAACTGATGATGACACAAATTAGCAGCCTGATTTAAAACTAGTGATGATATAAACAAAACTGAAAAAGAAATATTAGAAAAAATTAAATAAGTATTTAAATATACTATTGACTTATTATTATTTTATTTTATATTAAATCTAATTTATTAATTATTTAAAATAACAATGATTAATTGAACAATTGTTATACCCGCTTATAATGAAGAAAAAAGAATAGAAGAAACTATACTTAGAGCAAAAGCTCAAGACACATGACATAATTACAACATATTAGTAGTAGATAACTGAAGTAGTGATAAAACAAAAGATATTGCTCATAGTACATGAGTAGAAATAGTAGAAGAAAAAACAAAATGAGTTAAATTTGCAAGATTAAGATGAATAGAAGCTGCTAGAGATTTATACAATTCTAGAATTATAATGCAACTCGATGCTGATAGTCATGTAGGTCCAAATTGGGTTGAAGAACACTTAAATCAGTTTGAAGATGAAAATGTATGAATAGTAGGATGAAGTATAAAATGGACTGATAGAAGTATTTCTACAGCAGCATTTATAAATACTATAGATTTTTTTAGAGGTAGAATTTTATCGATAAGTGAGTTAAAAATAAAAAACTACTTTGAAAAAAGAAAATTTTGGATAGAAAAATGAGTTATACCTATACCATGAACAAATATGTCTTATTTATCAGATCTATGAGCATGCTCAACAACTGTTTTATGATGAAAAAGTTCACTTGGAGAAGATTACTATAAGGCAACAAAAATATATCAAAATCATATAATAAATAATCCAGATTGAGAAGTTAAACTAATAGATAATCCTAATATATTAGTAAATACACCTTCTAGATGAGACCAAGATTTTATAAATTTTTTGATATCAAAATATAAATATAAAAAATCTAACACTTGTGAAGCAATACAAAAATGAAAATTAGAAAGTGATTTATATGAAATGACTGATTCAAGATAATTAATTAATATAAAAAACCATGAAAAAAACTAAAATAATTACTACTTTATGACCATCTACTGATACAAAGGAAAAAATAAAACAAATGTACCTAGAGTGAGCAAATGTAGTTAGATTAAATTATTCTCATAGTAATTATGAATACTTTTGAGAAATAATAGATAAAGTTCATGAATTAAATAAATCATGAGAAACAAATTTATGAATATTAACAGACACAAAAGGTCCTGAAATAAGAACAAAATCTATAGAAAATAAAATAGAATTAAACTATTGAGATATTTTCATTCTTACAACTATTTCAAACGAAGATAATATAACTCCTGATAATAAAAAAGTAATAGTTTGTGATTATGAATATATAACAACCGATTTAGAAATATGACATATAGTCGATATAGATACATGACTTTTAAAAGCAAAAGTAATAGAAAAAAAACCTTGAGAACTTATCTGTGAAGCTTTAAATAGTCATATAGTGGGGTCAAAAAGACACTTAAATTTACCATGAGTAAAACTTCATTTGCCATGAATAACAAATAGTGATAAAAATGATATAAATTTTGCTATTGAAAAATGAACTGACTTTATAGCATTATCTTTTGTTAGAAATAAAGAAAATATATTAGAATTAAGAGAATACTTAAAAGAAATAAATGCTCCAAAATGAATACAAATAATATCAAAAATAGAAAATCAAGAAGCTTTAGATAATATTGATGAAATAATAGAAGAAAGTGACTGAATAATGATAGCTAGATGAGACTTATGAGCTGAAGTTCCATTCGAAACATTACCTATTATACAAAGAAAAATAGCTACAAAATGTAAAGATGCATGAAAGTATTTTATAGTTGCTACACAAATGCTTGAATCTATGATAGACAATCCCATACCAACTAGAGCAGAAGTTACTGATATATTTAATGCAGCTATGCAAAAGGCTGATGTAACCATGCTTTCTTGAGAAACAGCAGCTGGTAAATACCCAATAGAAGCGGTAAGAACAATGTCTAAAGTATTAGAGTATACCGAGAAACAAATAAATTATGATCATAATAAATACTTTTTAAGAGATTTATGAGATAATGAACACAAAAAACAATTAATAAAAAATGCTGTTAATACTGCAGAAAATGTATGAGCAAAAAACATACTAGTTTTTACAAAATCGTGATTCATGGCAAAAACTATGTCAGCTTTTAGACCAAACTTACATGTATATACTTTTACTTTTAGTGATTTTTTAAGAAAAAAATTAACTATTTTATTCTGATTAAAAACATTCTTAATTGAAGATAAATCAAATGATGAAAACTTAGAAGAAGCAATTCATATACTAAAAGAAAAATGATTAATGAAATCATGAGAAAAAATAGTTACTATTTATGGTATAGAAAGAAAATGAAAAATAATACCTAGTATACAAGTTATAGAAATATAAAAAAACAAAGACTAATATTAGTCTTTGTTTTTTATTCTTTTGTTTTTCTTTGGCATCAAGAACCAACTATAATAAAGTGAAGGTGTTACAAATAATGTCATAATAGATCATGCTAATAGTCAGAAAACTATAGTAAATCATAATCATGCCCAAAACTCATCTTGTAAAGCCAATGGTAAAACTCAAAATACAGTTGTTATAGTAGTTACTATTATCGGCTGCAATCTTGATTTTCATGCTCATATAACACTGTGAATATTATCAATTCATTTATCCAAATTTCTATTTATTCTATCAATCAATATTATGGCATTATTTACTACTACTCATGTCATAGCAATAAATCAAATCATAAATGTTATGCTATAAGGATTACCTGTAGCATATAATCATATATTAACTCATATGATTGCTAATACTACTGAATACAACACTATTATAGGTTGTCTAAAACTATTGAATTGAAATACTAATATAGAAAATATCAAAAATAAAGATATAAATAATGATATAACTACTGCTTCTATAAGTTCAGCATTTTCTTGATTTTCTCATCATTTTTGACTATTTATTCATTCAGGAAAAACATATGAATTAGTATACTCATCTATCAATGGTTGAATATCAGTACTAAGATAATCATTTTCTAAATCAGCTTCTACTGTTATATTTATATTTCAATCTTCTCTTGTAATAGATGTTATAGCATTTGTAAATTTATAATCAGCTACATCACCTAATCTTATTTCTCAAGATCTTGTTTTTATTAATAAATTTAAGACTTCATCAGGACTAAGTTCATTTTCAAACTGTTCTATCAAAAGCTTTATATCATTATCTTCATACTCTGATTTGATACTTCATGCTTTTGTTCAATTTGTATATAAATAAACTTGATTTAATATATCATTTGGAGTAAGTCAAAGTTGAGAAAGTTTATTTTTATCAAACTCAAAAATAAACTGTCATGGAGATTCACTACTTGTTGTAGATATATTTTTTAGTCAGTCTATTGTTTTAAAATAATCTCTAAACTCATAAGCAACTTCTTTTAATTGATCAATTTTATTTGTATTGTTAGCTATTAACTTTACTCAAATAGCCTTTCATGAAGGAGGTCAATTAGAAGCAGTATTTATAGATACACTCAATCAATCCTTTTCTAATTCTTTTAGTTTTGATATTATATCTTCTTCTATTTCAAAAACATTTTTTAATCACAATTCATCTCTATCATTTTTTGCTAATAACTCTATAAATATATCTATTTTATTTCATGAAATAGTAACATTATATACTTTTAATTCATCATAAACAGATATAGCATCATCAATAACATTCAAATGTTTTACTAATACTTGTTCATCAGTACCTTCCCTTGTTTCTACAGTTGCCTGTATAACTCAATTATCAGATTCTGGAAAAAGTGTAAAACCTATTTTTGGTGCCAAAAATACAAATGTAGCTATAAGAATAAAAATAGGAGATATGATAACAATTCTTCTAAGATAATTAGTAGTTATTACTTTTTTTAATCAGTAATAATAAGACAAACCTAGTTTTCTTACATATTTATCTCTTAGAGACACTTTATTATCTAATTCTAACTCTTTCCCTTCCCTTTCATAGTCCAAAAACTCTTTTTGAGTAGGAGTAAATGTAGACTCTAATTTTTCATCAATGCTATATTTTTTTGAGCTACGAGCAAATTTCAAAAACAAAGGTGAACTTATAGTCAATGATAGAGTTAATGTTGCTAAAAGAGTTATAAATACAGTTATAGGTATATAAGCCAAAAATTTTCACATAACTCCTGGTAAAAACATCAAAGGTAAAAATACTACCAATGTTGTAAGTGTACCAGATATCAAAGGAGTTTTAAAGTCTCTAATAGATAAAAGTATTGATGTTTTTCTTGAATATCAAAGCTTCATTTTCTCTGATGCTCACTCTATTATAACAATAACAGTATCAATAGCTATTCACAAAGTTAATACTAGAGAAGAATTAGTCAAAAAGTTAAGAGTATAACCTAAACTATACAATACTGTAAATGTTACCATAAAAGACAGTGGTATAAGTATTGATGCTATAAGTGACTCTTTTAATCAAACAAATAATAATAATATAATAAATACAAAAAATAAAGTTTGTATTGCTGTATTTGAAAGGTTTTTATAGTCTTCTATAATAAATTGTGATAAATCATTTACATAAAATATATCTAGTCATTTCAAATTATTATCATTAGACATAAAGTCTTCCAACTCTTTTTTTGCAACTCATGATACCTCAAAAACATTTAATCATTCAGTTTTATTAAAAAGAAGTGATGTATAATTATATCATGTATTATTTTGGAATCATAGTTTATTAATATTATCACTTTTATATTCTTTTTTTATTTTTGATATATCTCACAATAAAACATTAGAATTTTGACTTGTTTTTACTACTATCTTTTTGAGTTCTTCTATATTATCTAATTCTCAGTCAAATCTGAAATCATAATTGAGTTCTCATATTTCAAAATTACCTATAGGTGTATTTTTGTTATATGACCTTATTGTATTAGATATATCAGATAAATTTAATCAAATAGTATCTAATTTTTCTTTATCCAATAATACCAAAACCTCGTAATCACTTGAAGAGCTTGATTGTCATGTATTAAGGTTCAAAGATCAAATATCTATAGAAGACAATCAAGGTATATTTCATTCCAAATTATTTTTTATGTATTGAGCTTTTTGAGTTAAGTCAAATTGAGAATATTTTTCTGGATCTCAATAAAGCAATACTTCAAACATCAAGTCACTATTAGTCGAAAGCTCAGTTACAACTGGATCTTCTGCATCCTCAGGTAGACTTACTTTATCAACTCAGTCTTTTATATCAGTTAATACATTTCTAGTATTAGCAGAATTTTTTAATTCAACTGTTATACTAGAAACTCATATTCATGATACAGAACTTATTTTATTAATTCATTCTATGTCATCTATTTCTTTTTCTATCTTTTCAGTAACTAGAGAGTCCATATCATTTGGATTAACTCATGGATAGATAGTATTTATTCAGATTATTCAAAATTTGATATCTGGACTAGACTCTTTTGGTATACTTATCATTGAAAATATTCAAGATACAAGTATCAAGAATATAAACAAATATGAAACCCTAAATCTTCTAACCCAAAATCAAAAAAATCATTTTTCTAAATCTTTTTTAGCTTTTTGTATATTGCTATTCATTAAACATTATTTAACTTTTAAAATAAATTCTTCCTCATCATAATTATCTACATAATTTAGTATCAGCTCTATATTATTACTAAGTTCATCTAATACTTCTACCTCATCTCAATATATATCACCAACTTTAATATCCTTTTGGTTAATAGATCAACTAGAATAGAAGTTTATAGTTCATACTCAAGAGTTGTTGATTTTTAGAGATTCTAATGGTATTAATTTATTATCTAAATTTATAGGTATATTTAAATCTAATATATTTCATATATAATCTACTTCGTTTGGTAATTTTACTTTTGCTACATATTTTAAGTTTTCATCAGCATTTTTAGATATAGAATATATACTACCTGTAAATGTCTTATTTCATGAATCATAATACACTTCCTTACCTTCGTATATATAATCTAACTCATCTTTTGTAAATGATATATTGATTTCATTATTTGATTGGTTTAATAATTTAAAAGAAGGAGTTCATGAATTTACTTCTTGTCATTTATCTATCATTATATCAGAAACTATTCATGATATAGGAGATTTTATATTAAGTTTTTCAGCTTGTTTAATTGCTTTTGAATATCATATTCTTGCATCTTCTATTCTTATTTCTGCATCTCTTATTGAAGTTTTAGCATCTTTCATTCAGATTTCTAAATTTTTTAGAGTCAAATCCCTACTTTCAATAGCTTCATCTAATGTAGCTTGCATATTTTCTATTTCTAGATCTAGTCATTTTGTATATATTTTTTTATCTTTTTCTAGATTTTCTATATTTTTTAATAATGACTGCTCAGTATTTTTATAACTATCTAAAAAATTAGATATATTATTTTCTAGTCATATCAATTGACTTTTATATCAATTATAACTAGCTCTAAATCCTCAAACCTTTGATTTATATCAATCTATTTGGGCTTTGGTAAGTGTTCTAGAGTTTTCTACTGAATTAGATAAGGTCAAATCAAAGTTTCTAAGAAACTCTATTATCATATCATAAGATTGATCTAATTCATCTAAATAAAACTGATAATCTTCATTATTATTAAAACTTAATTCAACATCATCTATATAATCTTTTTGTTCTACAAGATTTTTAAGTAAATTTTCAGTTTTTACTTTTTGTCATGAGTCTTTTGCTCACAAGTATGTCTCAAAAGAATCATTTTTATTTCTGTTTTTAGGAGTAACACCTAAAATTTCATCAGAAAAATAAGTTATATCATACAAAAAATCTCTCAAAACAATATATTCTTTTTCTATATTTTTTTGAAATGTATTAAGAGTTTCTTTATTAGACATCAACAAATTATCATATTCTATTTCAAGTTTTGATATAGAATTTTCTATTTTTTCTAATTCTATAGCAGAGCTAGAGTCAGTATTTTCAATTTTTAAATTTTTAAGGTTTCTTTTTAAGTCCTCTATTTGTTTATCAAGGTTCAACTTAGTAGTATCATAATTTATTTGTAATTTTTCATAATTATTTTTGGCTACATCAAGTCAATTTTCAGCTGAACTCAGTGCATTTTTTGCAGATGAAACTGATAAATTGTAATTTGAAACACTATCTTCCAAACTAGCTAACAATTGACCTTCTACAATATTATCTCATGGTTTTACAAATATATTTGATACTCTTCAGTTAGCATTAGAATTAAGTGTTATATCTTGACTAGAGCTCAAAATTCAAGTTTTTTCAAGCATAGCTTCATTAGAAAAATCTCAAAAAGACTTTGTTTCTATGTAAAAATCTTTTTTTTCAGTTTTTGTGACTTTTTCTTCTTCTTGAGAACAAGAAGCCATAAAAAATAGTAATAAAACAGGTAATAATAATATTTTTTTATTCATTTTAATTATTTTAGTTATAATATTTATTCAATTGTAATTCAATCATTTTTTGCCAATTCAAATAAGTCATTTAAATCATCATTTTTTATGATAGAAATATGTTTTTTTTCTGTAGAATATAATAATGCTACACTATCTCAAGGATTTAAATCTACAGCATCTCTTATAGACTTTGGTATAACTATCTGTCATTTAGATCAAATAACTCATGTTCATCATAATTTTATTTTTAAATTGCATTTTTTATTCATAAGTAATAAAAGTTAAAAAGTAGGAAAAGTTATACCAATATAATATAACATATTTTTTATTTTTGCAAAATTTTTATTGCAAAAAAGTTATGTAAACATATAATAAAAACCTATAAATTATAAAGTAATAAATAAATATCAAAATGAGCTGAAACACAAATCATACAATCAGAGAAAAAACACAAGAAAAAGTAAAAATAATAGACGAATTATTGTTAGCTGGTCTAAAATGAGTAGAAGAGTTGTGACAAGAGTTTGATAAAGATAATTTTCATAAAATAAAAAACAAAATATATTGAAAATATAAACTAGCTAAACCAATAGCAAGTATAGAACTGATAGAAAGATACAATGAGCTAATAGCAACTTGAGAATTAGAAGAAAATCTTTTATTTAAAAAAATACTTAGAAAAAGATGAGTTAGAAGTCAATCTGGAGTTACAGTTATATCATTATTAACCAAATTTTGGTGATGTCCTTGAGAATGTGTTTATTGTCCAACATTTGAATGATTACCAAAATCATACATACCTAATGAACCTGCTGTAATGAGAGCAGAATTAAACAAATTTGACCCTATAAAACAGATACATAATAGACTTAGAGCATTAGAGGTAACAGGACACAAAATAGAAAAAAATGATATAAGAATTATAGGTGGTACATGGTCTGTATACCCAAAACAATACCAAGAAGATTTTATCAAAGGTATATATGATGCATTTAATACATATGATGAAATGAAATGATTCATAGAAAGTACAGACTTATCTACAGATAAATTTGCAAACTTCAAGATAAGAGAAACATATAAAGCTAAAATAGCACCTAGTTTAGAAGAAGCAAAGAAAAGAAATGAGAACTCTAGATGTAGAGTTATTTGAGTTGCTATAGAAACAAGACCTGACTGGATAACTCCTGAAGAAATAAAAAGACTTAGAAGCTATTGAGTTACTAGAGTAGAAATATGATATCAAACTACATATGATGAAATAAATGAGCTAAACAAAAGATGACACTGAAATAAAGAAAGTATAGAAGCAACTAAGATGCTCAAAGATGCATGATTCAAGGTTGTAGCACATATGATGCCAAACCTACTTTGATCTACTCCGGAAAAAGACAAAAAATCTTTAAAAAGAATATTTGATGATCAAGCTTTTAGACCAGATGAATTAAAAATATACCCTATGGTAGTTACTGACAAGTCTGAACTAACTGAAATATGGAAAAAGTGATGATTTAAGGCCTATGATGATGATACACTTATAAATCTTACTGCAGAACTCGAATCAATGGTACCAGAATATGTTAGACTTAATAGAACATATAGAGATATTCCTGCTAGTGAAATACTAGAATGATCAAAATTAGCAAACCTTAGACAAATAGTAGAACAAAAGCTAGAAGAAGATTGAGTAAAAATGGTAGACATAAGACATAGAGAAATAAAATTTTGAAAAAATGACCCTAAAAATGCAATAATAAATGATTATAATTATGAGGCATCAGATGGTTATGAACACTTTCTTACTTTTGAAGACCCAAGCGATAGAGTTATATTTTCACTACTAAGACTTAGACTACCAGAAAATAACCAAAAAATAATTGATGTATTACCAGAATTAAAAAATGCAGCAATAATAAGAGAAATTCATACATTTGGTGACCAATTAAGTATATGAGAAAAATGAACTACTTTTGGACAGCATTTAGGTTTTTGAAAAAGATTAATAGCAAGAGCTGAAGAAATAGCTAGTAATGCATGATACAAAAAGATGGCAGTTATTGCATGAGTATGAGTTAGAGCTTATTATGAAAAAAGATGATATCATCTAGAATGAGAATATATGGTAAAAAAATTATAAATAGTAACTATTAGAGAAAATGAAAAAAGTAGTAAGAACTTTTTTAAAAAATAAAGAATGAAAATTTTTATTTGTAAAACACAAAAATAGAGATTATTGGTCTCTTCCATGATGACATATAGAATGAAATGAAGATATATACAAAGCAATAAAAAGAGAAATAAAAGAAGAGCTATGATTAAAAATAAATATACTTTGAAATAGAATATGATTAGATATAGAAAACCTAAAAGAACTAGCTACTCCTGTAGCTGCTTACAAAATAGAGTTTAAAAATCATAAATGAAAAAAAGTTAAAAAACTAGAGTATATTTTTTTAAGTGAAATAAAATCATGAGAAATAGTTATTCAAGAAGATGAAATAGATGATTATAGTTTTTTTAGTTTTGATGAAATACTAAAACTTGATAATACATTCTTGCAAGTAAAAGAAATAATAAAAAAGATAGCAATTTAATATTTGCTATCTTTTTTTATTTTTAAAACAAAATAAATCAATAATGTTAATACTAAGAATAAAGACAATAATAAAATTATTCATGCAAAATAATAATATAATGATATACCAAAATAGTCTATAAAGCTAAATATAAAAAATAGTGTTATACTTCAAAAAATAATACTAAAAAATAATCATATAATTATTAAATAAAAATATTCAAACTTTAATCATATAATCAAGTTAGAAAATTTTCATCATAATATATTTAATAAATAAATTTTTGATTCCTTAAATTTTTTCAAAAAGAATAGTGAAACCAAAAAACTTATAATAGAAAAAAGAAAAACATAAAAAAGAGCAAAATAAACAACTTTTAATATCTGATTTGCAACATTTATAACAATATCAATTATTTCTTTTGTATCTATAAAACTAAGACTAGAGTTAGTTTTTAATGATAAAACTTGAGCTAAATCATCTTGTTTTTCTGATTGTTTATAGGATAAAATATAATTTTTAGGATAATTTTCAAAATCACTTTTATGAAGTTGAAAAAAGAAAAATGGATTAGTTCAAGACCTAACAGCTTCTCTAAAATTTATTATTTCCAGTTTTTTTGTTAATCAAGCTACATCAAACTCTATAATATCTCATATTTCAACTCATAACCTATCTCAAAATTCTCTATCAACTGATACATATCAACTAATTAATTCACTCCCCTCAACTATTGCAACATCTAAGTCTTTTGTAGTTGAAAAAAACTCACGAGAAAATTCACGACTTACTTCTTCTACTCAAAGATAATCTTTTAAGTCAGTGTTATTAATAGAATTGATTCTAAGATTAATTATTTCATATATTTCATCTTTTTCTAAATATTCCTCTATAACTGGCAAGTCAGTTTTTCAAGCATTTAATACAAACATATCATTACTATCTGATGTTATGTTATTTAAGTAATTCAAAAAACTTCATGAAAAAACAAAAAAAACAAAAATACTTATAAAAGATATAATACTAGAAAATATTATAAGAAAAGAAACATTTCATGGTTTTACTGTAGAACGAACAGAATCAAATATATAAAAATTTTTTATTTTTGAAAAAAAGTTTTTATAAAATAATTTTAAAATAAAGGTTATAAATATATAAAATATCAAAACTAAAAATACTATAACAAAACTGTATATCAGACTAAATAAAATACTGATTCATGAAATAAAATTTATTAAAAAAAATCATAAAAAAATCAGAAATAAATAAGCTATATAGTCTATATATCAAAAATTTGAAAAATCTGAATTGTCATTTATTAGTCATGATATATTACTCTTAAATATTTTATAAAAAGGTAAAAAAATACCTACTAATAACAAAACTATTGTTATATAAATTCATTTTAAAAATGAATCATAGTCAAAAACAATAAAGCTAAAACTGCTATTTAAAAAATATAATATTAAATAATTAAGAAATACAGAAAATAAAAATGCTATCAAAAATAATAAAGATAAACTTAAAAATAAAAATAAAAAAATTCTTGTTTTTGTTAATCAAAAAATATTTAATAATCAAAAATTTGATTTATTTTTTTTGAAAAAACTCTCCAAAGATAGTATTACTATAAAAAATGTAAGTAAAAATATTATTAGATTAAAAAAATTGATAAACAAATAAAACCTGTCTGTTATTTCTCATATAGAATCTTGCCTATCAGTCAATAATGTAGCTCTATAGTTATTATTTTCTGATAAATCTTTTACTTTTAGGGCAATTTCAGATGAGTAATCTCATTTAAAATTTAAATAATATTTATAATCAAGTCTAGAATTATTTTTATTTAGATTAGAATTAAATTTATTTAAAGGTATATATATTTTATTATTATTTGAATAAATAGATATTTCTGTTAAAGGAGAATCTTTGATTATTCATTTAACTAAAAAATTGTCATCAAATATTTTTATATAATCTCAAAATATATCATAAGTTTTTTGGTCAACTAATATAGAACCTGTTTTACTAATATTATCATAATCTAAACTACCATAAAAAGGGTATTTTTCTGAATAATATACAAATTCATACAAAAAAGGCTTTTGTTTGTCAAAAATAGTAGAATCTATCTCTATGGTCTTTGCTTCTTCAAAATAACCTATATAATCATCCAAAAAATCTATATCAAAATCACTATCATGACTAATAACTATATCAGCTCACAAAATAGGCTTAGTTTCTTCCTGAAGATAATTTTTTACTCATGAAACTACATTATTTCATAACAAATAAGAAAAAAGACTCAGTAAAACAGCAAAAAAAACAAAGAAAAAATATTTTTTTTCTTTAAAAAATAGTATTTTTACAAATTTTAAAAACATTTTATTTTTTTATTAAAGATAAATTTGTTGTTTTGTATGAATAATCAGATATATTTGCAACTTCTTGATCATGAGTTATCATAACTATTGTATTTTTAGTTTTATTGTGCAAATCAGTAATCAAGTCCATAATTATTTTTTTGTTGTTTTGATCCAATGCTCAAGTTGGTTCGTCTGCAAATAAAAGTTTAGTTTTTCAAACAAATGCTCTAGCTATAGCTACCCTTTGTTTTTCTCATCAACTTAGATTAAAAACATATTTGTTGATATATTTTCACAATCAAACTATATCAAGTATTTCTTTTGTACTAAAGTTTCTATCCAAGTTATTCATTTCTATAACTAGATCTATATTTTCTTTGACAGTTAAATTATCAATCAATTTGAAATTTTGAAAAATATAAGATATGTTTTTTCATCTAAAACTAGTTATTTCATCATTATCAAAATTTGAAATATCTTTTCATAATATCTCTATAGTTCATTCATAATCTCTATCTATTCATCAAAGCAAATTCAAAAAAGTAGATTTTCAACTACCACTTGGTCATAAAATAGACACAAAATCTCAGTCTGATATTTCAAGATTTAAATCATTAAATATTTCAACATCAGTACTTCAATCAAAAAATACTTTATTTAGTTTATTTATTTTTATCATTTTATTTTTTTAATAAATTATTATTCAACAAAAAATCATATAAATTATTGACTATTATATTATATCAATCTTTATTTGGATGAATTCTATCAGGTAAATTCAAACTAGCTTTTCAAGCAACACCATCAAGAAAAAATGGCATAAAATATATATCATTATTTTCCTTTGATATTTCTTTGTAAACATTTTTAAATTTAGATCTATAATTAAGTCAAAGATTTAATGGTATATCCATTCATCATAAAACTAAAGTTTTATCAGAATAAATCTCTATTATATCGTTTATATTTTTTTTCATATTTTCTAGACTCATTCACCTAAGTCAATCATTTCATCAAATAACTAAAATAACAATATCTGGATCTTTGTCTAAATAAAGACTTGCTCTATCTTTTAACTGTTTGGAAGTATCTCAACTTACTCAAGCATTTATAACTTCATAATTATATCAATTATTATTAAGTTTTTGTTCTAATAAACTTGGATAATTATCTTCCCTATTAACTCCATAACCTGCAGTTATACTATCTCAAAGAGATAAGATTACACCAGTATTAGTCTCTGTTTTTTTTAATTCATTATTATCATCTAGGACTTCTCAACCTGAACATCAAGCAAAAATAAAAAAACAAAGAAAAAATATTATTTTTTTCATATTATTTATATATAATAACTAAAATTATTAATTCTTATTTATTATAAGAAATATTCTCATTTTAAAAAACTTTTTAAAAAAAATGCTAAACAAATTGATAAATATATACATAATAATAACAATATTTATTATTATAATATTCCACTCAAAGTTTTTATCATATATTTGAGTAGAAAATAATCTATGAGTAAGTGGTACATTTGAGTTTACAAAAAGTATTATTAGCAATATTTTATTATCACTTTTATGAATAATTTTTTTTATAAAAAATTACAATAAAAAAATAATTATTCCAAGATATATATTTTTTCTATTTATATTGTTTTTTTATTCTTTGATAAGCTCTAGTTTTTTTTATACAAATATTTTTTGAAATGAAATAAAATGACAAGGTTTAATATTTTTTAGCAATTTAATAATTTTTTTATTAATACTCATAAACATAAAAAAAACAGAGATAAAAAAAATAATAAATATAATTTTATTATTGTCAGTAATACCATTATTTATAGCAATAAAAGAATATTTCTTACCAAGTTTTGATTATTGAAACTTGTCAAATAGAGCTCTTTGAACTTTTTGACACCCTAATTTTTTGGCATTATATATAATAATTTTTATACCTCTTATACTAGAAAAAATAAAACAAAATAAGTTTTATATATTGATATTTTTATTTTTTACATTTACATTACTTCTCACAAAAAGTATAATAGCAATATCATTATTTATAATTTATTTATTTTATTTTTTTGTAAAAAATAAAAAAATAAGCCAAAAAACTAAATATATAGTTATAATTATAGCTATTTTATCATCAATATATATTATCTATAAATTTTGATTTATAACAAAGCTCAATTCTTTTATTTCTAGATATTATATATGGGAGACTACTATTAAAATTATATTTTCTGACTTAAAAAATATAATTTTTTGATTATGAAATGATAGTTTGTTTTACTTATTTGAAAAATATAAATCAAGTGAGTTATATATATTTGAAAATATATGATATTCAGCAGACAGACCTCATAACATAATATTATATACTTTTATAAGTTTTGGATTATTATGACTAAGTTTTTTATCTTATTTTTTATATACATTTAAGAAAAAATTCAAAAAACAGGCAATATACTTTTCAATACTTATATTTATTATATTTTGTTTATTCAACTTTGCATCAGTAGCAACATATTTATTAATAATAATATTTATAGCATATATAGCTAGAAGAAATAATAAGAAAAAAAATCATTATGCTATGAAAATTTTTTTAATTACAATATCATTTATGAGTATTTTTTCTTCTATAATTTATTATTTAGAACAAAACAAAATATATAATAATGATACATATATAAGTGATAAAAAAATAGTTAAAAATATATATCTAGAAAACCCTGAAAATAAAATATTTTATGAAAATAATAATATAGAAAATATTTGTAATGAATTAACTATTTTTTCTCAAAGTGTAGAAACTTATTTTTATTGTTGAAATAATATGTATTATTCTAACAGAGAAAGAGCTTTAAAATATTATAAAGCATGATTAGAAAAACTACCTGATATGTACAATAGTAAATCTAATTATTATAATAACATCTTGATAAAAAATATTTTTAATTATGATAGATTTATATCACCTAGATATTCTAACTTAGAAGAAATATTAAATAGAGTAAAAAATAATCAATAATAATATGCTATTTAAAAAAAATAAAAACACTATATCAAAAAATGATATAATAAATGCAAAAGAATCATTTTGAGACTTCATAGATAATAGTCCTCTGGAAAAGTCTCAAAGACTTAGTAAAAAGTATCAAGCAAATATATATTTAAAAAGAGAAGACTTACATCAAGTAAGAAGCTATAAAATAAGATGAGCTTATAATTTGATTAATTCATTAACAAAAAAAGAAAAAGAATCCTGAGTTGTTTGTGCTAGTGCATGAAATCATGCTCAATGAGTAGCTATATCATGTGCTAAACTAAAAATAAAAGGTACTATATTTATGCCTATTACTACTCCTGAGCAAAAAGTATACAAAACAAAACAATTTTGATGAAGTTATATAGATGTAGTATTGGTTTGAGATACTTTTGATCAAGCATTCAAGGCAAGTAAAGATTTTGAAAAAGAAAAAAAAGCTACTTTTGTGCATCCTTTTGATGACAAGAGAATAATTAGTGGTCAAGCTACAATGTGACTTGAAATATTTGAACAATTGGATAAAGAACCTGATTATATAATAAGCCCAATATGATGATGATGAGTTATATCATGACTTATTAGTTCAAAAAATGCATTTGAAAAAAAATCAAAAATTATAGGTGTTGAACCAGAATGAGCACCTTCAATGATGACATCATTAAAAAAATGAAAAAATACAACATTAGATAAGCTGCAAATATTTGTTGATTGAGCATCTGTAGCTAGAGTATGAGAAATAAATTTTGAAATAGCAAAACAAGAAAAATTAGAAGTATTAACTGCACCTGAAGACAGAATATGCTCTACTATATTGGAGTATCTAAAAGAGGATTGATTAGTTGTAGAACCTGCTTGAGCCATGTCTACAGATGTATTAAAAGATATAAAAGATGATATAAAATGAAAAACAGTTGTATTAATTATATCATGATCAAATTTTGATTTTGAAAGACTTCAAGAAGTAAAAGAAAGATCTATGAAATATGAATGATTAAAAAGATACTTTTTAGTTAGCTTCCCTCAAAGACCTTGAGCATTAAAAGAATTTTTGAATTGTTTGTGACCAGACGATGATATTGCAAGATTTGAGTACCTAAAAAAATCCAACAAAAACAAGGCTCCTGTTTTTATTGGAATAGAAACAAATAAAAAATCAAATTGGAAAAAAATAATAAAAAATATGCAAGATTTATGATTTAAAAATAGAGATGTAACAGATGATGATTTATATTTTGATTTATTAGTATAATATGATAATATATAAACATAAATAATTTTTAAAAATTTATAAAATGGTTTTAATATTTACAAACAAAGATAAAGCCTCTCCTAAAATAGATAAAGAAGAATATGAATCTTTATTCAAGCCCTCAAAAACACCTGCTGCTATATGACCATATAGCAAGGCATATAAAGCTTGAGATTTATTATTTTGTTCATGACAAATACCACTTGATGTTGATACTATGCAACTTGTTAAATGATGAATTGAGGAGCAAACAAAACAAGTATGTAGAAACCTAGGACATATTTTAGAAGAATACTGAGCTAGTTTAAAAGATGTAGTTAAAACAACGGTATTCTTAAAAGATATAAATGACTTTGAAAAAGTTAATAATATATATAAAAACTACTTTGTCCTAAAACCAGCAAGAAGCACAATAGAAGTATCAAAATTACCAAAAAATGCATTGATAGAAATAGAAGCTATTGCAAAATTATAAAGTTTCTTGACTTTTTAATAAATAAATCAATAATATAAAATATTTATATATTGATTTATTTTTTTATGAACACTAATAATATCATACTTACATGAATGCCATGATCATGAAAAACAACCCTAGGTAAAAAACTAGCCAAAAAATTAGGTTACGAGTTTTGTGATTTTGATGATGATATACTAGAAAAAATAAACAATGATACTGCTAAAAAAATAAGTACTATACTTGGATTGGATAAAAAAGGAATAAGTCATTTAGAATTGGTAAATAAACCAGTTAAAGATTTATTATCATTATTATGAGATAAGTGATTTTTAATAACAGAATGAATTGCTTGAATAGAAATAGAGTTTGAAAAACCTACTGTTTTCTCAGCTTCAGGAAGTTTACCATTAAGTCTAGATGCTATGGAAAACTTAAAAAATCAAGGTGATATAATATATATAGATATACCTATTGATTTGATAGTTTCAAGACTAGAACAAATGAAAACAGATAGAATTGTTGGTATGTGAAAAATGTCATTAACTGAAATATTAGAATATAGAAAAATATATTATGATATAACAAGTGAATATAACTTTAAAGTACCTATATTTGATGCTGTACCAAATAAAGACAAAGAAACAAGAGAAATAGAAAAAGATATAATTTTTGAACAGTTTTTAGAATTTTATAATCAAAAGATTTTAGATAAATGAAAAAATACATAATTTTTGACTTAGATTGAACATTGATACATAGCCAAAAATCTATAAATAATACAATAATAGAGTATATAGAAAAAAATTTTGAAGAAGATTATATAGACCCAACTAGATATTTTTTACACAATCAAAAATGAGCTACTCTAAAGTATTTATTTGAATATCTATGAATATATTGAAATGAAAACAAGTATCATGAAAAAAAATTATTTAATGAAATAAAAAAAATTGAAAACTTAAATTTTATAGATTGAACTATAAAAAAAATAAAACAACTATATGATAATTGATATATATTATTTTTATCAACATGAAATAGTACGGATTTTGCAGAAAATATATTAGAAAAATGATGAATAAAGGATTTGTTTAAAAAAATAATGTGAAGTGAAATAGTACCAAAATCAAATGAGCACATTGAAATATTTAAAGATGAAGTATTAGATAAAGATTTTTTTAAAAAATCTTTATCAATTTGAGATTGACAAAAAGAAGAAGAAATAGCAAATTATTATTGAATAGAATTTATAAAAATATGAATAAAATATAAATCAATTGAACAAATTAATTTTCAAAAATACTAATTTGTGATATTATTATATAAATGCACATTAATATAATAAACTATGAAAAATAGATATAGACTAGACTGTAAAGAAAATATTAATAGAGAAGTAACTGATTTTTCAAAATTAGAAGAAAATGAAGAATTTAGTGAATTATTATTTTTAGAATACAGTAGAGATATAAACTGAAATATAACAAACAAACTTGATTTATTCAATTTAAAATGACTTGATGATTCACAAATAGAAGAGTTATTAAACAATTTTTTAAGAAAAAAAACAAAAGAGATCCAAACTAAAAATTGATTTTCATATAGTAAGGTAACTATTGATGATGAAGAAGCTATTGATTATCTTAATTATATTTTTTCTAGAGCACTAAATTTTTATGAATCAGAATTAAAATGACAAGTACCAAAAAGATATCAAAAATCTAGCCTTCCATTCAAAAATAAAGAAGATGTTATAAGTTTTTTAAAAAATACAACTAGAAATATACAATCATCACAATTTAATTGTGTAATGACAAAGATATCATATGCTGTTAATGAAATAATTGATACACCTGAACTTTTAGAGCTAGATAAAAAAAGTTATTTTTTATTAAAAGAAAAAATATTACCTGCTGTCCAACTAGATGAACCTAATTCAAATATAGATTTTTGATTTTTAAATTGAAAAATAGCATTTTGATGAAAAATTATTGGTTTCAAAATGAGAATGAGATGAAAAAATGAAGAATCATGAACATTTAAAATCTTAAAAGATGAAAACTATTTACTTTGATCAGATATAAATGATTCAATATGATTAGAGTTTGAAGTAAAAGATAAAGAAGATGCTATAATACTTTTGTGATATTTTTATGAAACATTTTTCCATAAAACTAACTGAGATTGAGATATAGTAAATACAATAAAATTATTCAAAGATAAATGAATAATAAATCAAAAAATAATAAAAAAATTAGAAAGAAAATGAACACTTAATTGAGAATTTTTACAACTAATCAAAAGGTCTAGTTTTAGTGCAAAACCAATGCAAAATATGCAATATAAAGACATAAAATTTATATGAGATATAGATTTGCCTTTAAATTTAGAGGATAAAAAATCTCAAAAAAAACCTCATTCTGTTGAATTAAGAGCAATACTTGTATGAAACACAAACGAAGAATGATTATCTGATCATAGAATATTACATGTATGAAAAATAATATTAACATGGGTTAGATTAAAATGATACATAACTGAAGCATTTATAAAACACCTTATAAATGACTTACTAGATAAAAACAAAGATTTAGATAAAAAATTTTCAAATGATGAGTTACTTAGTTACTTCAAATCAAAACTTATAAAAGTAGAAAGAAATTGAAAAATAAGTATTTATACTACAAAAAGTATGAACTCTAATATAGAAAATCAAAAATGACTTGAAAACTAATCATTTTTAAATAAAAGAGTTATTATGTTTTTATACATTTTTTAGAATGTATAATCTAATAATAACCCTTTTTTTTATGTGAGTTGAAAATGCACAAAATATAGAAAAAGCAATTAGAGATGATTTTGATTCTTCTAATAAAATGCAAATATCATTGATATTAGATTTTTTTTCAAATAAATCACAAGAAGTAATAAATAACCCTAGTAATCACGAAGTGGTATTTTGGGTACAAAATTTTTCAGAAAAATTTCGCAATATATGGGATTCTTGAATAAAAAATAAAGAAGAAATAAAAAAAATACTTTATCAAAATTAAAATAAGTATTGATGTTTATATTATTTTACCTATAATATATTTTTGAAAGGAGGAGAATTATCTCCTAAAAATTATAATATGGTAAAAAAAGTATTGTTATTAGTATTTATAAGTATATTTTTATACAACCAAAATGTTAGTAGTTATTACCAATTAGAAAAAAAACAAAAAATAATTGAAAACAAACTAAACTATGCAGTCAAGAAACATTTAAAATGAAAAAAACTTGATTATAGAATTCAATTTAGAAACAAACTAGATAATATAAGTAAAATAGAAAAAAAATATTTCTATTTAATAGAAAATGTAAAAAAAAGTAATTGATTATACGATTATAATAAAAATCAATTAAGAGATTTTAACTCATTGGGTATAAATAACATAAAAATACAAGAATATTGGCTATCATTGCATAATAAAGAAAGACAAAATATATGATTAAATAAGTACCAAATAAATGAATTATTAAATAGTACTAGTTATGAATGGTCAGAGTATCAGTCAAAAAAATGAGAAATGACTCACAAAAGAAAAAATACTGATATATTTTATAACCACAAAAATATTGAAAAATGGTTTGCTAATAGATGAATATATTGTAAAGCAAAATGATGAGTCACAGTAAGTGAAAGCATAGCCAAATATAATTTTAAATGTAATGACAATGAGTGTAGTGATGAACTAAAAAAATCAATACAAACTATTTTTTTAGCATATATGGATGAAAAAGGATTAACTTATCCAGAAAATGCACATTACAAAGCGATAACTCACCCAAACCTAAAATATATATGACTATGAATAAAAATAACAGAAAATAGAGACAATAATTATGATTATTATCTTACTAGTCATTATTGTAGTGAGTTAATAAAATAACTTTACAAATAAAAAAAAATTATTAAAGTCTTAGTATAAAAAAGCGATTGAATGGCTATCAACCATGAGCTGGAGGAAGAAAGGATTTTTATCTTAGTAGAACCTCTCGGAGTAAAGGTACTTCGTAAACAAAACAAAATAGAGAATTTACTTTAGGTGGTAACTCCCCTTCTTAATATAAAAATGGGGCCGAAAGTATAAAAAATATAAATTTCATTTTTTGAAATATATTTTTTATACTTTTTTTATTTAGTAAATAAGAATTTATGAAAACAAAAGATATTATAAAAAATATGAAAAACTATCTAGAAGAAGACAACTTTGAAGCTATAGATGAATTACTCCAAGAAATATTTTCAAAAGAGTTACAAAAAGAACAGGAAGAAGCTATATGAGACTTATTGCAAGAAATAACTCTATACAGTGAACTTAGAGAAGATGAATACAAACAGGAAGCTCTAAATATAATAAATAATCTATAAAAAAATGATTACAGAAATAGAAAAAAAATATGCATTCAACAAAGATGATTATCAAAAAATAGTTGATAACTGTAAATATGAATGAGAAGTAAATATAAAGGACTATTATTTAGATAATAGTGATTATATATTATTCAAAAACAAATACTATCTTAGGCTTAGAGATGGTATTTATGAATTAAAAATAGCAAAACTAGACAAAAAAACATGACTAATAACATCAAAAGAAATAGTTTGAGATGATGAAATAGATGAAATACTTCAAAAAGATTTTTGAATATCTATAGATGAAACAGCATGAGTAGTATTTGTAGAAACAAGTAGAGAAAAGTATTCTTATAATCTAGATTGAGAAAAAATAAATATAGATATAGATAGTTTTCAATACTGAAAAAGATATGAGATAGAGATAATTTCTAGCTCAAAAAAAGAAGAGGATGTAAACAATATAATAGAAAATTTTAGAAAAAAAATATGACTTTTTAGTAGTTATGATCAGAGTGCTGGTAAAATAATGGTCTGTGCTAGAAATCAAAATATAGAGATATATGAAATAATGAAAAGTGATGATTTTTAGATAATAAGATATTAATTATGGAAAAATATATTGAATCACTGTTAGAGACACCTAATAAAAAAAACTTAGGAAGAATAGAAAAAGAAATAGAAAGAACTCATGATATAATAAATCATTATGAATACATAATAAACGAAAGAATAAGAAATGAATGAATACCAGAAGATAGTTACTCTTTTGAAAAAATGAATAAAATAGTTGAAAAGGAGAAAGAATTTTTAAATAAATGTCATGAGATTAGGCTAAAAATAGAAAAAATATTAGATAATAAATAATTATTATGTCCGTAATGACAAAAAACTAAAAATAAATATTTAGTAATTAATTATACAAACAAAATGTGTGATTGTAATAATAAAAAATATCCAGAAGTAAATCCAAAACAATCATTTCCTCACCTAGAAGAAGAAATGTTAAAATTTTGGAAAGATAATTCTATATTTGAAAAATCTATTGATAATAGAGAATGAAGTGAAGAGTTCAATTTTTATGATGGTCCTCCATTTGCTACATGAACACCTCATTACTGACATATATTAGCAGGTACTATCAAAGATGTAATACCTAGATATCAAACTATGGCAGGTAAAAAAGTAGAAAGAAAATTTGGTTGGGATACTCACTGATTACCTATAGAAAATATAGTAGAAAAGAAATTGGAAATATCATGAAAAGATGATATAGAAAATAGAGTGTGAGTTTATGAATTCAATGAAGAATGTAGAAAAAACGTTTTTGGTTATGTAGAAGAATGGAAAAAAACTGTTGATAGAATGGGTAGATGGGTTGATATGGAAAACTCATACAAAACTATGGATAGTGATTTTATGGAGTCTGTATGGTGGGTTTATAAATCTTTATATGATAAATGATTGATTTATGAAGGTCATAGAGTAGTTCCTTATTGTCCTAGATGTGCAACTCCCCTATCAAATTTTGAAGTAAATCAATGATACAAAGATAAACAAGATAAAACAGTAACTGTAAAGTTTAAGGTAAAATGAAGTGAAAGTAAATATATCCTAGCTTGGACTACTACTCCTTGGACTCTTGTAGCAAATTTAGGTTTGGCAGTATGAGTAGATTTAGATTATGTAGAAGTTCTTGACTCAAAAACAAAAGAAACATATGTATTAGCAAAAGATAGACTTAATGCTTATTACAAAAATGAAGATGATTACAAGATAGTAAGAGAATATAAATGATCTTGTTTGGTTGGTATAAAATATGAACCTGTATTAGATGATTTTTGGACATTAAATGAGGCAAATGATATGCCTTTAGGTATGGAGCTTTGAGAAAATGCTTACTCTGTTATAAAATGACATCATGTTACTACTGAGTCAGGTACTGGAATAGTACATATAGCACCTGCTTATTGAGAAGATGATAATCTTATAGGTAAAGAAGAAAAACTTGGTTATATAGCACATATAGCTGATAATGGTAATACAGAAAATCTTTTAAATGATAGCTGAATACCAGTTTTTGAATATAATGAAGTGGCATTACAAAAATTAAAAGAAAATTGAGATACAATACTTATAAATACTTATGATCACTCATATCCTCACTGTTGGAGATGTGATACTCCTCTTATATATAGAGCAATATCAGCTTGGTATGTTGCAGTTGAACAAATAAGAGATAAAATGGTCCAAAGTAATAAAAATATACATTGGGTACCAGAAGAAATAAGAGATGGTAGAATGTGAAAATGGTTAGAATGAGCTAGAGATTGGAATATTTCTAGAAATAGATATTGGTGATCAGCTATACCAGTTTGGCAATCAGAAGACAAAACAGAAGAAGTTTGTATAGGTAGTATAAAAGAACTTTATGAGCTAAATAAAGACTTTTGACAAATAGAAGAAAAAGAAGGTAAATACTATTATACTAATACTTGAGATGAAGTAGATTTACATAAACACTTTGTAGATGATATTCTTATAAAAAATCCAAAAACTGGTAATACTCTTAAAAGAATACCTGAAGTATTAGACTGTTGGTTTGAATCATGAGCTATGCCATATGCAAGTAAACACTTCCCTTTTGAATGACAAGAAGACTTCAAATTCCCAGGTGATTTTATTGCTGAGTGACTGGATCAAACTAGATGATGGTTCTATACATTAATTATTCTATGAGTAGCACTGTATGATGTAGCTCCTATGAAAAATGTAATAGTAAATGGTATAGTATTAGCTGAAGATGGGCATAAAATGTCCAAATCAAAACAAAACTACCCAGATCCAAAATTAATTTTTGATAAATACTGAGCAGATGCTATGAGATTTTATCTTATGAATTCACCAGTAGTAGAAGCACAGGATTTAAGATTTATGGAATCATGAGTAGAAGAAGTAGTCAAAAAAGTTATACTGCCACTTTGGAATACATATTACTTTTTCACAACTTATGCTAATATAGACAACTTCAAACCAAATTGACTACCAGAAAAATTAGAAAATAATTTAGATAAATGGCTTATTTCAGAGTTAAATCAATTAACACTGGAAGTATGACAAGGATTTGAAGAATACAAACTAAATCAAGCTGCAAAACCTATAGTAAAATTTATGGATAATCTTACTAATTGGTATATAAGAAGATCTAGAAAAAGATTTTGGAAAACTGAAAACGATGGAGATAAGATTCAAGCATATGAAACTCTTTACTATACATTAGTAGAAGTTACAAAAATAATAGCACCATTTATGCCTTTTGTAAGTGATTATATATACAAAAACCTTACAAATAAAGAATCAGTTCACCTAACTGACTTCCCCAAATATGAAGAAACATTAATAGATACAAAGCTAAACAATGAAACTGAATTAGCTCAAAAAATAATAAACTTATGACTTGCTTTTAGAGCTAATGCAAAAATAAGAGTAAGACAACCTTTAGCATCTATTACTATTACAAATGAATTAGATGATTACTACAAAGAAATAATAAAAGAGGAATTAAATGTAAAAGATGTTCTAGTAGTTGATTGATCTAGTCTAGCTCAAAAAATATGCAAACCCAATGGTAGAGCTATTGGTCCAAAATTTGGTAAAGATGTAAAATTTATAATGAGCGAAGCAAAAGCTTGAAATTTTGAAGAACTTGAAAATTGAAATGTAAAAGTAGGTGATTTTGTATTAGAAGAATGAGATTTTGAAATTGTTTACCAAGCTTGAGACTCGTCATTAGAAATTGAATCATGATTTGGTATGGTTATATCTATGGATACCAATATAACTACAGAACTAAAAAATGAATGATATGTTAGAGATATAGTAAGACATATACAAGAATCAAGAAAAGAAGCTGACTATCAAGTAGATGATAGAATAAATGTTTCTATAACTTGAATAGATGATATACTAAAACAATTCAAATCATATATAGAATCAGAAACTCTATCTACAATAATAGATAATATAGATGATGCGGATATAAATAAAGATATAGAAATAGAAGAATTAAATATAAATTTAAAATTAAAAAAATAGAGTTTTATATTTAATACCTATAAAAGTATCCAAAAAACTATATATATAGTTTATAAAAAATTAAAATAATAAAAAAATGGAAGTTAATATTAATAATGAACTAAAAAAACTAGAAAATTTAAAAAATTCTCTAGAAAAAAAAGATACACAACTAATAATAAGTGACTTTGATGATACTATATTTTGTAGAGCAGAACAGCTGGAACAATCTGAAATACTTAGAACAAACAGATGAGATGCAGGTAATGATATGATATTATCTACTATTTGATTAGATAATTACATAAAAGAATTCTACGAATGAAAATCTTTTCCAAATGATATTTTTTGAAAAATGCAAAAAGATCATGACTTAATATTAACAGCATGATATAAACAAATACAAGACAAAAAAATGCTAGCTACATGAATAGCTTGAAATATTAGATATATAGTAGTTGATCATGCTTCTAAAAAAATATTAGAAACTATTAGATATATCGTTGAAGATTTATGATTTATACCTAATAAAATAACTATTTATGAAGACAGACCAAAGTATTTTGTGTCAAACAAAAAAACAATAGAAGATTTTTTAGACACATCTGTAGATGTTATGTTTGTAGAAATGAAAGATAATTATTCTAACCCAAATATAAAAAAAGTAGCTTAAAAGCTACTTTTTTTATATTTTTATATCTATAGTATCTCATAAATCAGGAATCAATACTTTAATTGATTTTCTATTTTTTAATACTTCTGACTTTATCTCTTTAGATAAACCTAAACGAGCTTCACTACCATGAGTAAGAGCAATCTTTGCACCTCTACTTATAGAGCTTTCATTTAGATAAGTCAATATTTCTTCTTCATCAATATGTCATGAAAATCACTTTATATCAACTATATTACATTTTACCTCATATACATTTCATTCAATAGAAACTGGTTCTTTTGACTTTATTTTACCTCATCTAGATTGAGGTGGAGTATATCAAACAAAAACTACAGTAGAGTTTCTATTTTCTAAGTTTTTTTCTAAATGACTAAGTACAGATCCTCATTCACACATACCAGATGATGAAACTATTATTTCTTTTCTATTTTTTCTTTTTCAAGTATATAATGCTTCTTGCTCCTCCTTAGTGTTTATATAACTAATCACTTCCCTACCAAATAATTCTATTTGAACATCAGGATCTAATAAGTTGTATTTTTTTCATAAATGATTTAAATAAATATTTGTTATTTTTCTACTAAGAGGAGAATCAAGTACTATATTTTGGAAAAAACTAGATTTTTTAACTTCAGCTATATCTTTTTTTATAAAATCAATAGCAGTTTTTAATTCTCTAGCTTTATAACTATTTTTGTTTTCCATAGATTCATACTCTTCTCTAACTTCGTTTAATTCTTTTTTTAATTCTTCTAACTCATCTTTTGATCATCAATTATCAAGCATTCTTTCTAATAATGAAACAATAACCTCTTGAGTTCTTTGCATAGAAAATGTAGGAATAACAACTTTTGCCTTAGCTTGTTCTACAGCTTGATAAAAATCATTCATTGACTTTTGTTTATCAGGATGAAGTCTTCATGCATAAGTAGATTCCATTTGAATATAATCCAGTTTTAAATCAGAATACTCAGGTTGTCATGACAAATTTGGATCTTTTATTCTTCAAAGATCTCAACTAAATAACAAATTAGTATGTTTTGTAGTTTTTCTTTTGAAACCTGGTATTGAAGCATCTTTTTTAGATAATATTTTTGCTATATCTTCTGTAACAACAGTTATAAGAGCTTGTACACTTCACTCTATATGACCTGCATCTAAAAATCTCAATTTTATAGAATCTATAAGTTTTTTATTTTTATCTCAACTTGTTTTTAATTTTATTTTTAGTTGTTTTTTTACTTTGTATAAAAAATCTAAACTATAATCTATTTGGTACTTTTTTGTCAAACAATCACTAATAGATTCAAAATCTTCTACTCAATAATCATCTAATATCTTTTTATATTTATCATAAAGCTCTGGAGATTTTTCTTTTTTTACATTATTAACAAAATCAAAAGCTTCTTCTAATAAGTTTTCCAAATTATTATTTGATTCATCTATGTTTTTATTTTCATCTATAGCCTTTTTGGTATTTTCTATCAGCTCATCTAATTCTTGTCTAACTTTTGTGTATAAAGAAGTATCTATATAAATATGCTCATTAAATCAATTTTGAACTTTTTCAAGTATATCACTAAGAGTATTAGAGTCATATTTATCAATATAATATGAATCATTTAATATTTGTTCATCTCATACTTCTAAAAACTTAACTAAAGAAAAAGTAGCCTCAATATCATGTTCATCAAAAAGTAGCTCAGGAACATCAATTAATTCTTTTTGTATGTCATCCAAAGTATAAATTCAATATTCTTCTGTAACAGCCTTTGCTTCTTTATATAAATCATCTATATGTTTATCTCAATATTTCTTATACAAGTTTGCTTTTAATTTTTGCCTATCTTCTTTTGATAGCCTTGGTGATTTCAATTGAAAATAAGAATCAATTATATATAAATATGACTTAAATTTATTTAAAACCTTATTATTTTTAGACTGTATTTCTTCGATTTTTTGTTTCATTATAGAGACATAATCTAAAAGCATTTCTTTTGATTGAAGTGCTGTTATCTTTGTCATATAAATAGGCTTATTATAACCATTTTTAACTAAATAAGGAAGTCTTCAACAATGATCTAAATGAGCATGAGTCAAAACCATCATATCAGTTGATAAAGCTTCTTTATCAATTTGTGAATTTGCTTCTTTATCATTTCTTCATCATTGAAACATTCAATAATCTATCAAAACAGACACATTTTTCATATCAGAATTAAAGCTGGCAATAGTAGAACTTCAAGTAAGAGTTTTGAAGTCTGGATTTGATTTAAAATCTCAAGACTCTATTCATCATAAATATTTTATAGAAGCATTTACTCACATATTATTTTTTGGTAATCATATAATATATAATAAACTATAAAATAATAATATAAATAGTCAAATATATTTTATAAAAAAATAAAAAAGCACAAATATTAAATTATTTATGCTTTTTGGGTTAAGGCGCTTATTTTTTATTTTGAGCTGTTTTACTTGTATTTTTTGTATTATTAGCTCAATCCAAACCTCATTTCATTCTCTCTAAAGATTTTATATTTTTTGAAATTGCTTGTTTTTCTGTATTTAATCTTTCTACTTCAGTATTTTCTCACTCTACTTGAGACTCTAAATCTGATATTTGTGATTTCAAATCTGATATATGTTTTTCTCTATCTGAAATATCACTATCAATAACTTCTTCTCTTTTTTCAAATTTATTTATCGTTTCTATTAATATATCTTCCATAGTTCATACATTACTAGAAGAATCTTCCTCTGTATTACTTTCTAATTGTGTATCATCTCACAATAATGTTTCATCATCATCTTCAAGACTTAATGTTTCTTCTTTTTTATCTTCATCTAATAAGCTTCATTCAGATAAATTTTGTTCATCACCTTTTTTATCGTCTTTTACTTCGTCTTTTTCTTCATCTTTTTTATCTTCCTCTGTATTAAAATCAACAAGACTATTATCAGTTTCTAAAACAGAATCATCTCAAAAATCAATATTATCATCTATTTTTAAATCTTTTGAATTATCATTTTCATCATCAACTAAATCAAAATCATTAGTATTGTTTGATATTTCCAAGTCTGATGATCAATTATCTTTTGAATCTTCTTTTTTATCTTGTTCCATATCATCAAAAGTAATTATTTCATCAAAAGAGTTATCTTCTTTTTCATCTGTTTTAGGTTCTATATTAAAATCATCAGAACTATTTTCTGTATCATCAGACAATATTAATAACTCTTCTTCTTTATTTTTGTCTTTAACTACCATCTTTAATTGATTAATTTTTAATTTACTATTTAATATTAACATACTAAAAAAAATAATGCAAAAATTTGATAATTAAAAAATATTTAATATAATGCCAAGGCAATTATTTAAAACTTAAATTTAAAATAAAATGGACTTTTCAAAAGCATGAGAAATGATGAAACTTCAACAAGAAGCAATGAAAGTAAAAAAAGAATTAGAAAATACTTACATAGAATCAGAAGTTGATGGTTTGGTAATAACTGTAAACTGAGAAATGAAAATAGAAAAATCAGAATTTGAAACTGATAATCTTATACCTGGTTTAAACAAAGAACAAAAAGAAGCTTTACAAAAAGCTATTACTGATTCAGTAAACAAATGAATAAAAAAATCACAAGAAGTTGCAGCAGAAAAAATGCAATGAGTAATGTGACAAATGTGAATGTGAGATATGATGTGAGGATTACCTGGTATGAAATAATAAAAAAGGCTAATTATAGCCTTTTTTATTATGCAAATAATTTGATTGAAATATATTTTTTTTTATATACAATAAGCATAGTATTTTATATATAATTTTTGAAATGAAATTTAAAAAACAAAAAATAAAAAGTAACAATAAAATAGAGTCTCTAATAAAATCTAAAAAATGAAATAATAAAAATATACTCAATATAATTTGAGTAGTGTCAATATGATTAATATTTATATTGGCACTATTTGTAATAAAAAATAACGAAATAATAAAATTAAAAATAGAAGACGAATGATTACTTAGTTCAAGCACATGAACAATAACCAACACATGAGAAGTACAAAATAAAGAAAAATCAAATAAAGAAGAAGAATCAAAATGAATAATATCTAGCATATTTTGAAAAGAAAAAAAAGAAGATAACATAACAAATATACTACTAACATGAATGTGATGAATGAATCATGATTGATGAAATCTGACTGATTCTATATTGTTAGCAAAAATAAATACAGATAAAAAAGAAATAAGCCTTCTGTCTATACCTAGAGATTTGTATGTATCATACCCTTCTAAATATCTTCAAGAATGAAGAATAAATTGACTATATTCATATTTTTCAAACAAATGAGATAATGTATGAGAAGGTATGAATGTTTTGAAAAATAAAATCAAACAAATAACTTGAGAACATGTAGATTATTACATAAATATAGATTTTAACTGATTTATAGAATTAATAGATACTATATGAGGTATAACTCTTGAAATACCAGAAAATTTTGTTGATTATGAATATCCTGATGGTAATTGATGATATAGAACATTAGTATTTAGAAAGTGAACATGGCTTTTTAGCTGAGAAAATACATTAAAATATGTTAGAAGTAGACACTCTACAAGCGATTTTGATAGATCTCTTAGGCAACAAAAAGTTATAATGGCAATAAAAAATAAATTATCTTGAAGTTATTTTTTAAATTCACCATGAAAAATAAAAGAACTATATGAGGTTTTTACAAAAAATGTAAAAACTGATATATCTCTTACAAAAGTTATTAGCTTGGCATATTTACTAAACTCAAAAGATGAATTAAAGATATATTCATCAAATATGAATGACTCATGTTTTTATGATAGTGTTGAGTGTTCAAAATGAGGTATATTATATACACCATTAAGAGATCTTTTTGACTGACAATCAGTATTATTAGTGAATTGATCACAAAAATGAAATATATCTAATTATATGTTATCAAAAAAATATTCAGAAATAGTTTTTTGATATCCAAAAATGCAAGAAGAAAATTATACTGTTAATGTTTTTAATTCTACAAAAGAAACTTGATTAGCTCTAGATTTGAGCTACAATATAAAAAGATTTGGTTTTAAAATGCCTGAATCAAATTTTATATGAAATACTGACAGTGTTTATGATAATTCAGTTATATACTACAATAATATAGATAAAGACTCTGATACATTCAAAGCAATAAAAGAATTTTACAAATGAAAAATGATAAAAACAGATTTTCCAAAGTATTCAAATAATGATGCTAATTTAGAAATAGTTATTTGAAATGACTATCTAAAAAATAAAATTATATATAATTTTTAAAAAATGAATAAAAATATCAAAAACAACATCAAAAGAAGAAAAATAAAAAGAAACTATACAAAAAAACCAAAATATTCAAAAAAAAGAAGCTCAACATGAATTCTTAGAATAGTTAGTTATATATTACTATTTTTTGTAGTATTATCTTTTTTGATGTGACTTGTTTTGTACACAAAATACATAAAAGATTTACCAAGTGTATCAGAATTAGAAAATTACAACCTAGAAGAAACTTCTACAATTTATGATAAATGATGAAATGTGTTGTATGAATTTTTTAATGAAAAAAGAACATACATATGATTTGAATCAATATCAAAAAATATGATAAATGCAATAGTTGCATGAGAAGACAAAAGATATTGGGAAAACCCTTGAGTTGATATTATATGATTAGCTAGAGCTTGAATATATTTTGTAACAGGTAAAAGTGATTGAAAAATAGAATGAACTTCTACATTGACTCAACAATTGATAAGAAATACAATAATAACAAACGAAAGAAGTATAGAAAGAAAAATAAAAGAAATATATCTAGCATACAAATTGACTTCATGAATATCAAAAGAAAAAATACTAGAACTATACTTAAATAAAATATCATTTTGACACAACTCATATGGTATAGAAGAAGCTGCAAAAACATTTTTTGATAAAAATGCAATTGATTTAAATATATTAGAATCTTCTATATTAGCTTCTCTACCAAAATGACCAACTTATTATTCGCCATATAATCATCCTGACAGAACTATATGATATTTATATTATTTTAATGAACAAAATAAAGAACAAAAAAATAATATAATAGATAACTCTGATGTGATAGAAAACAAAGAATATGTTGACTTATTCAATCAAACTATAAATGGCTTCAAGGCTAATAGAATTAGTGAATCAGATGAGATTATACTATGTTGAATTAGTGATGATATGCTAAAAAATAACTACAACATAGACAATGACTGATGTATGGTTATAGAATATTCCGGATTATTATGACTTCTTAATAGCATACAATTAGATATAAATTGAGAAAAACTTGAATACCAAACATGAAGAAAAGATTTTATACTATGAAGAATGCTGGAAGATTGATATATTGATTTTGATCAATATAAAAGTGCTGTAATAAACTGAATATGACTAGTATTAAACAAAAATAAAGAAGAAATAAAATCTCCTCATTTTGTTTTTTATATAAAAGAATATCTAGAAGAAAAATATTGAAGTGATATTATTTCAGTAGGTTGATTAGATATATACACTAGTATAGATCCAGATTTACAAAAAAAAGCAGAAGAAATAGTAGAAAATCAAGTATCGAAAAATGCTACTAAATTTAATGCAAAAAATGGTTCTCTTATAAGTATAGACAACAAAACCTGAGAAATATTAGCAATGGTATGATCTGCTGATTATTTTGATGAAGAAAATAAGTGACAAGTAAACGTAACTACTTCTAAACTTCAACCAGGGTCGTCATTTAAGCCATTTGTATATGCATTAGCTATTTATAATTCAAAAATATGATCTAAAACTCCTGTTTATGATGTAGAAACAGAATTTTCTTGAGATTACGAACCACAAAATTTTGATGGTAAATTTATGTGAAAAATGAATCTTACTAGTGCATTAAATCATTCTAGAAATATACCCGCAATAAAAATGGTACCATTAGCATGATGAGAAAAAAACATAGTTGATTTTATGCATAGATTATGAGCTACATCAATAGATAAAACATGACAATATTGATTATCTCTATGATTATGAACAGCAGAAATGACACCTTTAGAATTAGCTAAAGCATATAGTGTTTTTGCTAATACTTGAGAAAAAGTAGAAATAAACCCTATAATAAAAATAGTAGATACAAAAGGAAATATAATAGAAGAAAAAACTGAAAATAAAAAAGAACAAATAATAAGTGAAGCGCAAAGCTATATAATAACTGATATGTTAACTGATACAGATTCTCGTCCTACTTTTTGGAATAATTATTTATCGCTATCAGATAGAAAGGTAGCTGCCAAAACTTGAACTTCAAATAAGCAGTATTTTATAAATGGTAAAAATGAAATATATCCATCAAATTTGTGGACTGCATGATATACACCTCAAATAACTACAGTTGCATGGGGGTGAAATACAAATGGTGAAAGATTATATAAAAATGCAAACTGATTAGAAGCGGCTTGATCAATATGGAAAGAATATATGGAGTACGCACACAATAACTTAGAAGTACAAGATTGGCAAAGACCAAACAGTGTAAAAGAAATAAATATTTCTGAAATAACATGACTATTACCTAGTCCTGACAATGTTTGATCTAATATACTAACAAAATCACTTTTTGTTAATAAACCAACAGAATATGATAATAGCTTTAAAAAAGTTCAAGTTGATATGTTATGTAACTGATTAGTTTGACCGAATACACCAGATTCAGCTATAAAAGAAGCTACACTAGTTGAATTTAGATCACTTATGCCAAATAGACAAAACTGGGAAGCTCCAGTACAAGAATGGGCTAGATCAGAAGAAGCAAAACAAATGTATTGAAATATACCAAACCTAATAACAAAAATAAATAATACAACTTGTGACAGATGAGATGTAAAATCAAATATAGTATTAAATAGTAATATAGTAGATAACTGAGAATATGCTATATGAAATAATTATTTAGAAGTAGCTTATTCATCTAGTAATCCTATAATAAAGCTTGAAGTTTTAATAGGAAAAGATTTAATAAAAACAATAGAAGTAGACAACAAAAAAACATGAACATACTCTTGAGATGTTTTTATTGCAGCTAAATATAGAAATAAAATAGCTCCAATAACTATAAGAGCAATTGATAAGTATTATTATGCAGATGAAGTAAAAAATACTATAAATATTTATTCTAGAGATAATAACTTACCTATAATAGATATACAAAACCCTATAGATAAAAGTATAAAACTTTATGATACTGATTTTTTTAATTTAAGAGCAGAAGTATTTGATACTTCAGAGTTAGAAACAATAATATATATTGACTGAATAGAAAAATATAATTTGTGAAATAGCAGAAGAATAAAACAAGAAATCAATATAAATAGAGATTTAAGCTTATGAAATCATGTTATTAAAATTGAAAGTACTGATATTTTTGGTAATAAATCAGAAGAAAAAATAGACTTAGAGGTATTAGAAAAGTAAAGTCAAATAAAAATGAGAATTGTTCTCATTTTTATTTGACTTTTTTTTCTTTCTTAATATTCTTTTTAATGATATATTAATTTTATTTTAAAAATTAATATATAAAAACTAATTTATTTTTTAAAAAATTAAAAATTATGGAAAATATGGAATTCCCAGTGATAGCAAAAATAGATAACGAAGCTCCAAATTTTGATTTGCCTGCTTATAACCCAAAAACAGATGACGAAGAAAGAGTTTCTTTAGAAGATTTAAAAGGAAAATGGACTGTATTATTTTATTACCCAGCTGATTTTACATTTGTTTGTCCTACTGAATTAAAAGACATGGCAGAAGAAGAAGCTAAATTTGAAGAATTAGGTGTAGAAGTATTAGCAGCATCTACTGATACAGTTTTTTCTCATAGAGCATGGGTAAAACACGAAACTCTTATGAAAAACTTTCCTTACAAAATGTTAGCTGACCATAATACTGAAGTAGCTGATATTTATAACTTATTAGATGAAGAAACTGGTCTAGCTGGTAGAGGTACTTTTGTAATTGATCCAGATGGTATAATAAGAGTTATAGAAGTAACAAGTGGACCTCTAGGAAGAAATAGTAGTGAATTAATAAGAAAAATAGAAGCATTACAATTTATGAGA
Source organism: Candidatus Altimarinota bacterium (assembly GCA_041694155.1). GTDB lineage: Bacteria > Patescibacteriota > Gracilibacteria > BD1-5 > UBA6164 > JAAZVM01. The sequence continues at coordinate 195,671 of JASMTS010000006.1, read as the reverse complement.
GAAAACCCAGGTACAGCTTGTCCTGCTAAATGGGCTGTATGAGCTAAAACTCTTACTCCTTCAATAAAAATAGCTGGTGAAGTTGGTGAAGAATTAGAAAAATAAAATAAAAAAGAAAGATTAAATAATCTTTCTTTTTTATTTTTTAATATTTTTTATTTGATCCTTTAAGTCTACAAAATTTTCATGTAATCTATTCTTTAATTCTTCTACTTTAGTAGGAGCGACTCATCTAAGTTCTTCTATTTCTGAAAGTTTTTCTTTATATAACTCTTCTAATTTTTCAGTTGTTGTATAAACATAAGATTTACCTTTTTCTCTCAATTCATCTAATAAAACATTTCATTTTTCTTTATAAGAATCGATGATTTTTATTATTTCTTCTTTATGTTCATTAAATATTGCTTTATTTTTTTCACTATATAATTCTTTTTTTAATTCTTCTATCATATTGCTATGAGTATCAACAAAGTTATCCATTATAACTTTGAAACTCCCCTTTCATGATTCTTTTGCAGTATCCAATTCATTTTTTAATTCTTCTGGTTTTTTCTTTCAATAAATAGAAGCTACAATTCATCAAGCTATGTATCAAGCAGCTAATAAAAATATATTTTTTTTAGACATAATTGGTATAGTTAAAAATTAACTAAAAAAGTATTATATAAAAAGTCCAGGAGTTTTTAACATAAAATAAAACTTCCAACTTTGTATAAAGCTTTTTTATGATATAATTATAGTCGATTAACAAATAAATATATTTGTTAACTAACATTAATATAAATCCTAAATTTGACTAAGTAAGTGTTCAATATAAAATAAAAACTTTAATCAAAATTAGTTGATGATATTATACAAATTATTAAAATATTTGCAAAAATTAATTATTAACAAAAAATAAATGTCATATAAAAATTTTTCTGAATGATATAAAAAAGTATTAATAAATGCAGAAAACAATGCCAAAGAAGTTTGAATAAAAGAATTATCAATAGAAGATATTTTTATAGAAATAGTAAAATCATGATTATGATGAATAAAAGAGATATTTAACTTATACTGAATAAATGAGAAACTGACTATAGAAATAATAAATAAATGAATATTTAATGAAACTATAGAAAAAAGAAAATGAGTCTATATTTGAATGAATAATAGATTAAAAAATGCTATACTATGAAGTGTGAAAATAGCAGCTTGATTTTGAAAAGAAAGAGCTTCTATTGAAGATTTTCTTTTATCTATTATAGCAAATGATTCATGGATAAATAGTTTTTTGGACTACATAGGAATAACTCCTAGTGATGTAGAAAAAAATATAACAGAGTTAAACAAAATATGATCAATTGATTGATTAAAACCATGATATTCATTAAAAGATGAAGAAAAAAATGTTAACTTGGAATGAGAAGATTCAATAAACGAATTATTATGAGCATTGACTCAAAACTTATTATGAGAAAATTGAGAAACTCCATTTGATATGAACAAAGAACAAGAGTGAGTAAAAAGTAGTGAATCTACTACTCCGGCACTTGATTTTTTCTCTACAGACCTTACAAAAGAAGCTAGAGAATGAGAAATAGATACAATTATAGGTAGAGATATAGAAGTAGAGAGACTAATAGCAATATTAAATAGAAAAACAAAAAATAACCCTGTTTTGGTTTGAGAACCATGAGTAGGTAAAACAGCAATTGCTGAGTGATTAGCTCTTAGAATAGCTAATGGTAGTGTTCCTTTTTCTATGAAAGAAAAAAAAGTACTATCACTTGACATGTCTTCTCTAGTAGCTTGAACAAAATATAGATGAGAATTTGAAGCTAGGATAAAACAAGTTATAGATGAAGCTTCAAAAGTAGAAAATGAAATAATATTATTTATAGATGAGATTCATACTATGATAGGTGCATGATGATGAGAATGATCATTAGATGCATCAAATATTTTGAAACCAGCTATGGGTAGATGAAAAATAAGAATAATATGAGCAACTACACATAATGAATACAAAAAATATATAGAAAAAGATACTGCTTTAGAAAGAAGGTTTCAACAAATAAATGTAGATGAGCCAGACAAAAAAACAGCAAAACTTGTTTTAGAATGAATCAAAGAATCATTTGAAGATTATCACAACTTAAACATAAAAGATGATGCTATAGAAGAAGCTATAGAATTATCTACTAGATATATAACAGATAGATATTTACCAGACAAGGCTATTGATCTGATAGATGAAGCTTGTAGTATAAAATCTATGAAATATAATTTTGATGAAACAGAAACAAAAAAATTAAAAGAAAAAATAGCCAAAAATAACAAATCTATAGAACAAGCCGTGATAGCTCAACAGTACAAAAAAGCTTACAAATTAAAAGAAACTCAAGCTGAATTAGAGAAAAAAATACAAGATTTAAAACAAAAATTTCAAGTACCAAAAGAAAAAAGAATGAATGTAGAAGCTTGAGATGTACAAAAAATACTTAGTATTTCTACTGGAATACCAGTATCAAACTTATCAAAAGATGAAACTCAAAAACTAAAAGATCTAAAGAAAAATATAAAAAAAGAAATAATAGGTCAAGATAAAGCAATTGATGCTATTATAAAATCCATAATGAGAAGTAAAGCAGGTATTTGAAACCCAAATAGACCACTTTGAAGCTTTTTATTTTTGGGGCCTACATGAGTTGGTAAAACAGAATTAGTAAAAGTTCTTGCTCAATATTTTTATGATGATAAGGATGCTCTTATAAAAATAGATATGAGTGAGTTTTCTGATAAAACATCAGTAAATAAGCTTATATGATCTAGTGCGTGATATGTTTGATATGAAGAATGATGATTATTAACAGAAAAAGTTAGAAAAAAACCGTATAGTGTACTTCTTTTCGATGAAATAGAAAAATGAGACTTTGAAGTTTATAATTTATTGTTACAAATATTAGAAGAATGAATATTAACTGATAATAAATGAAAAAAAGTAAATTTCAAAAACACAATAATTATAATGACTAGTAATATTGGACAAGAAGAATTTACAAATAAAGCTTCTACAATAGGTTTTGATATAGAAAAAAAAGAAGAGGAAAAAGCTATGGAAGATTACGAAAAAGCAGCAGAAAACATAAAAAATAACTTAACTGATTATTTTTCACCTGAGTTTGTAAATAGAATAGATAAAATAATAATATTTAATCCTTTAGATAAAGCACAAATCAAAAAAATAGTAACTCTATGATTAAAAGAATTAGAATCTAGATTGCACAATAAATGATTAAGTATAAATTATGATAATAAGCTAGTTAATTTTATAACAAAAGATGTATATAATCCTGATTTTTGAGCTAGAGAAGTTAGAAGATATCTGATAGATAATATAGAAGATTTAATAGCTGAAAAAATAATATCATGAAGAAAACAAAGTGAATTTAATATAATTGTTGATAAACAAAATATATTAATAAAGTAAATAATCAAAAAGACCAGAAAAACTGGTCTTTTTTTGTTTGTAAAAGTACTTTTTTTTTATATAATAAAAACAATTAAAATTAATATATCATATTATATATATGAAAAAAATTGTATTCATTTTTTTAGTCATATTATTATCAATACTTAACTCAAGCAATACATTTGCTTTTGTTTTGAAGTTTGATAATTTTTATACAGATATATCAGAAAATACAAATACAATTGAAACAAATATATATTCTATAGATTTAGAATGAAATAATTGAACTAGAAAAAAAATAAATGATTATATTGGTAGAGATTGTATAACAAATGACTTAAATGAATATGAAATAAAAGAAGTTGTTTATAATTGAAACTTGTCGTTTATACAAAATAAATTATCACCTGAATGTTTAGAAGAAAACTGAAATATAGGTATTGGTATAACTAGTTCCCTTTTATGAGCTATAAATAACATTCATAATGAAACATTAGAACAAGCTAGAGAAAAAACTTCTAGACTGATAAATTTGTGAAGTACATGAATATATGCTGACTGAATAGAAGAAAATTCACCATTTGATATAATAAATGATTTTGAAAGAATAGATTCAATAATATTTTCTGAACCTAGTACTCAATATGAATGAAATGAGTTTTATGATCTTATGTCAGAGTTAGAAGAAAAATGAAATGAATCGAGAAACAAAATAAGTCCTGTACAACCTATAAGACTAAGTGAACAAAATAATACTCCTAACAATCAAAATAATAATCAAAATAATAATAATAATGATTATGATTCCAACATATTTCCTCTAAATGATGAAGATTGAGAACCTATATTTAGTAAAAATCACTGTACAATAACAGATTGAGATTCTTGATTATCAATAAATACAATAATAAATGTAAAAAAACAAATATCAGATGAGTCATGAACTATTCCCTCTCAAACAACAAATAACAATACAAATACACAAACTAACACATGACAAACAAATGAAATAGATTATGACGAAATTGGAGAACAATACTCATGAAACTACTCTAGTGTTAATGATAATAGTCAATTTCCTTGTGATGATGTATTTTGTATAGATATTGAATTTATAACATACCAACACAATTTGCTTTGATGATGATTTCAAGATATAACAATAGAATATTTAATAAATAGATCTAACGAACACCTAAAAAAATTTGCTGCAACATCATTGGTTCAATCAAAAATGACAATGAATAATTTTGAATTAGGTCTAAAAGATCTAAACCTACCAGATATTTTTCATCTTTGATTTCAAGTAACAACAAAACCTGTGCCTATATTAGAACTGGTAGATGAAGATGAAGAAAAAGAAGATATGTCTCAATTTTCTTCTACAAATATGATGAAATTTTATTATGAAAGTTATTGACTGGACTACAACAAAAGAAATGACTTATCATTGGTATCAAAAATAGAACAAGACAAACAATCATGACTTAATTCTCAACTATGAGGCCCAAAAGACTTTTTAGAAAATGTTGGTTCTTATGGTGATTATATTGAAAAGGCTGGACAAGAAAGAATAACTATGCAAAATACAGTAGAAAATTTTACTGAATGAAATATTCAAAATGAATTTGAAACTCAATTAAAAGAATTAAGTATTTTTAATAGGTGAATAAATGATTATGTAAATAATCTTTCTGCTATATTTAAAAATATGTTAGGTAAACCTTCAGATATTTGAAAAAGTTAAAAAAATGAAAAAAATAATTATTACATCCCTTATTTTTATTATTAGCATGAGTAGCTTTGTCACTACTCATGCTAATAATGGTACTTGTAAAATAAAAGATTGAACTATAGAAGAAATATTAGAGTATATAGATAGTAATAGAATAGTAGTAAAAAATATAGTAAATGAAGCTATATCATGAGCACCTGAAGAAGAAAAATCACTAAAAAACAACTTAGAAAAAAATTTTAAACAAATTAAATGACCTATAACAAGAATATATAACGAAGCTTTTAGTTTTGACTGATATTACTCATACTTTAAATACTATGCTGTATACCCTATATCAAATGAGGTACCATATGAAATAAAAAGAGATTACAAAATAATAGAAGCAGAAGCAGAGTGATTAAAAAAAATAATAAGTACAGTATCTCAAAAATGAGTATGAGATATAAAAATAGATAATGCATGTGAAAATGTAAGTAGTGATGTAAAATGTAATATAAAAGAAAATATAAGAGTTGAAGAATTACTATGAAAACTTGTAAAAAATAATACTAGAATACTAGATTTATATAGAAATGTTGTAATATGAGAAAAAACACAAGACTATGATGATTTGTTTTTGGTATGAGATAACTTTGTAAATGCTATATCTACATATTACAATCCTAGTAGTGCATCTACATGTAGTAAAGAAGGAGGTTTTTTTGAAAGAATAGCAGAGTCTATAGAAAAAATATGACAATTAAACAAAGAATGAAAAGATTGAGTACAAAAATGGAAAGATGCAGTTAATCTTTTGTTACAAAAAGACATGAGTAATGAGGAGTATCAAAAAATAGAAAAAGAATTATTAAAAAAAGAATTATCTAGGCAATGAGTATATTGAGATAGTCAAAAAAATATGTTGGATGCTCTAGATAAATATAACAAAAACAATTGATTCTCTCTTGACAATAATTTTGTTTACAATACATTTAACAACTCATGGAATAAGCTAGAAAAAGAATTCACAGAATTCAAAGAAGAAGTAATATGAGATTTTTTTGAAGATAAGCAACAAGAAAAAATAGAAATATGAAATATAAATGTGGCAGAAAAAAACTCTAATATTACTGCCGAAGTCGAATATAGAGTAAAAAGTACAAAAGAACAACTAGAAAACTTTGAATCAATATCAGAATATGAAACAAAAAATATAATAACTAGACTTTTGGATATACATGATGAAATATCTACATCATCAGAAGTACTTACAGAATCATGTGAATATGCAATAAGAGTATGTAAGAAACAAGATCCTTCTAGATGAAACTGTTGAACTTGTAATTAAATAACTAAATAAAAAATGTTAAGCAAAAGAGAAGTAGAAATAATGAAACAAAATGCCAAAATACACAAAAAAGTATTTGACGAAATAAAAAATGTAATAAAAGATTGAGTTACTGCTATAGAAATAGATAAATTATGTTGAGATATAGCAAGAAAACACAATGTATTATGTGCTTTTAGATGAGTATATGGTTTTCCTAACAATATATGTATAAGTGTTAATGATGAAGTTGTACATGGTACAGCTAGAGAATGACTAGTTTTTAGAGACTGAGACTTAGTTACTTTTGATTTTTGAATCAGAGATAAACAAGTAGGAATAAATACTGATGCAGCAATATCTGTAATAGTATGATGAGATGATAAAAATCCAGAATGAGCAAGACTAATAGAAGCCAACAAAAAAGCATTATATGCATGAATAGCTCAAGCTAAAGCATGAAATAGAGTATGAGATATATGACATGCTATCGAAACAGAAATAAAAAAACACGGATACAAAGTAATTAAAGATTTAACAGGTCATGCTATATGAAAAAAACTACATGAAAAACCATATATATATAATTATGGTAATCCATGATCATGACCAAAACTAAAAGAAGGTATGACTATTGCGATAGAACCTATACTATGAGAAACTAGCTGAGAAATAGTAGATGATTGAGGGTGGGAAATATTCACAAAAGACTGATGATTATGATGTCAATATGAACATACTATATTGATTACAGACTGAGAACCTGAAATAATAATTTAAAAACTGAATTAAATGATTCAGTTTTTTTATTTGATAAAACAAATAATAATAATAAAATATAATAAGTAAGTAATTAATAATAAAATATATGCTATTAAATGAAGCTCACAAAAAATTTTTAAATTATTTAGAAGTTATAAAAAATAAATCACCAAAAACAATAGAACAATATGATAGACATATAAATAAGTTTAAAGATTATTTAAATGAAAAAGAAAAAGATTCAAACAAGTTTGATATGCAAGATTTAACACTGGATATTGCTGAATGATTTAGAAGTTTTTTATATGAAAAAAGAAGAAACATATCTATAAAAACAGCAAATGCATACATGATAACAATAAGAAGCTTTTTAAAATTTTTGGAAAAAAAGTGACAAAAAAGTTTATCACCTACATCAATAGATTTGATAAAAGCAGAAGAAAGACATGTAGAATTTTTGACACAAGAAGAACTAGAAAGATTATTTGAAGCTCCAAACAAAAATACAACAACCTGAATAAGAGACCTAGCAATAATGGAATGTATTTATTCTACAGGACTTAGAATATCTGAATTAACTAGCCTAAATAAAAAAGATATAAATCTTAATAGAAGAGAATTTGTAGTAAGATGAAAATGAAGAAAAGTTAGAGTAGTTTATCTAACAAAAAAATCTGCTGATCTTATTAAAAAATATCTTGAAGTAAGAAATGATACTTTATCACCTCTTTTTATAAGACATAATATAAAAAAAGAAAATATTGATAGCTTTGATGATGAAAAACTAAGATTATCTAGGTTTTTTATAACAACTATGATAAAAAAATATGCATTGAAAGCATTTATACTAAAGGATATATCAGCACATACTCTTAGACATAGCTTTGCTACTACCCTTCTTAGTAACTGAGCTGACCTTAGAGCAATACAAGAAATGTTATGACATTCAAGTATAACTACTACTCAAGTATATACTCATGTTACAAATAAAAAACTAAAAGATGTTCATAATAAATTTTTTAAATAAAAAACTAAGACTTAAAATAAGTCTTAGTTTTTTATTTATACTTGTATAAAATTAATATCATCTTTAGATATTTCAAAAATTGAATCTTTTCTTTCAAAAATTAAATGATATTCAATTCAGCTTACTTTAAAATTATCAAAATTATCTATTACTTTTTTTTCTGGATTAACAAAATAAAAATTATTTCATGAATCTAAAGAATAACTTATTCAAAAATCACTAGAGGTATCCCCCATTCATCATATAGTATTTATTATAATTTTTTTGTCCTTTAATATATTTACAAATTCTTTTTTATGTTCTCTTCACCAAAGTGGAGTATACTCCATAGTATCTAAAAAAACATTACTTCACAGACCAAAAATATTATTAGAATATGAAGTCCCTATACTTTTTGAAATATAGTCTTTTAATAAATCAAGATAAATATCAAATACAAAGTTTGGAGCTCAAGAAACAAACAAAAAATTTCAACCTCATAATAATACTTCTTTTATCTTTGAAACTGAAAATCTAAAAGGTGTTATTTTTTCTTTTGTTTTAAAACTATAAGTCAAAAAGTTTAAATAAGCTTTCCAGTCTATTAAGTCTTTATGTTTTAATAATAAATAAATTCAAGCATTAAGATATTCAAAATACTCTATTTCTTTGTTATAAGCCTTTTTTTCTAATTTTGTAAAAAAATCCAAATCTTTTAAAAATAAATAATAATTATCTAAATCCAATTCTAAATAATTTTGTTTTTTTACATATTTAACAAAAGCTGTAACAGCTTCTTTTTGTAATACTCATCTAAAAAAAGTACCATCCAAATCTGATATAAAATAATTACCAGAATGCATTTTTTTAATTTTATCAGAATAATAATCTTGATTTAAGTAATCAGTTCTAAATTTTATTCATAAATGCTCTAATACATCTTTATCATTATTATCTTGTTTTAGATAATCTAATACTTTTTCTAGATTCATATAATGTAATTAATTTTAATTAATTACATTATATATAATAAAAATTAGTTTTAAAGTTTATTTTTGATATTTTTTTTATATAATTTTTAGTATATTACATTAAATTTATAAACAATAAAAATGAGATTAATAGTATGACTATGAAACCCTTGAGATAAATACAAAGTAACAAAGCACAATGTATGATTTATGTTTTTGGATTATTTTAAAAATAAAGAATGATTTAGTGACTTCAATTTTGAATCAAAATTTAAATGAGATATAAGTACATGAATATACAATTGAGAAAAAACTATATTACTAAAACCTCAGACTTTTATGAATCTTAGTTGAGAATCAATAAAAAAATTAGTAGATTACTACAAAATAGATTCATCTAATATTATTATAATTTATGATGATATGAGCATGGATTTTGGAAAGCTTAGATTTAGACAAAAATGAAGTGCATGATGACATAATGGTATAAAAGATATTATAAGATATTTTTGAGAACAATTTAATAGAATAAAAATATGAATATGATTTAATCAAAAATATGAAGTTAGCGATTGGGTATTATCAAAATTTGATGAACAAGAGCAAATAGATTTAGAAAATGAAATATTTGATCAAACTATATTATTACTTAAAGAAAAATTTTAAATTTATGAAAAAAATATATTTAATATGAATATGATGAATATGAATATCAGCAATTGCAAGATATTACAATCAAAATTGATACAAAGTTTATGGTAGTGATTCAACTGATTCAGAACTTATTTATAATATGAAAAAGGAATGAATAGATATAATTATATGAAATGATGAATCAAGAATAGATGAAAGCTTTGAAAAAATAATTTATTCTCAAGCTATAGATAATGATAATAATGAATTAGAAAAAGCTAGAGAATTAAATATAACAACTATAAGTTATCCAGAAAGTGTAGCAGAAATAGCAAATACTAAAAAATTGATAGCTATAGCTTGAACTCATTGAAAATCAACAACGACTTCTATGGCATCAATATTATTAAAAAACTCAAAAGAAAACTTTACTTCTATAGTATGAACAGTACTAAAAGAATTTGATAACAAAAATTTTTACCACAGATCTATTGAAAAAGAAGGTGATGAATATTTTATATTGGAAGCATGTGAATACAAAAGGAGTTTTTTAAAATATAAGCCCAGTGTTTTAATTATTACAAATATAGAAATAGATCATTTAGATTACTTCAAAAGTATTGACGACTATATAAAAGCTTATAGACAATTAATAGACAATATGAATAGTTGATGATTTATTGTACTTGATTGACAAGATAGTAATTCTAGACAATTAATTTGACACAGAAATGATGTCAATTATATAATAATTGACAATGACAAGTTTAGTTTTAATTGACAAGAATTCCCTATACCTAATCTAGACATAAAAATACCTGGCGAACATATATACTATGATGCTTCATTGGTATACATACTTTGACATATGATATGACTAACTGATGAGTTTATAATAAATTCTCTTTGACAATATAATTGAGCATGGAGAAGGATGGAAGAAGTTTGACAATCAAATAATGACAACATAATAGTAAGTGATTATTGACATCATCCTACAGAAATACAATTGACATTAAAATCAATAAGAGACAAATATATAAACAAAAAAATAGTAACAGTCTATCAACCTCATCAATATAATAGAACAATAGAATTACTTGAGTGATTCAAAAATGTATTTGAAAAAACTGACATTTTAATAGTACCTGATATATATGAATCTAGAGATTCTGAAAGTGACAAACAAAATATGAATAGTGGTATTTTTTTGAATAACATAAATCATAAAAATAAAATAGATTGAAAATGATTAGATAATACTTTGAATATAATAAAAAATATAGATCAAAAAGAAAACAATTTAGTCATAGTTTTAATGTGAGCATGAAATGTTGATAACTTAAGATATGATTTAATTAAATAAAAAATGGAAAAAATAAAGTACATAAAAAATATTTTTAAGGAAAATATACAAATAAGCCAAACTTTAGTTTTGGCTATTTTATTAATAATTGGTATAGAATTTTATTGATTAAATATAAATTATTTAAAGATATCAATAATATTCTTTACTGTTATGATATTTGATACAATATTTATAAAACTAAAAACATGAAAATGGAAGTTTCCATTCTCATGAGTAAATGCATGATTTTGAATTAGTTTCTTTCTTAGAACAGATGAGCTTATAATATATTTTGTTTCATGATTGTTAGCAATAGCATGAAAAAATCTAATAAAAATAAGATGAAGACATTTTATGAATCCATCTAATATGTGAGTATTTCTAGTTTTGATATCATTTCCACATTATACATGGATAAATACATTACAGTGGTGAGGTTATACATGAGTAATAAGTCAAAAATATATAATAATAATAACATTAATTCTTATATTTTGAGCTTTTATAACTCATAGAGTTTATAAATTTTTTAAATTTAAATATTTTTTGGATTATTTATTGCCTTTTTTTGTATTACATTTGCTTCTATTTTTTACTATTCCCTATTATGAAAGTATAAATTCTGCATTATTATTTTTTAGTGTATCATTTTTTATATTTATGTTTCATATGATAAGTGACCCTAAAACTGTACCTGAAAAATCTATATCTAGATTTGTATACTCTATAAATATTGTATTATCGTTTTATATATTACAGTTTTTTATAAACGAAGCTTATGCATTATTATGATCATTATTTATAAATACACTACAGCTTCCAATTATATGGTTTTATGAACAAAATAATAAAAAAGTCAAATGAAAAATTCCAATTTATTTGGTTTATATTTTATTAATAACCTTTATTATGGTAATATTATTAATATATCTAATATATATTAATTGAAGGCCAGATCTTGTTTTTGACAATGTTTGTACTCAGTTAATATGTAAATAGGTATTTTATTTATATTTATAATTTTTTACTATGAAAAAATTAAACATGTCTCCTAAAATACTTACTGTTTTATGAGTATTATTGATATATGTTTCTGCACTTATATTAATAGAAAATACATCTGATAATAATTCATACAAAAACAATAACAAAATACATGAAGTATCTGCGGAATTAAACTTTTATCAAAGTACAATGAATAATGAATATGAAGAAGAACTATGGTCTTCTGAAAAATCACCAATTGAAACAATATACAAAAAAGTAAAAGTAAGTTTAACTGGGGAACCTGAACCAGCTGACACACCAATAAATAATAACAATGTCACTAGACATAGTCATTAATATTTTAAATTAAATAACTAAATAATAATATTACTATGAATAAAAAAATCATACTATCATTAATTATAGCATATATATCATTTTGATATACTGCAAATACTAGTGCTATGAGTGAGGAAGAAGCATGTTTTGATTTATTGAATACAAAAATATCAACTGATGCTAGATTTCAAAACTTGGAAGATGTAATGCCAAACTGAGATTTAACTGAAGTATTATTTAATGAATCAGCTTGATCAACTGTTGATTTATCAAAATTTTCATGATTTCAAAACTATATTGTAGAAAATCCTTCTCATAAATGAAAAAATAAAAAGTGGCGTGAAGATAATGGTTTAACTAAATATGATTTTTTCTCTAGAAGAACAAATATAGCTACAGTTATAGCAAAGGATAATTTTGTAGTATCACAAGTTGTATGATTTTGAAGAGATTCAAATTTTGATTTTCCTGTTGAAGCAAAAACAAAATCATATTGAGATAAATATGAATTAGAATGAAAAAATTTTAAAGAATTTGTATTATACACACATCACAGTATAACTTGAGATTTTTTGAGCTGTTGATTATTTAGACTAGTACCATTAGAAGATAGAAGCTACTGAGATGTACCTGAAGAATCATATTTCACAAACACTCTTCAATGAAATAATAACCAAGAAAACTTATGATGAAATAAATGTAGCTCATGATTTGAGTGAGAATATTTATCAAAAGACTCAAAAGATTATTATTCTATGAAAACAAATGTTTGTGCATTAGACTATGCTCAAAAAGATTTTGTAAAACAAGAAATAGTATCTATAGCATATGATAATTGATCTGATTATTTTAATGAATATGAAGTTTTTCCAGAGCAAGTTTCAGCCATGAAAGATACTGATACAACATCAAATTGATTGGTAGAAGTAAGAGAAAAGTTCTTTGAATATTTAAAAAATAATACTGATTTAAGTCTTATAGAATGAGATATAGATAATAGTGAAATGTGATATTCAAAAACTAAAAGTATAATATCATATGTGATAAACAAAATAATACCTAGTGTTAATGCAGCTAGAGATTTTAATTTTGATCAAGAATATATTGATTCTACAAAATGAATGGTTGTATTTGAAGCTCTTCCTTATGATTTATATCAAAAATTATTACAAATACCAAGTAAAACATTTATTGATTACATAAAAATAGCCCTTACACCAAACTTTGAAGAATATATTCAATATAGAAAAGATAACAACATAGTTCTTAGTAGTTATGAAAGAATATTTGCTAGTTGTGATATAAACTATAAAGAAAGAAATGATATAGTTGTTGATTTTTTACAAAATTTGGATGATCCAAAAAACTTTGATCCAGCAAATATATCTTATTCAAATGAAAAATTTTGAGATTGTATAGTACCTTACCCTGATAAAAAGAATAGAAAAAAAGTAATAGAAAATTCTTTCGAATCAAATAAAATATTAGCTCAAAAATTAAACGGTGAATATCAAGCACCTGAAGTTCAATGAGATATATTAAAAATGATAGAAGAAGAAAATAAAGAAAAATTAGAATACCAAAAAAACATTGAAAAAATTACAAATAATTATAATGAATGAATTATTAATGGAGAAGAGTTAGAAAAAAAAGTAAATGAAGAAAAACAAAAACTAGAAACAAATCTGGAAAAAATAGAAGATAAATATTCTAAAATTTTTATAGAATCAAAAAATACTGATGATTATGAAATGGTTGATAATGATAACAAAAAAACAAATATTACTGTTTATATAGTAGTAATAATTTTACTAATATTATGAATATCTTTATTATTTTTAGCCTTTCAAAAAAATAACAAAAACAAAAACAAATAATTTAATAAAAAAATAATTATGAAAATATATAAAATAATTTCATTATCCATAGCACTAATTTTATCTACTAATTTAGCTTACTGAAATTTTTGATCTACATCAACTTTTGTAAACTGAGAAAAAACTTTTGATAAAGTTCACTGAGAAGATAAAGTTTTATATGTACATGAAGATTATGTATTAAATCCATACTCTTGATCAAATATTACAAGAAATCAAGTTAATAATGTAACAAATTCATATACAGTAGATGGTAGAAGATTTAATTCATCTCATCCAAAATACAAAAATAATTGAGATCTACATCAAAGTTGGACTGATCATTGAGATGGAACAAAAACTATGATACAATATTTAGAAAATACATATACTAGAGACTCTAATAATATATTGATGCCAAATCAACAAGTAAATGTTAGAAAATATTATAAAGTAGATTTTAATTATGATAATACTGGACCTACTGGTTGAGATCTAAAATTATATAATGATGAAGATGCAACTGAACCTTTCAGTTATACTCCATGAGAATGGTTAAATGAACCAAAATATTACACAATGACATGTAAAGATTTAGAAACATGATGTAAATGTGAATTTGAAGCTGAAAAAATAAGTGATAACTGATGGACTGATTCAAATAATCATGCTTGCACAAATAGTACAGAACTGATAAAAATTAACTGACAAGTAAAAACTATACCTAGTATAATATGACACAAGACTAAACCTAGTGTTACTTTTGAAAATAATGTTAACCTAAAAGAAACAATAACATGAAGTATGCCTGGATGAAAAACAGTAATGTATGATCAATCTAATCCTCGTATATGATTATGAGTAACAAAAAAAATAGGAGAAAAAAATGTTACAGTTCATGATTTTGATTTATGAAAAGAAGAAAATAGAGAATATAGAATAAATCCTACAAATGGTAAAAAATATGATTGAGAACAAATACCATGAAAAGTCTACTTTGAATGAAAAAAGAAAATTGAATTAAAAGCTAATGATGAATTCAAATTATGAACAGTATTTTTAGACCAGTATATAGAAGACTCTTCTAACTGAGTATCATGAATAAAAAACTATAATATAAAAATATATAAAGAAAATAATACATGATGATATAACCAAGTTTATGATTTTTGAAAAAGTTATACTGAATATAATTCAGATTGAACAATAGAAGAAAATGATGAAAAATGAAAAATGCTTCATAATTTTTGAACTCTTAAAAATGCCTGAAAATATAAAATAGTATTAGAATCAAAAGATTGGGCAAACAACCATACTATTGCGACCGCATATCTAAATATATATCCAGAATGAATTGATGAGGCAAATATAGAAATGGACTACTCGTTAGCATCATCTAGTAATTTTGCAAATAACTCAGATTATTATGAATATACTTTCACTATAAAAGATAAATATAATAATCCAGTTTATTGAAAAGAACTTGATATAATATGACAAGACTGTTCATGAATAACAACATGAGGTTGTAATGAATTAAAAACAAATACTGTTGAAAATACATGAGAATCATGAATTATAATTTATGATATAAGTAATAATTCTATTACAGATAAAAACTGAGAAGTAAAATTAAAAATAAAATCTTTAGCACCATGAAAATATACAAATAGTTTTTTAGTAAAAATTAATAATTGGAATAAACAATATATTAATACTTCTGAAATAATAGATTTTTATGTATTTTCATCTGAAGAAACAGAATTTATAGCACCAATTGAAATAGATTCTATAAAAGTATCTAACGATAATATAAATTGGGATGCTCAACCTGAAATATGAAAAGAACAAAAATATAAAATTCAATTAAATAATACTTGATCTGTTAATTGATATTCTGATTGAATATTAAAACTATCTAAAGAAAGTATTAATAGTAAAATAGATTGACACTTTTGGATAGATTTTAGTTGAGTAGAAAGAAGTTTTGGAAATAACATAAATACATTTTTATGATTTTCATGAACAATTGACTGAAGTGAGAATTTATTAAAAGGACCTGAAATAGAAAATGATGAATTAGAAATAAATTACAATATAGATAATAAAAATGTAGCATATTTCTTAGGTTCAAAATCTATAAAATGATGTGATAGAGAAACTCTATGATTAAAAGTAGAATGAAATATTCAATGAGATGGTAAGTCTGATATAACATGACAAGAAGAAAATTTCTCTGATTTGTCTATGTCAGAAACTAGATCTCAAATAAGACAAAATGCATACCAATTGATAAGAAATATGTCAAATTGACAAATTATAAATTGAGTAAAATATGTAGAATGAGATTATGTACTAGAATCTAACCCTAGTAATTATGAGACATTAATATTAAAAGATTGAAACCTTATTGTAAATAAAGATATAAATAATAATGATAATAAATTATGAATAATAGTTCTAAAAGACAACTATAATGTATCATTAGATTACAAAAATGCTGGAAATATATATATAGCTAATAATGTTAATTATATATCTGCATCATTATATTCTGATTGAGCAATTAGAAGTGCAAAATCAAATGGTATATGATATAATGATAGTGAACTTTTAAATGATTTAGAAATATTCTGAAGTGTATTTACTAGAAATACTATAGGTGGTGCTGTTAACTGATGAACTAGTTATACCCTACCTGGATGAAAAGAAACAACTGATTATAAGTTAGCTTCAATTTATGATTTGAATTACTTAAGAAAATCAGCAAGTTGTTGAGATGAATATTCTTTATTGATAAAATATAACCCTGATTTACAAGTAAATCCTCCTGCATGATTTACAAAATAAAAAAATAGTATAAGTTATTAATAACTTATACTATTTTTTAATAATTATTTAATACAAAAAAAGAAGAGAACTTTATAATAAGCTCTCTTCTTTTTAATTAATTAAAAATAGTTTAGGAGGATTTAATTGAACATTTGGGTTATATTCAATTATAAATGCTCAATCATTATATTTACAATTTCATGATCAATTAGTAATACAGTTACTAATTCATCTTCTTACATAATTAAGATCATATATCATAGCTTTATTAAAGTTACTAGCTGTATCAGGTAAAGATCAACCTCATGGTAATTTATAATCTCATCATACTAAAAAAGCTCATCAAATTGTATTTCTTGTAAACAATGTTCATTTCAATAGTAATTGATTTTTTAAATCAGAACTTCTTTGAGAATTATCTATCAAATAAGGATTTCAATATTGATTAGAACTAATAAATCAACCATCTGAGTATACTACAGCATTTATTTGTGATACATTTGGAGTAACATATATATTTCATCAGTTTCATGAATTAAAATCATTATTAACATTATAATTATCTTTTAATACTATTATTCATAGTTTATTTCAAGATAAATTTACATCATTATTAATTATAAGATCTCAATTTGAAACTACTAACGTTTCATAATTAGATGTATCAGAATCCATAGTATATGTACCTCATGTTTTAGAAGCATCTATATACTTAACATCTCAAACTATAGTATTATGTCTCATTTTTGCAATTTGATTATATGCATTTTTTCTTATCTGACCTCTTACTTCAGACATAGACAAATCAGAGAAATTTTCTTCTTGTAATCAAGCAAAACTAGATTTACCATCTCACTGTAATAATCAAACAACTTTAGCTCAAATAAACACATCTTCACTAGAGTTAGAAATAGATAAAGGTGCATTAGTATTATATAAATCATTAACTGATACTCATGAAGTTATTAAATATCATCATAAATTATATCTTATATATACAGCACTTACTCAATTATTAGATATTTCTATACCTGGAGTACCAAAGTCACTAGCATTATCTGAAGTATTTATGCTTGCATCAAATTTTGGCTGTCTTGTATTAAGATCTGATACTTCTGAAACATTTTGTAATGAAGTATTTTCTTTATCAACTACGTTTATAAAGTTTTTAAAATCTAAGATTTGAACATTACTAGAGTTATAAGTAGTAGTATTATCAATATTTACTCTATATTCCATATTGGTACCAAATTCTGGAACTCAATTCCAATTATCAGCATCTTTATCATATGTTTGTATTTGTCAAATATATAATTTTTTGAATCAATCACTTTCATTTCATGGTTTTGAATAAATATTATATGTTTTTATTACACCATTATTGTTATAATTATTATTCCATCATTCTATCTCTACTTTAAATATATTACTATATTCTCAAGGAGCAATAGATTTTAAATCAAATGATATTTCTCAATTAGAGTTAGATGATTGACCAGAATATCATGATTCTAATAATGCATCATATCAAGCATCATCAATTCATTTAACATTATAATCATACATATTTGTTCTCAATGTAGAACATGAAGTTAATAATTCACAGTTATGTTGATTTATATTTCTTACTTCTTTTCAATTAATAGTATTTCAATATTTATCCAATAATACTAAATCATAATTATATGCTTCATTACCATCAGCATATTTTGTATCTGTAGAATTATTTACAACATAACTTTTTAACTCATCTACATCATCAGGATAAACTTCAAAAGTTATAGATTCTGTTTTTGTATTTCAATATTTATCAGATGCAGTAACACTTAAAACTTTTGTTCATTTTGTTTTGAATATATTAGGTATTTCTACACTATCTTCAAAAAATGTATTTTCAACTCATCATAAAACATTAGAGTCTATTGGAGTTCAGTTTAATTTTACTGTATATTGTACTTGAGCTATACATCATTGATTAACACTTCATCATGCAGTATTTTCTTCCATATCTATAAATAAAGAATCTCAATTTGCTTTATAAGAATAAGTGTTTGATGATGATATAGCATTAGATCATTTTGAAAACTTTATCTTTGGAGCTGTTTGATCAATATGATTCATACCATAGTTAAATCATACAGTATTGTATGCATTATCTATTATAGTAAGTGTTCAACTTGATCAATTATCTGATTCATTATTAAAACTAATAGTTCTTCTAATTGTTTCTCCTCAAACAGACATAGTTGTCCGATATCTATCACGAGATGTATTATAAAATTCATCATCAGTTCACCAACAAAGACTACCTCATATATCAAATTTACAATCAGCTGTTAATGTTACACTTCAGCTAGTACAACTACCAATATCAAAATCAACAACATCTTGAGCTTTGATATATATCTTTACTCTTTGTCAATTAGAATCAAGTAACTCTTTTGGTAAAACATTTTTCATTGTATATGTTTTTTCTGGATTAGTATATGATGAATCATCAGCTTTTTCTTTAGCTGTTATATCAAATCATGTAAAATCATATACTCAACCAGGCTCTGGTATTTTTATACGCAGATTTATATAATATGGGTCACTAGGATTTGACTTAACTCACTTAAGCTCTTTAGAATAAAATTCTTCTCAATACTCAGCCATATCAACTTCTGGTGAAGTTCAATCAGAAAAACTTATATCATATCAATCAATATTATCAAAGTGTTTATTTCCATAAGGATCTTCTAATCTAATGTTTACATTAAAACTAGTTTGATGATTATATCAATCATTATTTTCAGAAATACTGAAATCAGGCATACTAGCTTCATAATTTCAATTTGATATATCATCACTAGGTAAAACTTTTATAGGATTAGAATTAACTTTTGACACATCAAAATAATCTCAACTTGTTTCATTAATTGCATATAAATAGAAATAAATATCTCAATCCTTTGTAAGATTTACTCATTCATTTATATAAAGAGAAAATTTCTTTGATCTTTTACTTTTTATATCCAATTCAAATATAGTATCTATAGCATCTTGACTAAGAGTATCAGATCTAATATTAAAATCCTTATCTATATAAATTGTTTCTTCAGAAATATTTGCATTTTGATCAATTGTTGGAACTCACTCTCAGTCATATCTATAATACAACTTATAACTAAATTTTGTTTCTTCATAGGTAGGATCTAGATAACTAGTAAATCAAAAATTTTGTAAATATACTGAGTTTCATGCCTTCTTATTATAAGAACTAACTTGATAATCAGGATCTACTGTAAAGTTATTGACAACAAAACTATCATTATCAGCAATATTTCATTGAATATATTTATAAGAAGTATTATCATAAATACTTAAGTATTTTTTTGATGTTTCATCACATTCAAAAATTCAATTATCAGGATCTGGATTTGCTACACAAATATTTTTAAATCATATATCTTTAGGTGTAGAAGTATTGTCCAAATTCCAATCAAGATCCAATTTATTAGATGTTATATTATCATGATAATCAGAAAGTTTATCTTTTTTTTCTCATAAAGGTAATCAATTATGTAACTTATCTATAAATAAATCAAAATAAGCAAAAAATAATTCTGTTCAATTATTAAAAATTCACCAAATTTTTGGGTCTTGAGGATAATAACAATACTCATCTGATCAATCTGGAGCCTCTATACATTTATCATAATATTTGTTATCCATATAATCTAATATATATATGGGATCAGTAGTATTAATTATCTCTTCTACAGTATATGATTGATTGCTTACTATATATTCATCATTTTCTTCAACTAAAATATACTCAGTATTTTCTACAATTATAGTTCAACTACCATTAGGATTTTCTACTTTTTCTTCAGTTATAACTTCTTCATAATAAGGTTCATGAAAATCAGGGTTAACCTTCAATACACCTGATATAGTAAATGTTTCATCTCAATAATAATTTATCAATTCATCAATTATATTATCTACAATTCAATTAAGACCTGATGTAGCTTCGATATTAGCTATTACATCAGTTAAATATTTTCAATCTTTATGTGTTTTTATTACATCAAACTGAGTTCACTCACAAGTTACTTCATCATAATCATATCAATCAGACCAACCATCCTTACATACATAAGGATAGTTATAATTTCATTCCTTTGCTGCAAAAGTATTAGCAGTAAAAGAAATAAAAATGAATAATGATAAAAGTATTAAATTAAAAAGTTTCATAATAATTATTTAATTTATATAACAAAATAATCAAAAACAGATAAAACTGCTTTTGATTATATTTTTTTATAGAACTATATATCAACATTAATACCTCCACCTGGTTTTTGTGTATCTTGTTCTATTATTTGACAATATTCAGTTTGATAAGGATAATCAAGAGAATGTCTACCACTAGATGGGTGAGATCTATATGCATTTCTACCTTCACTATCTAATCTTCATCCATATCATTTATTTTTTAAATCGTTTGAAGCAGTTCTACTTGATGCTGTACTTCATGATATTTCTCTAGTATATCAAGATTCACAAGTAGTTCTAGTATGATAGTAACCTATTTTTGTTGTTCTTTCTCATTTACAAACTCTTCTTCCATCTTGCCCCCAATCTTCACAATAATCAATTTGACATGGAGAATTAGTTACGCTTTTTACACAAATATAATCAGGATTAGCTTCTACTTTTTGTACTCATGTAGAAAATCATAAATATCCTGCTCATGCTATAGCTACAACTGCAACTCAAGCTATTGCAGATTTTAAAACAACATTGTTATTTTTTTGTTTTGTTTTACTCATAATAAAATTATTATAATATAAATTAAAATGTTACAAATATAATTAAAACATATTTATCAATAAAAATCAAATTATTTTATATGATAAAATGGTAATTCAACAGTTCCTTCTACATCAACAACTCTATGTCATACATTTTCCCAAACTCATCTTTTTCTGTCTAATGTCCACCGTGCTGGCCATCTCAAGAAATTATTTCAAACTAGAAAATCAAAATCTATAGGATATCATCATTTTTCATTAGAGTAGTCAACTAAATATTGCATATCTTCATCTGTAATAGAACCATATAATTCATCAGCATTATTATATAACTCCTCCATATGATATACTTGATTTTGCAATATAACAGGGTTATCTGATTTTGTATATAATTCTTTTCAAGTAATATTATCTATTATTTGAATATATGGCATTCAAAAAGTTTTCATAGTATTACCTAAATATCAATAAACATCTCAAAAAGTATCAGAATTTAATAAGTTAGTTGTATTAGTATCTCTATTAAATTGGTATAGATAAACAGTTATATCTCTATTGTTATATTTTTGTAAGCTATCACTATAATATAATCAATCATATGGGACAAAATATTTAGAACCTTCCATTTCTAAAAGATAATATTTTGCTTTTTTATAATTACCCTCATTTTCATTATTTATAGCAATAGTTTTATCAGCTTTATTTAAAAATATATTTACTGTTATATCCTTATAGTCTATTGGTGAATCAACTTGATTAACTCAAACAGTAACATATCAATCTGAATATCATTCATATTTTGCTTTTAATCTAATATGAGTAAATGGAGATGTCTCAGTACTATACTCAAATTTTCAATCATTAGTTTCTGCTATATTTTTTCAAAAATTAAGTATTTCTACTTTTGCTCATGTAATAGGATTTCATAATTGATCATAAACATATCAACTAATATTAAGTTTAACTTTTTCATCTTCATCATCTCTTAATTGTTCAGCCTTATCATATTCTCATTTTAGATCATACATATAAGCTAATAAATCTTCCTGGTTTTTTGAAATATCAGATTTTTCTAATTCATCTATTACTTTATTTATATTATTATCATCGTTAAAAATATCTACTTCTAATACTTCATTTAATTTTGATGTCATAGGATGATATAAATCTTTTTCAAAAGTTATAGTATGATTAGATGAAGAATTATGTCATCAATATATAAGTCATTTTTGATATGCATCATATATATCTAATATAGCAAGATTTTTATTTACCTCATTATCAAAAATATATCATTCTGTTTTAAACCTATATGGTACGTAAGTCAATTTTCAAGAATCATCCCTCATTCATATTACAAAATTTTCTTCTAAAGGATCAAAATCTATTTTTTCATAATCTTTTAATTCAACTAAAAAATCTCAAAATCTAATATATTCTTCTGGATTTATTCATACTTTATCGTAATTTTCTTCTGATAATAAATCAGTTATCAAAGTATCCATATGATATTGTCACTCATATCATTCTAAATAACTATTAGTTCATGTTATTTTATCTTTTAATCCACTTGGACTTATAGATATAATAAAAAACAAAATAACAAAAATAATTATTAGAGGAATTACATAAAATATATTATTATTTACCATGTAAGTTTGTATAAAAACATAAAATATAGTCTAACTTAATAATTAAGTATAAATAAAATAAAAATAAAACAAATAAAAGGACTTTACAAAAAAGTCCTTTTATTTGTTATAATATTATTTAAAACCTATAAATGTATTTTTATTTTTTATCTTATTTGCCAAAAATATTATAAATACTTTTGAAACCCACATAACTGTAAATAATGATACTATTATTCATATTGCAAGCATTAAACCAAATCATTTAATAAGATTTATTCAAAATATAAATAATATAGCTGAAACTATCAATCAAGTAATGTTTGAATCCCATATTGCAGACCATGATTTTTTGTATCAAGTACTTGTTGATTTTATTATATCATGTCATTTTTTTAATTCAAACCTAACTCTTTCAAATATAAGTATATTAGCATCTATAGCCATTCATATAGATAATATAAGTCATGCTACAGAAGCAAGAGTAAGAGTTACTCATAATAATTTTATAACAGATAGAACCAATAATACATATATAAATAATGATATAGAAGCAGCTAATCAAGCTAATCTATAAACATAAATCAAAAATATGAAAATAAGAATAAATCATGACACTCATGCTATTATAAGTTTATTTAAAGAATTTCATCAAATCTTTGAGTCTATTACCCTTTCTGATGTTAAGTATATAGGAGCAGGAACAACTCAAGTATTAATATTTTGAGATAATTCTTTTGCTTCTTCTGGTGTATAATCTCAAGTAATAACTGCTTTTCAACCATATATAGGCTCATTAATAACAGGAGCAGTAAGCATTTGTCCTCAAACAAATATAGCCATTTGTTGACCTACCAATCTATTAGATAATTCACCAAAAATCTTTGCTCATTCATTATTAAATACTAACTCTACCATTGGCTTGAAAGCCTCATTATATTGTACAGAAGAAGTACTAAAATATTTATCATTTAGCTCTCTACCTTGAGAATCAACTGCTGGTTTCCATTCAGAAGGTTCTCTATCTATAAATAAATATGTAAATTTATTATCTCATGTAGATTCATATATCAAAAATCATTCATCTCAAGAAGTCATAGTTACTTCATTTATTTGAGATTCTAACAATTGACCAGTACTAGTTACTACATTATTGATATCAGAAACAGTAGATGTTTTTATTTTTTCATAAGCAAGTGTATATTTATCAATAACAACACTAAAAAGTTCTCAAGAATTATATTCATCTAAAGCATCTTGTGCTATTTTTTGTCTTTTTTGAATATCTTCATCAGTTATTTCTCATCTAAGTTCTTTAAAACTGATTTTTACTACTCTACCTATAGCTTCTTTTGCTTTTTCAATATTTTCAGAATTTTCCATTGAATCATTTCATTTCAAAGGAATTTGTACTATTATATGTTTTTCTCATGCATAAGAAGCATCATTTATTTGAGAATCATTTATATTAAGTGACTCTACTCTCCTATCTACAATAGATTTTAATCATTCAATTATTTCTTTTTCTCTTGCTTGAGTATAATCTTCTTCTTGTCTTACTTCTGTTAAATCAACTTTATAATCAAGCTCTATTCAACCTTGTAAATCTAGTCAAAGCTTATAATCCTTACCTGAAAAAGGAACTTCTATATTATAATTTGACCAAGGAAATACATATGAAAAAGCAAAAATCAATGCTATAAATATCAAAAATATTCTAAAAACTATATGTCTCATAAATAAAAAATTAGTATAAAATTTTAAAAAATTCTAGAACAATTATATTTTTTTTAACCAAAAGTAAAAAAATAATAGCAAAAGCCATTATTTTTGTCTTTACTTCTTAATTTTTTATTGTTTAATTATTGTCTTTTTTATTTGCAAGTTGACCACAAGCAGCATCTATATCATCTCACATAGTAGCTCTAATAGTAGAAACTACTCAATAATGAGCTAATATTTTTTGAAATTTTTCTATTATAAATTTTGGTGTAGGAGAATAATCTATACCTCATGCTCATTCACCTGGATTATATGGGATAAAATTAACATGACCCAATCTTCATTCCAACAGTTTACCAAGTTCATGAGCCAGCTTTATATGGTCATTTACTCCATTAATCATTATATATTCATAAAAAATTCTTTTATTTGTTTTAGCTGTATACTCATCTAGAGAAGCCATCAAATCTTTTAATGGATAAGTATGGTCTACTGGCATTATTTCTTTTCTTATTTCATCATTAGGAGCATGAAGACTAATAGCTAATCAAGTTTGAGGAAAGTCTTGAGTAAACTTTTTTATACCTGGAACTATTCAACAAGTAGAAACTGTTACTCTTCTATTAGCTAAATCAAACTTTTTTTGGTCCGTAGCTGCATTTATAGTTTCTTTTATAACATCATAGTTGAGCATTGGCTCTCACATTCCCATATATACTATATTTCTTAATTTGTTTCATTCATCATTTAATATTTTTGCAGCATAGTATATTTGTTCTAATATTTCATAGTTTTTTAGATTTTTCAATAGACCTAATTTACCAGTAGCACAAAAAGTACATGCCATAGGACAACCTGCTTGACAAGAAACACAAAGAGTAACTCTACCCGTAAGATGTCTCATAATAACTGCTTCTATATATTCTCATGTTTCAGTTTTAAAAAGCATCTTAGTAGTTTGTCAGTTAGAACTAGTTTTTACACTATCTACATCCATAGAATAAAAAAAACAATTTTCTTTCAATGCTTCTCTAACTTTTACTGACAAAGTATTCATTTCATCAAAATCTGTAATAAAGTTCTTGTATATAGCATTTTCTATTTGTTTGTATCTAAAAGGTTTTTCTCATATACTTTCTAATAACTCTTTTACTTTTTTTTCATCATGTATCGAAATTTTTTGCATTTAATTCATTAATAGTTATATTTAAAATAATCTAATAGTAATTTACATTATTTTTTCTTTTTGTAAAGATGAAAAAAACAAAAATTGCAACTTCTATAGCAGAAGCTATTGTTGTATTGACTATTATTGTTTTATGATTGACATGAGTATACAATATATACACAAAATCAATGGATTTAACAATAGCAGTTGAAAACAAAATACAAGCGATACAAATAGCTAGAGAATGAATAGAAGCTGTAACAAACATAAGGGACACAAATTGGTTAGTTTTTAGTTCAGATCCAAAAAATTGTTGGAAAACACTTAATTATGATGACTGATGTGTATGAGAGGATGACCCTCTTTCATTAGCAAGACAAGATATAGTAACTAATCTAGATACTTCATCAAATTTTAAGGTATACAAAAATACTGATAACAGATGGATATTAGAAAGAGAAACAACAGCTGCTGCATGAGTATATTCTAGCGAACAATATAGAAATTTTTATAGAGTAAACAAAGATACTAATTGATTGTATACACAAAATTGATGAAATGAGTTTTTACCAGTTTATACTAGAAAAATAAAAATAACATATATAAATCAAGATAGTATAAATCAGGATACTTCAACTCCTTTTTATAATAGTTCATGAGAAACTTTTGAATGATTACTAGTAAAAAGTATAGTAAACTGGTCTAGTGACTGAAATGTTAGCGAAATAGAATTACAAACTATATTAACAAACCATAAAAAATAGAAGATTTTATAAAAGCTTCTATTTTTTAATCTATCAAATCACTTATTTTTTTCTTGGTTTCTTCCTCTGCTTCACCTGGTAAATCTCTTCATTTATTCATAAATGCAGTATATGCTTTTTCAAGATAATCTTCTTTATTTATGTATTTGTCTTTGTCATAAAGACCAAATCATAATTCATCTACCATAACATCTATAATAGGATTTCAAGATCACTCTGTTTTACTATATCTTCAAGCTACTTCTTTTATAGAGTCAGCAAAAAACTCAAATTGTTCTTTAAAAAGTTTTTTTCTTTGATTTTGTAGTTCTATTTTTTCTTTCTCACTTTTTGCAACATCTTCTATTTTATAGTCTCTAAGTTTTTTTATAGAGTTAATATACATATAGTATGTATCCTTACTTGTTTGTCTTCACAAACCTCATGTAGGGTCAGATGATATTTTTGAAATACCTCATTTGGTATATGCTATTGGGTTTTTTTCATAAACTCAATATATAATATCATCATCTTTCATATTAAATTCTCAATCACTATGAACTCAATTTAACATTTCATAATATTGCTTATAAATAGGTTCACTATCTTTTTTCATTACTACATAAGGATCTGATAAATTGATATGATCAATTAAGTCTTTTCAATATTTTTTCCAAAAATCATATAATCAATTAACTTTTTTTTCTGGATTACTTTGATCTCTAGCACCTTGAAAAGCTTTTAAAGCTCATGAATCTAATTTATCTTCTATAAGTTTTTCTATAAAACTATTATATAAATTTATTCAATCCAAATCTTTGTTGAATACCAAACTAGTATATGGAGTAGAAAAACCTAGTCATATCAATTTATTCAAAAGAACTTGATCCATATTTTTGGAATATCAACTTGCTGTCAATACAAAAGGAACAGCATTCATCTCAAATGAACTACCATTTTTTCAAAATATATTTTCTAATGATCAAATAGCATTTGCATATCAAAGATTTTTTAATTCTCATAAAAAGTAACTAATTCTTCATTCTGTTGTTATCTTGTTACCGGATTTCATAGCTCAATCATCCATCTCTTCTTTCATACCATTAGCCAAAGCTCAACCAAAATCTTTGTCCAATCTAGACCTAATAGTTCATTTTTTGGCTCTATCTCATAACCAAGACTCTACAAGTCTTTCTTCTGTAAAAAATACTGGCTGAGGTTTTCAATCAGGTGATTTTGCATTTGCTATACCATCTTTGAAATCTCTCAATTTTGCTTGAGTTCATCAAAGTCTTTTGTACCACAAAAGGCTTCAAGAGTATTTTTTTAATGCTTTTGGATAAAGATTTCAATACTTACCTACTATAGTCATCATAGCAGCAACTACTTCGTATTCTTCTGAATCTTTATTTAGAAGAATTTTTTCTACTTGTTTGATCATATCTTTTGATCAAAGTGATTTCAAATTATTAGATATTTCTTCAGTAAGAGATTTTTCTTCTTGTTCAGCAGCTGACTTCATATTTAGATAAAATGAATCTGGTCATATTTTTGCCATACTTTGTGCAAATTTCAAAGATTTCAACTTACTTCATCTCTCTAAACTTTTTTTGATATTATCAGGGAAAAATTTTATTGCTCACATCATATCAGCAAAACTCATTCTAGACATGTACCTACTAAGAGCA
The DNA here is from genome assembly GCA_041694155.1 of Candidatus Altimarinota bacterium. Classification (GTDB taxonomy): domain Bacteria; phylum Patescibacteriota; class Gracilibacteria; order BD1-5; family UBA6164; genus JAAZVM01. Next base: position 166,685 of record JASMTS010000006.1, on the reverse strand, counting down.
GATCATCTAAGACTATTTTCTCATTCTATTTCTTCTTTTGATTTTTTTTCTTCTTTTATATGTTTTGTATAAGGTGACATGCCATTTTTTTCTATATCATAAAAGAATTGAGAAAAATTCTTAGCTGTATATGAAATAGCTTCATCAGTTTTAAAGCTTCAAGAATCTCATTCTTTTCATTCTTCAAATGTTCAAGTTACATATTCTATAGAGTCCTTACTTATTTTTTTGATATATATAGCTTCTTTACCATCTCCAACAAAATATCTAACTCACTCGTATCATTCTTCTTTGGCTTCATCTTTATCTGATTTTAAAACAATTTTATCTTCATTTTTTCATCAAAGTTCCAAAGAATTAAATCAATCTAGTCATTTTTCTCATGCTACTTGAATAAGTTCATCAAAATTATTTATTTTTTTATTTCTTTTTAAATTAGCATTTTTGAATACATCATAAAACTGATTAAAACTAACAGATATACTTCAAAGTGATCATTGATTTATTTTGATTTCATAATTTGCTTCATCTATAGAATCTATCAAAAATATAAAATTATCATCATCATTGCTAGATATAACCATTTTATCAGATTTGAAATCTATCTCTTTTCATTCACTATCCAAGGCATCTATTTTATTTTTTAAATCTTGTATTTCATAAATATTATTATCCTCGACCATTTCTTTATCTTTTAACTCTTCTTTTTCATAAAAGTTTATAGTTGCATCTTTGAATTCAGGTTTTGATAAATTTACAAGTAATGTATAAAAATCATCATATAAATAGTTTTCTTCATTTCAATCTAAGTTTTTTGAAAACCCATTTGGAGTAGTTACATTTTTTAGTTTTAATTTTTTGGATTCAGCTACAGCTCAATGATCAACTTTTGAAATATGATAATAAGTATAATTAGATTTTCATTTTTTATCATAATACTCTAATTCTATCATATTTCACTCTACAAGCTTATTTATATTATCTTTTATAGATGCCATTATTTTTTGGTCTTTTGAAACCATTTGTAAAAAAGACTCATGTATATTTTGCTCTTCTCATACCACTTCCAAGTCTCATAATATAGATTCTTGCATAGAATTACTTTGATCTATTTCACTATTATATATATCTACTAGTCTTGATTTTATTTTTTGTGAATCTAATAAATTTTCTATTGGTTCTTGTTCTTGTAGATTGTTCAAATTGATAAAATATGTTTTTTTATCAAGTGAATCAAATATTTCTTTTATTTCCTTGTCTTCTAGTCATATAAATAAATTTTCTGATTCTTTTTTGAAGTTATCAAATATCTTTTTTTCTAAATGTTTATTTAATATATTATTTTTTTCCAAGTCATGATAAGAAACAGACTCCAAAAAATATTTAACCAAAGCTCTTTTTGAATCTGGATATCATTCAAAAGCTTCAAGTAAAATATCTAGTCCCTCTATATCCATTTTTGAGCTAGAATTGAATATATTAAAAAGATATGTTTTTTGTTCTTGATTAAGTACTCCCAAATTGACTCTTATCTTGTTTGACATAAATGATTCTATTTTTTTCTTTGAAGCCAATGCTTCATTTTTATTACTAAATATCTTTTTTTGTAATAAAAAATCTAGTCTCTTATTTGGAAATCTAAGCATACTAGAAAGTGATTCATTACCAGTTTTTGATAACAAATTTTTTAATTCATCAAGTGACTCTTGTGATAAATTATATTCACTAGAATATTTAGTAGTCAATTTTTGAAGATTGGATTTTCTAGGAATAGTTATTTTTAATACTTCTGATTTTAGTTGAGATTTTAGTATTTCTATTTTGCTTTTTTTGATACCTGATAATTCAATATTTAATTCTTTATAAGCATCTTTTGAAGACAAAAAAGAAACATAATTATCATATAACTCTTTTGAATCAATATTTCAATCAAAAAAAGTTATATCATCATCTAGTCTATGTTTTACAAAATCCTTTTGAGATTGTGATAAAAGAGAGTTATTAAGACTTTCGCTATTTTTTTCTTTTTGTTCTACTCAATGATTATTTTTTTCAATTCAAGACATAGTTTTATTTATAAAAAATATTTGCTTTTATTATAGCATTTTAATACAAAAAAATCAAAAATAAATAAACTTAAAATAGACTTTTTTCTATTTTGGTTATTATTATAATAATTATAAAACATATAATAAATCCTAAAAAAATAAAAAATGCTTATATTTTTGTGAATAATAGTCGCTATAATAATGTTTTCTATAATTGTTTTGATACATGAATGGTGACATTTTGCAGCAGCTAGAAAGTTTTGAGTAAGAGTAGAAGAGTTTTGACTGGGTATACCTCCTAGAGCAAAAAAACTATTTTATGATAAAAAATGAACACTTTTTAGCCTTAATTGGCTTCCTATATGAGGTTTTGTAAAGCTTACATGAGAAATGCCTACTACTTTTTTGGTTTATGATAAAAACAAAAAACTATACAATAACCAAGACCTAGAAAAAGACATAAAATCATGAAAACAAATATATGATAAGCAATGAAAAGCTTTATCAAAACATGAAATAGAAGAAATACAAAAAGCCTTAGAAGAAAACAATGCTGATTACAACCTAGCAAACAAACCTAGCTGGCAACAAGCTATAATTATACTTGCCTGAGTTTTTATGAATTTTTTATTAGCTTGGTTGATATTTTTTGTATTGTTTTTGGTTTGAGTATCACCTATATGAATAAACTCAAAAATAGAAACTGAACTAGACTTAAAACTAATACCTACTTACGAACAAGCAATTGATAGATGATTGATTATTAAAAATCTATGAATAAACCTATACCCTATAGAATGAAGTATAGCTCAACAGTCATGATTAAAAGAATGAGATATATTGTATGAAATAGCTACTTGTAAAACAAAAATGTTAGATTATGTTATATGTGAATGATGAGAAGAAGCTATATATACAAAAATACAAAAACCAGAACAAGTCATAGATATAGTACAAAACAATGCATGAAAAAATTTAGCATTTTATATAAATGCAAATGTTTTGAATCAACAAGAAGCAAAAAAATATAATAGTCCCTATTTATGATGAGCATTTGTAAAATTAAGTGTTCCTGAATCATGAAAAATATGATCTTATTTATGAGAAAATATATCTATAAACGAAGACTACAAAGTAAAATACTGAGTACTAGATGCAGCAAGCAATTGACTAATAGAAACAAAAAATCAAATACTTTTAACTTTTAAAGGTCTTGGTATAATATTGCAAAAAATATTTAACCCAGAAACACCAGAACAAAGACAAGAAGCTATACAAAGTGTTAGCTGACCAATATGAATAGTTGACTTTATAAGCAGGTCAATTACTGCTTGAGTTACTTTTATAATGGTGTTTGCTGCTATAGTTTCAATAAGCTTGGGAGTTTTCAATTTATTACCAATACCAGCACTAGATGGTTGAAGATTTGTTTTTATAACAATAAATTGACTTATAAAAAAAGTATTTGGTAAAAAAGCTATCAATGAAAAAGTGGAAGGATTAGTGCATTTTGGATTTTTTGTATTATTAATTGCATTAAGTTTAATAATAGCGTATAATGATATAAATAAAATAATAGCTAATTAATTTTTATATATGGCAGAAAATATTTTACAAAATGCAAAAAAATATGTAAACCAAATGATGCTACCACTAGAAAATCATTATTATCACAACTATTACCATGCTATAGAAGTAATGGATAGAGCTCTATATCTATCAAAACAAGAATGACTAAGTGAAGAAGATGTAGAAATGATGTGACTAGCCGCTATATTTCATGATGTATGATTTGTAATACAGTATGATAAAAATGAACCTATTGGTGCAAAAATAGCTAGAAACTATCTCAAAAGTATTATGTATCCAGAAGATAGAATAGAAAAAATAGAAGAAATAATAATGGCTACGGATCCAGATTATACAACACCAAAAAATATTTACGAAGAGATAATAAAAGACTCTGATATGGATAATCTATGAAGAGATGACTTTATGGAAAAAAATAATAACATAAAAAAAGAGTTGGAAATAATCAAAAAAATAAAAATCAAAGATCCAGAATGGAAACATGCCTCAGTACAATTATTAAAACAATATAAATACAAAACTCTTTCTCAAAAATATGAAAGAGATCACAAAAAAGTAGAAAATCTAAAAAGAATGCTACATGAGCTAGAAAGTAACGATGATATATAAAAAGAGTTTTACATAATGTAAAACTCTTTTTATTATTGCTTTTTTGAGCATTTTCTATATATTAAATCAGATTTTTTATAACAATTATAAGACAAAAAATGTTTGATTTTAAATATGAATTACATTGACAAGATAATGATGCTAGAGCCTGAGAATTTTTTACTGAACATGGTAGCTTTAAAACACCTATTTTTATGCCAGTAGGTACAAAAGCAAGTGTAAAATGAATAAGTGTAGAAGACTTGGATGAAATGTGAGCAGAGATAATACTAAATAATACTTATCACTTATACCTTAGACCTGGAGATGATACATTGAAACATTTTTGATGAGCTCACGAGTTTCAAAACTACAAAAAACCTATACTTACTGACTCTGGATGATTTCAAGTTTTTTCACTTTGACAAACTGGATGAGAATGAACATTCAAAAACAATGAAAGCTTGGTAAAAATAACAGAAGATGGTGTTAATTTTAGAAGCTTTATAGATTGATCAAAACATTATTTTGATGCAGAAACAGTAATGGATATACAGTCAAATATATGAGCAGATATAATAATGGCCTTTGATGAATGTGCTCCTGGTAAATCTAGCAAACAATATGCTAGACAAGCAATGGAAAGAACTCATAGATGGGCACTTAGATGTGTAGATAGATGGAAACATAACAATAAAATAAGAAAAGAGTCATGACAATATGAACAAGCACTATTCCCTATAGTACAATGAGTTACATATGATGACTTGAGAATAGAGAGTGCCAAATTTATATGATCTCTAGATACTCCAGGTATAGCTATATGATGACTATCAGTAGGTGAACCAAAACTAGATATGTATAGAACTCTAGATGTAATAAAAGATCATCTACCAAAAAATAAACCAAGATATCTTATGTGAGTATGAACTCCAGAAGACTTGATAGAAGCTATATATAGATGAATAGATATGTTTGATTGTGTACTACCAACTAGATTATGAAGACATAGTGTAGCATTTACTTATAAATGAAACATAAAAATAAAAAATGAAAAATTCAAATACTCAAAAGAAAAAATAGAAGAAGAATGTGACTGTAAAGTATGTAAAAACTATACTAGATGATATTTGAGACATTTGATAGCAGAAAATGAAATGCTTTGAATGCAACTTATAAGTTATCATAATTTGTATTTTTTGATAAATCTTACAAAAAAAGCTAGAGAAGCTATACTAGAAAATAGATTTGAACAATTCAGAGAAGATTTTTGGTCAAAATATCCAAAAGATGTATTAAAAAAATAAACTAAGATTTTATAAAATCTTAGTTTATTTTTTTATTTTATTTCAAAAAGTGCTTTATAACTAGTACCTATAAGATTAGATATTGCAGAAACTGTTCTTTGTTTACCTTCAAAATAATTTTTATAAGGTAATAAATAAGAATAATTTTCTTGTGTTACTTTATCATTTTCTAGTAAAAAGTCTATATATCTAGCACATTCATTTCTTTTCTTAAGTCTATTTATTTGGTTTCAGTCTTCATCATAACTTTCATAATTTGTTCATGCTAATAACATGTATTCTTCCATATTTTGGTTTTCACTATACCTTTCTAATCATACTTGCAAACAAATACTATCAGTTGATACTAGCTCAAGATTTGGAGAAGTAAATGTTTTTAGCATTTTTTCATACCTATTGGTCAAATCTTTTGTATCAGACTTATCAATAGTTGCAGCATTCAAATCTACAAGCAAATATTCTATTCAAAGAGATTTAAATCTATTGATAGTTTCTTTATCATCTTGTGAATAAATATAGTCATTAAATTTGAATAACAAACTATCTTCTAATAATCTAGAATTATTTTGAGAAATATAGTATTTCAAAAATGTACCAACTCTATATATATTTGACTCATTTTTGAATTCATCACTAGGGTTGGCTATATTTTTGTATAGATTTTGCCTAGATATATTAGCATATCTAGCAAATTCTGGTTGTTTTTCTAGACTCTTTAATAATGATTCTATAGTAGTTATTTCCATATCCAATATTTTTGGAATACTATCAACTATTTCTTTTGAAATATTTTGACTTAAAAACTCTTGTTTTTTGTCAGAATCTATATTAAGAGTAAAAAGTATTTTCATATAATCAGGATGATAAGCAAAAATAGACTCATCACTACTAACTTGACCAGCTTTGTATTGACTATATCAAGCAGATTTTAGATTGTTAAATGTATTTGGAATTATAGAATTAAATACATAAATAAGAAATATACTCAAAAATATAAATGATATAAACATTTTTATAGAATAATCTTTTTGATCTTGTTCATATTTATCATAATTGATTATATTATAACCAGCCAAAAGTATCATTAATAAAAATGAAAAATACATAGTTATACCATACCAAACTATACCAAAACTAGATATCATCCATAAAAATGTGTAAATAGATGCAAAAACTAGATTTAATATAAATATTTGATTAAGCCTTGTTTGTTTTAATGTAAAAATCAAATAAGCAGTAGGAATAAAAAATCACAAAAATACATACAAATATCATACTGGTATATTTATAAGAGAGAAGAAATCTATTATCTTTCAACTAATATTTCTAGAATTATCCCAATTGTTTATCAAAGAGTTGGCTTCTTGTTCATTTAAATCAGATTTTTGTATTTTTGTATCTAATTCTGCTTTATCTTGAGCTAAAAAGACATAAGTATTATTATATATATCATTCAATTCATTGATATATGTCATATCATCAGTATCCAATGGTTCAGCCATAAATGATATACTAGAACCAGTATTAGTTCATACTACTTTTTGTTTTATTTCTTTAAAAAATACTTCAAGAGTTGATTTTTTTAGATTTTGTATTTCATTAGCCAATATTTGTGTTTGATATTCTTCAAAATTATCCAAATACTTTTGAGAATACTCAGATATCAAGTTGTTTATTTCTTCTGGTGTTCAGTTAGGAGCAGCTTTTCTAGCATCATTTGATGATAAATCTATTATATACTGTCTTGTTTTTTCTTGTATTTCATTATCTCAAATAGTTTTTGCTAAGTCTTCATCTTTTATATATTTTTCAAAATTTATTTGATATATGTTTTTATCACTATCTATATCAAAAACAAATTCATTATTTACAAGTATTCAACTAAGACTATCTTGTGAAATAGAATCTATTGACTGAGATTTTACCAAATCATTACTTGCAGGTAAATATGATATAAACTGAACAAAAGCCAGTAATACAAAAAACAGAGGAAATAAAGGATGTTTATACCTTAAAAATATAAATATAAGAGGTAGTAATGCCAAAAATAAAAATCATATATCTGTATATTCTCATGATTGATTTTTTTGCATAGTTAGGTTCCATGGCATATATACATAGTCAAGTATACCATTACTATAACCAAAATATCTTAATTTATCTTCATTTGTAGTTATTAGGTTTTCTTTTTTTCTTTCATTAGAATAAAACTCTCTTATTTCTTTTAGCTCATCATCATTATATATATTTGTATAATCAGGTCTAAAATTGTCACCATATCATTTTAATATACTATTTACTGACAAGTTTGGATATGATTCATATATATTTTTTGCAAACCAAGGAGTAAGTATCAAAACAACTCATGCCAAAAATATAAGGATTTCTTTTATATATCTGATAGAATTGTTTCTTTTTGATAAAAACCCTGCTCATAAAAGAACAATTCAAACAACTATTGATACTCAAGAAAATATTGATTCAAATCAAGCTATATTATATGGGTTGATTACTACATTCATCATTGACCAAAGTCAAAATGCTGTAAAAAAACCAAAAAATATACCCAAAAATCACAAAAATCATAAAAACCCTAATCTAGCAAAACTAATAACAGCTATCAATCATACTATAAGCATCAGCGCAGTAAACTTTACACTAAATGCAAATCATGCAACAAGTCATATAATAAATATATAAATAAGAGATAGTTTTTTATCAGTATTGTCTTTTTCAAATACAAAGTATTTGATAGTCATAAACAAAGCTGTAACTGTTAAAAAAAACAATCCAGCATCTACTTTCATATCTTTGGTTGCCAAAAAGGTAATCATAGGCAAAGATATAAAAATAGTAGAAAGAGCTAATGGGAGATTTATAAAAGTCTTGCTGTCAGTATCTTTGTTATTTGATAATAATTCTTTGAAAACTATATTCAAAACAAAAAAGCTTATAAATAATCAACTGATATTTATAAAAAATGCTACAGTAGGGTTACCAAACATATAACCTATTCAAGTAAAAACTTGCCAAGAATACATAGAAGTAAGAGATAGTATATTACCAGCTTCAGCCATCAAGTGAGGGTAGTTCATATATACACCCAAATCATCCCAACCTATAGGAAATGGTCTAAAAATAGAAACCAAAGCAACTGATAACACAAAAAAACTAAGTAATGCAAAAAATTCTGTAGACAAAAGTCTAAGATAGCTTCACTCTTTTATATCTACTCTATACTCTTTTTGAGTAAATTCTTTGTAATAATCTAGTATTTGATTTCTAGCAAAAAATCAAAAAACTCATAACAATAATACAACTACAAATATATTGTATAGTCACAAAGATCATAATATCACCAAACTAGTAACAAATAATACTAGTCACAAAGATAATGAGCTCAAAAAATTAAAACTATATGATAAATCGTCATAGTTTGGCAATTTTTGTAACAAAAACCTAGCAAAACTAGTTGTTATTACAAAAATAGATATAGGCAAAATACTAAAAAATAATATTTTAACAAACAAAACAACACCTGATACAAAAGCACTTTGTCATATATCAGTCGGACTTATAGCAAAAAAATAAATACTTACAACAAACAAGTTGAATATAAAATAACCCAAAATATGAGTATTTTTGAATAATGCTATTTCTTTTGATTTTTGTAATTGGAAGTATTTATAAACAGAATAAGCTATTCATAATATAGCTAAATAAGCTATATATCAGTCAAAACTAGTCAAGTGACCTCAATATATGAAGTAATAATTAAATAGTATAAATATACTAAATGAAAGTAAAACTAATATTTTTAGTAAATAATTAATCATTTTTTTGTTATTATATGATATTGTAATATTTGTTGTATATCAAATATATTATTTTTGTATACAAAATCTGCAATTTTTTTTTTGATTTTATGTTAAAAAGTATATTGATACAAAAATAATTATAGTACTTGTATTTTTTGATATAGTTCTTAATATAAAATAAATAATTTTTATATAACAAATATATGATAGAACAGTACAATTCCCTAGCAGAAAAATTTATCCGTAAATGATTTTGGTTGTATTTATTTTGATTTATTATATGACCTATATGATATATTATCAAAATAATAATATCATGAGAATTATCAGTAAGTGATGTATGAATTATATATTGAATAATAAGTCTTGTTACTCTAGTATCAGCATACAACGACTTGTGAATGACTGAAAGTCTAAAACATTTTTTACCAAAATATGTTACCGATAAAGACTACACAAAAGCCAAATCTATTATTTTTTATGCTCTTTTTATACAAATATTTTCTTCAATTATAATAGCTTGTATATTTTGGTTTGGTGCTGATTTTTTGGCTAATAATTATTTCAAATCACCCGAAGCAAGCAGTGTATTAAAGGTATTTGCTTTTTTCTTTATAGGGCTAAATATTTTTCAAACACTAAACAATTTTTTTATAGCTGTACAAGATACATTCAACCACAAAATAACAGAGTTTTTTAGAATGATTTTTATATTGTTTTTTGTTTTGTTTATATTTTTTGGTGATATGTCTAGCTTGATAAACTATAGTTATTCATGGCTTGTATGACTTTATATATGAATACTTATATCAATATTTGTTTTTTATAAAAAATACTACAAAAAATATTTCAAAGATACAAAAATAGTAATTGATAAAAAAGAGATAAAAACAATATCTAGTTATGCATTTTTGGTATTTTTGTGAGCATGAGCTGCTACTATACTATCACAAATAGATATGCAAATGATAATATATATATTAGGTACTACTGATGCTTGATATTATACCAACTATCTAAGTATTATATGAATACCTTTTTTGATAATAGCTCCTATTTTTGCTTTTTTGTTTCCTGTTTTTTCTGAGTTTCACAGCAAGTGAGATCATAGCAAGATAAAAATAGTAAAAGATATATTTAGCAAAAACTTTTTGGCTATAGGTATTATGTTCAATATATTTTTCTTTGTTTTTGCTAATATATTATCATTTACATTATTTGGTGAAAAATATATTCTCTCATGAGATATACTTAGATACTCTATATTATTACTTGTTTTCAATTTTTTACTACAAATAAACTTCAATATAATGGCAGGTATTTGAAAAGTAAAACAAAGAGTACAAATAATCGCTATAGCAATTGTTTTTAACTTTGTGTTAAATCTAATACTAATAAATACTATATGAGTATACTGAGCAGCACTAGCAACATGAATATGATGGATACTTATATGGATACTATCAGAGTTATTTTTGGGTAAAAAATATTTTGTAAGCTTTGACTGGTTATCTATTGCAAAAAATATATTAGTATTATGAAGTATATGATTTGTGTCTTATAAATATATGATTCCATACTTTGCACAAATATCTAGACTAGAATGATTATTAATACTTATGATATCATTTTTTGTATGGAGCATCATATTTATAATGATAAATCTAAAAGATTTTAGGTTTTTTGTATGAGAAGTAAAAAAACTAAAAAAATAAAAACTCGATAAATTATCGAGTTTTTATTTTTATCTATTGTCCAATACTTCTTGCATCAAGTCTCTCAAATAACTATAAGCAATTATTTTTTCTACTTGAACCCAAGTAGCTATTTTTGTTTTTTTAACACTTTCTATAGCATTGTTTATAACAGATATAGCATTTTCTATAGTAGAATCTTTTGCTTGTTCTATTATAGCAGTATATTTGTCATCATATTTTGTATATGATTCATATTTTGATTCATTTATATGATCACTACATTCTCCTTTGTATAAATAATCATAGTCTGCCATACAAGCATTACCATAAGTTTTACCATCAGCACCACATACAGGAGCATATTCCATAGTACAAAATTTGATTTCTTCATCTTGTGCACTAGTAGTAGTTATATCCATAGTTCTAGTACTTGGACTATCAGAATCTACTTGTTTATCTGGATTATATTCAGCTCCAACTGAAGCTATTATCATAAATGATAATAATAAAACTGCAAATATTTTTTTCATAACAAAAATAATTAAATAATATAAAATAAAATCTATTTTTTAGATTGCATATATTATAACGATAATAATAAAAAAAAGTGACAAAAAAACATTTTTTTTATTAAAAAATAACAAAAAGACTAGTATTACTAGTCTTTTTTATTATTTATCATCTTCATCTTCATCCTCGTCTTCATCCTCATCATCTTCGTCTTCATCTTCATCATCTTCGTCTTCTTCGTCGTCTTCATATTCTTCATCGTCATCTTCGTCGTCATTATTACTGTCTTCATCTTCCATTACATCTTCTCACATAACATCTTCTAATACTTCTTCCAAAGTAGTTTCGCTAGATGATTCATAGATTTCTTGTAATCTATCATCTATTTTTGTTTGCAAGTCTATAAGTACAGCTTCTACTAGAGCTTTTGTTTCTTCATTAGATATGTTTTGTATATCAGACATAACTCTATCTATTTTTGAGCTAGTATTTTTTAGCCAATTGACATTATCTACAGCTGAGACTTTGTTTTGTAATATTTTACTAGCACCATTGAATTGAGCTCTTTTTTGAGCACTAATACTTTGTACTCTTTGTTTTACTTGAGCTAATCTATCTTCTCTTTTTTGTTTTATAATCATTTTTCTAGCTTCTATAGCTTGTTTTACTTTAGCAGCTCTATCTTGACCTTTTAATTGGTACATTTCAGGAGTACAAGATTCATCACTGTCATCACAGTCATTATCGTTTATAGTTCTAGGTCTATTAGATCTACTAGAGTTATAATCTTGACCTCTAGAAAAACTATTTGTACCATCATCTATACCATCAGAATCACTATCACTATCAACTGAACCAGTTGAACTTTCCATAGTAGTATTATCTGTATCTTGATCTTCAACATGATCATCAGCATTTACAGCTGCACCAAGTCCTAGCATAACAACTAAAACCAATAAAGAAATATATTTTTTCATAAGCAAAAAATTAATATATAATATGATAACTATCATTATATCAAATATAAAAATAATACAAGTAAAAAAACTAATTAATACTTGATTAATTAGTTTTTTTATTTTATCTAAAACTCAACTCCTTTTTTATCAATTCTTTTACAAAAACAAGCTGAGTTACTCTTTTTTTGATAAGAGATATTTCTTTTTTGGTAGATAAATAATCATCTATCATAGTATCTACTCTATCTACAGCTCTAGTCAAAACATCAGTAGGCACATTAGATAATGATTTACCTAGTTTGTTTTCAAACTGTTGATATCTTTTGTAAACCATAATATCTACAAAACTATTACATTGACCAGTGTATAATATAGGATTGTCCCCCGCCATACAAGCATTAGAAAAAGTTTGTTGTACAGGATAACAAGGAGCAGTTATACATTGTACTTGTACTTCAGCACATACAGGAGCATATTCCATAGTACATATTTTTTGAGAATGGTCTTCTTTGTCATTAGTATCTACAGTTTGGTCTATATCTTTTTGGCTTATAGATACTTGACCTACTATATGACCATCTTCATAACTAACTACTATATTGTCATCATCTTGCCAGTCTATATCAGTAACATACCAGCTACCACCTAGAACTGGTTCTTCTTCAGTTAGGTCAGATATATTATTGTATATATATTTGTGTGCATCCATTTTTGTTTGGTCATATGCATTACAAGAATATACTTCTTGACCTCATTCACCATAAACATCTTCACACCACATTTCAGTACCAAAAGTAAACTCTCAATTGTAAACACCTATAGTATTACATCAGTCAGTAGCTGATTTACAAATACCTCACTCTGCTTCCAAAAATCTAATTTTTGAATCATATGTCTTGGCACTAGTATAGTCTATAGTATGGTCACATGTACCAAGATTTTCACAATCATTGATACCATCGAAGTCTAAATCCCAGCTAGGATGCATAGATGGAGATTCACTTGATGTAGTAGTCATCTTGGTAGATGGTCAATCACTACTAACTGACTTGTCTGGGTTGTATTCCCCTGACACAGCTCCTAACAAAAATACTGACAAAAAAACTGCAAAAAATACTTTTTTCATAACAAATAGAGTTAAAAAATAATTATAATAATATTGTAATAATTATAACGAAAAAGTTAAATAAAAGTGACATTTTTTTTGTTGATTAACAATAAAAAATATACTTCAAGCTTATATAAATCAATAGATATAAAATTTAAGGATTATTTAAGTAATATCAAAACAAAAATTGAGCATAAAAAAAGAGAAGCTTCCTAAAGCACTAACACTTTTCGGGGCACTTCTCGTCTTGATGTAATTATATTATATTAATTTTATAATTATGTCAAAATTTATATTAATTTTTTAACAAAAAAATAATATTATTATTGTTAATAGATTATTTTTTATTATATTGGATATATTATAATAATTTGATTAAAAAATATAAATATGAAAATAGGTGTAATCGGTACGGGTTATGTATGACTGATACAAGCAGTTGGACTTAGTGATTTGTGACTTGATGTAGTAGCAGTTGATATATTTCAAGAAAAAATTGATCAGTTAAATAACTGAATCCCTACGATATATGAAAACTGACTAGAAGAACTTTTACAAAAAACATACAAAAATATAAATTTTACCACTGATAAAACATCACTAAAAAATTGTGATGTAGTTTTTCTTTGTGTAGGTACTCCTCAAGATGATACAGGTAAAACTGATCTAACATATATAAAACAAGCTTCCAAAGATTTGAGTAAAATACTTAACTGAGATGAAATAGTAGTAGTAAAATCTACTGTACCAGTCGGAACAAATGAAATGGTCTATGATATATTATGACAATCAAATCCTGTAGTATCAAATCCTGAGTTCCTTAGAGAATGACTTGCTATACATGATTTTTATAACCCTGATAGAATAGTACTTGGTTTTAAGAAAAATGAAGATAAAAATGTCATCAAAAAACTAGAAAAAATATATTCAAATTTTGAAAAAAACTCAGTAGAAATATTCAAAACAGACTGGCAAACTGCGGAGCTAATAAAATATGCTGCAAATAGCTTTTTAGCAACAAAAATAACTTTTATCAATGAAGTAGCAAGACTAGCTGATTCTGTAGGAGCAGATGTAAGAGATGTAGCGACAGCTATTTGAATGGATCCAAGAGTATGAAACAAGTTTTTGAATGCTTGAATATGATATGGTGGTAGCTGTTTCCCAAAAGATGTAAAATCACTTATTCATCAATTTGGTGAAAATTGACTTGATGCAGATATTATTACAAATGTTGATAAAACAAATACTACACAAGTAAATTATTTTTTAGATAAAGTATTTAAAAAATATTGAAATGATTTACATTGAAAAACCTTTGGAATTGTATGACTAGCATTCAAGCCTGATACTGATGACTTAAGAGAGTCAAGAGCACTAATAATAGTACAAGAACTACTAAAAGCATGAGCCATGCTTAGAGTTTTTGATTATAACAAAAAAGCAAGAGAAAATTTTGAAAAATATTCATACTCTCTAAGTACATGAATTAAAAATTTTATACCTATTACTCATTCAAATACATTTGAAGAGTGTATAACATGATGTAATAGCCTTATAATAACTATAGAAGATAAAAAAATATTAAAAGAGAATCTTGAAAATATAAAACTAAAAGACAATACAATTTTTGATGGTAAAAATATAATACCTAAACAAAAAGCATTAAATTTATGATTTGAATATTATGGGATCGGTTGTTAATAATTATAATTTTATTAAAAAAATATGAAAACAATACTAATAACATGAACTAGCTGATTTATATGATTTCATACAGCTAAAAGACTTTTAAAAGAATGAAATACTAAAATTATCTGATTTGACTCAGAAAATGACTATTATGATGTAAATCTAAAAATAGCTAGAAGAGAAGAGCTTCTAAAATTTGAAAATTTTAAATTCTATAAATGAAAACTAGAAAATTTTGATGATCTAAAAAAAGTATTTGAAGAAAATAAAATAGATAAAGTTTGTAATCTTGCTGCACAAGCAGGAGTAAGATATTCTTTAGAAAATCCTTTTGCATATATACAAGCAAATTTAGTTTGATTTCACAATATTATAGAACTTTCAAAAGAATATAAAGTTGAAAATTTTGTATATGCTTCTTCTTCAAGTGTTTATTGAAAAAATGAAAAAATACCTTTTTCTGTTGAAGATAATGTAGATCATCCTATATCACTATATGCTGCAACTAAAAAATCAAATGAACTTATAGCTCATACTTATTCTCACCTATACAATCTACCTACAACTTGACTTAGATTTTTTACAGTATATGGACCTTATGGAAGGCCAGATATGGCAATGTTTATATTTGCAAATAAGATATCTAAATGAGAAAAAATAGATGTTTATAATCATTGAAAGATGAAAAGAGATTTTACTTATATAGATGATATAGTAGATTGAGTTATAAAATCTTTAGATACAATATCTAACTATGAAGTTTTTAATCTATGAAATCATAATACTGTAGAACTTGAAACTATGATAAGTTTGATAGAAAAAGAACTTTGAAAAAAAGCTCAAAAAAACTATATGGACATACAACCTTGAGATGTGCCAGCTACTTGGGCTGATGTAGATCATACTTATAAAAAACTTTGATGGAAAGCTCAAACTTCAATTGAAGAAGGTGTTAAAAATTTTATTGATTGGTATAATACATTTTATAAATAATAAAAAAATATGTTTAAAAACTTTGATCCTAAAATTGCTATTGTATGACTTGGTTATGTATGACTTCCACTTGCACATGCTTTTGCAAAAGAAAACTTTGATATACTAGGTTTTGATATAAACCAAAAAAGACTAGAAGAATTAAAATCTTGAATTGATTCAACAAATGAAATAACTTGAGATGAAACTAAACATTTAAATAAAATTAATTATTCATCAAACTCTCAAGATTTAGAAAATTATAACTTTTTCATAGTAACAGTTCCAACTCCTATAGATAAATATAAAAAACCGGACCTAACACCTGTTATAAAAGCAACTGAAAATCTAGCAAAATATATAAAACCTGGTTCTATAGTAGTTTATGAGTCTACAGTTTATCCTTGAGTAACTGAAGATATTTGTTTACCTATCATAGAAAAAATTTCTTGATTAACATATGGTAGTGATTTTAAACTTGGTTATAGCCCTGAAAGGATAAATCCTTGAGATAAAGAACATACTGTAACAAAAATACTTAAAGTAGTTTCTTGATCTGATGAAGAAGCTTTAGATATAATAGATAAAACTTATAAAAAAGTTATAAAAGCTTGAACTTTCAAAGCAGCAAATATAAAAATAGCTGAAGCTGCAAAAGTTATAGAAAATACTCAAAGAGATATAAATATTGCTTTGATAAATGAATTAAGCTTAATTTTTGATAAAATTTGAATAAATACTTTTGATGTACTTGAGTCAGCTTGAACAAAATGGAATTTTCTAAAATTTACTCCATGACTTGTATGAGGTCATTGTATATGAGTAGATCCTTATTATCTAGTACAAAAGGCAGAAGAACTTGGATATCACCCTGAAGTTATAACAGCTGGTAGAAGGATAAATGATAATATGTGAATGTTTATTGCAAATCAAGTAGTAAAACAACTTATAAAAGCTTGAAATAAAGTTGATTGAGCAAATATACTTATCATGTGATTAACTTTTAAAGAAAATACTCCTGATTTTAGAAATTCTAAAGTTGCAGACTTGATAAAAGAGCTAAAAGAATTTTGAATTAACATATATGGATATGACCCTTACCATAAAAGTTTAGACAATCATACTATAAAAGAACTAAATTTAGAAAAAAGTGAAATTATAGATACTATATGAGATAACTATGACTGAGTAGTTTATACAGTAGACCATAATCAATTTGATAATTTTTCATTTGATTCATTATTAAAAGAAAATTGAGTTATATTTGATGTAAAAGGAAAATTTAGAAATGATTGATTTAAAAATTATAAGAGTTTGTAGGAAAAAATAAAAAAATATTGATTTTTACATAATTTCATTCTAATAGGTTTAGTTTTAAATCTTATGAGATGATACATAAAAAATATATACAAAAATTTACCTAAAAAATCAAATATAAATGAAAAATAATGAACTTTTCAAAGAAGAAACACTTGCTGAAAAACTCGTCAAAAAATGATTTTGGTTGTATCTTTTTACTTTTTTGATAGCTCCTACTGGTTACATAGTAAGAGTTATAGTTTCAAATAATTTATCAGTTTCTGATATATGATTATTATACAGTATTATAAGTTTTATAAGTTTAATATCAGTTTATAATGATCTTTGACTTACTCAATCATTAAGATATTTCCTACCTAAATACTGGATAAATAAGCAGTATAACAATTTCAAAACTGCTATATTTTTTAGTTTGTGAATTCAGATATTAACTTGAATTTTGATAGCAAGTGTATTGTTTTTTTGAGCTGATTTTCTAGCAATGCATTATTTTCAAGATGAAAGTGCAGTACATATTTTAAAGATATTTTGCTTATATTTCTTGGGGATAAACTTATATCAAGTAATATCTACTATATACAATTCTTTTCAAGATGTGTTTCAAGATAAACTCCTTGAATTTATAAAAATGTGGTCTATAGCATTATTTTCTATATTTTTCTTTTTATGAGATTTTAATAATGTTTATTATTATGCTATAGCTTGGGTATCTTGACTATTTGTATCTATACTTATATGAAGTATTATATTTTACAGTAAGTATAAAAAAGAAGTATTTGGAACTGGAAAGATAGAATATGATAAAGGTATGTTGAAAGAGTATAGCAGTTATGCTTTTTGGATATTTTTGACAGCAAATGCAGGGGTAGTGCTTGGACAGATAGATCAACAAATGATAGTGTATATGCTTTGAACTGAGTCAGCTTGATATTATAGTAATTATTTGAGTTTATTACAGCTTGTAAGTATAGTTATAGCTCCTATATTATCAGCTTTACTTATGCCTATTGCTACAGAATTTATAAGTAAGAAAAATTATAAAAAGATAGAATTATTACAAAACTTTTTTTATAAGTATTTTTCTGTTTTTTCCTTGAGTTTTGGTATATTTTTGATGGTGATGTGATGAGTGATAGCTACAGTTTTATTTAGTGATAAATTTACTTATTCTTGAAGTCTTTTAATGTTTTCAGGTATTTTTATTATGTTTAATATACTTTTAAATATAAATATACCTATATTACAAGCATGGTGAGAAGTTAAATATATTACAAAAATAATATTTTTTACAGCTATAATAAATGTTATATTAAACATTATTTTAATAAACTATATTTGAATAGTTTGAGCAATATTCTCAACTATAGCCTGATGGTTTTTTATGTTTATATTATCTTTTACACTTATAGACAAAAAAGTAAAAATAAATTTTGATTGAAAGTATTTTATTAAAAATTTCTTACTTTTTATAATTTTATGAATAAGTTTATATTTTATATCAAAAGAAATTTTTATACTTGAAAATCAGTATAGATATATAAATTTACTATATTTAGTTATATTATGAATATTATATTATTGAATTATTGCAATATTTAATTATAAAGATATAAGAATACTTAAAAATGAAATTTTAATTTTGAAAAATAAAAAATAAAATGTTCCATATAATAATCCCTACTTACAACAGAAAAAAAACTATAATTAGATCTATAAAATCTGTACTCAATCAAAAACACAAAGATTTTCATATTTATATAATAGATGATGGATCTAGTGACAATACAAAAGAAATATTAAAACCTTATCTAGAAGAATATAAATGAAAAATAACTTATACTTACAAAGAAAATTGATGAGTCTGAAGTGCTAGAAATATGTGAATAGAAGAAGCTTTAGAAAATAGTAAACATATTGAAAATGATTGGGTTATTTTCCTTGATAGTGATGATAAATTAGTTGAAAATACTTTTAATAAAATTTTATTAAAAATAAAAGAAGTAAATATAGATAAAGCAAAAATAATATCTTTCAAAGCAATAAATCAATACTGAAAGGAAACTTGTTTTGTAAAAGAAGCTAAAAAATTTTTATGATTTGAGGAAATGATATCTTGAAAATATTTAAAATGAGAATGAGCTTCTACTATTAATTTATCTATATTCTCAAATAAAAAAAATAGATTTAATGAAGAAGTGAACTGATGAGAGTGATTATTATGGCTATCATTATACAAACAAACAAATGTATATACTACTACTACTACTATAAGAATTTATTACCAAGATAATATATCTTTGATAAGATGAGAACTGGATAAAAAAAGAATATTAAATAATATAAAAATAAATGAATTATTACTAAAAAACTTTTGAGAAGATTTTAAAAAGTATAATACAGATCAATTATGAATAATTTATTTTGTATTAGCAAGAATGTATGCTTTAGATAAAGAAAGAATAAAAAGTATAAAATACTTTATATATTGAATAAGATATAAAATTGATTTTAAGAGAATAGTTTTATATATATTAAGTTTATTACCATACTGAATAAAAATAAATAACATTTTAATTAATAAACTTCATAAATAATGAATAATACAGATAAAAATCTATGGGATTATCATCAAACAGATAATAGAAATCACTTAAAAGCTTGATATCCAAGACAAGACTTAATTTATAAACAAATTAATAGATTATTGAAAAAATGATCTAAAACTCTAGAAATATGATTTTGAGATTGATATTTATTAAATAAATTATCAAATAATTGATATAATGTTTACTGACAAGATTTATCAGAAAAAAATATTGAGGCAACTAAAAAACAATGGAATAACAATGATATAAATTTTGTTTTATGAGATGATAGTTGAAAGTTTAATTTTGGCAATAATATTTTAGATTGATTTATTGCTTCAGAAGTTTTAGAACATATGAATGATGATCAATTAGATATAGCTATATCTGAAATATATAGAATTCTTAAAGAATGATGATATGCTTTTTTAACTTTTCCTGCTAAGGAAAAGTTAAAAAATAATGAATGTTCTTGCCCTAATTGCTGAGAAGTTTTTCATAAATGGTGACATAAACAATATTGGGATGAAGAAAAAATTAAATCTAAATTTAAAGATTTTAATATTATGTATTTAAAAAGTGAAATAATAAAAAATTGAAATTTAAATATTTTTTGAAAAATGGAATATTTTTTGAGAAAAATTCTAACAAAAGTTAAATGACATTTGGATTGAAATACCTACTTTATAGTATTAAAAAAATAAATTTAGAAAAATCCATGATAATTTTGTTTCGAATTATTCAAGTGATTATTGTTTAGTACTTAAAAACAAAAAATAATGAAAAATATAACAATTTTCTGACTTAACTCATACTCAATATTTAATCCCAGAAACAAAAAAGCTCCTATATGATGATGAGAAGTTGATATTTATAATATATCAACTTTTTTAGCATCCGAATGATATAAGGTGTCTGTTATAGTTTGAGATTTTTGACAAAAAAATACTGAATATATCAATTGAGTACAACTTATAAAATCCATAAAGTCTTGAAATAGCTGAATACTTAAAGGTGTATGAAATATAATTAAAATATTTTTTTTACTTGCAAAACTTAATCCAAATATTTTATTCTTTAAAACAGCATGACATTATTTAGCAATAGGAGTTTTTTATTCAAAACTTTTTAGAAAAAATACTATTTTCAGAACAGCTCATGATCAAGATTGTAATTGAGATTTTATTAAAAATAATTGAATATTTTGAAAACTTTATAGATACTGACTTTTAAATACTAATAAAATAATTACTCAAAATATTGAAAATCAGATAATGTTAAAAGAGAATCACAAAATAAATTCAGAAATAATTCATAATTTTTATAAAATAGAAAAAAATATAATAAAGGAATATAATAAAAGGAATTATATATTATGGGTTGCTAGATGTGAAACATGGAAAAGACCAGAATTGTTTATAGATTTAGTTGAAAAAAATCCAGATAAAAACTTTTTAATGATCTCACCTAGAAAAAAGTGAAAAGAGGATTTATTTAATTTAATTAAAGATAAGGCTAATAAATTAAATAATTTAGAATTTATAGAAAAAGTTCCTTTTAATGAAATACAAGAATATTATAATAATGTACTATGTTTTGTCTGAACATCAGATTATGAATGATTTCCAAATACATATATCCAATCCTGTCTTTGATGAACTCCTATATTAAGTCTAAGAGTCAATCCTTCAGAATTTATTACAAAAAATAATTTATGATATGTTTGTAATTGAGATATGGAAGAAATGAATAATAAATTAAATGAAATAATTAAACAAGGTTTATGGAATAAATTTTCTTCTAATGCCATAAATTATGTATATAAAAATCACTCTAGAGATATAGAGTGACAAAAATTAATCAATATAATAGAAAAATTATAAAATACTTTCCCACTCATTTATAATACTTTCTATATTAAAGTCTTTAGATTTTTCTAAAGATTTTTTTTGATATTTTTCTCTCAAGTTTTTTTCTAAATATATCTTTTCTATAGCTTCAAATACCTTTTGTTCATTATAAACAGGAGTTAAAATACCATATTCTTCCAAACTTATATCTTTTACTTCTTCAAAGCTTTTTACTTCTTTTTTTAATATCTCTTTTGGTCCAGTAATACAATCAGTAGATATAATAGGAAGTCAACAAGCTAAAGATTCAAGTAATACTCAAGGCATTCATTCATACCTAGAAGTAAACAAGAAAACATCAGAATTATACAAATATTTATAAGGATTTTGCTTTTTTCAAAGTAAATGTATATTTTTATTATCTCAAATTTTTTTTTCTAAATCACTTCTTAATTCTCAATCTCAAAGTATAATTAACTGAGTATTATCATATTTTTCATTAAATTTTTTAAAAACCTTTATAAGTAATTCTTGATTTTTTGGGTATGATAATCTTCATATATTTATAAAAGTAAATTTATTGTTTTCAAATAATTCTTTATCTTCTCATAGGTCTTCTTTTTTTAGATTATTAATTTTTTCTATATCTATTGGGTTATAAATAACTTCTATTTTTTCTTTTTTGATATTATAGTTTTTTATAAGATTTTCTTTTTCTTCTTTTACTATTGTTATTATCTTATCTGAAAAGTTATATAGTTTTTTTATTAAAAACTTATATAATTTTCACCAAGCATCTACTGACTGTCTTATTGATACAAAAATTTTTGAATTATTTTTGAATAATACCTTACTAATTATATTTGAAAAGTTTGCTTCTTCCATAAAAGATATAGAATTTTCTATATTGTTTTGTTTGCAATATTTTTTTATGTTATAAGCTCTTTTAAAAAGTTTATAGATGTTTACTATAATATTTGATGATATACTTTCATCTAGTGAAAAATATTTTCATTTAAAATCATATAAATTTTCTGAATCATAAAAAGTGAGAAAATGTATATTATATCATTTTTCTTGTAGTTTTGATCATATAGTAGAACAGACTTTTTCTGCTCATCATCAAGATTTAAGTGATGATATTACAAATAATATATTTTTCATCTATATATTTAAATTATAAATTTCTATAAATAATTCTAAACTAAATAGTGTCCATATTCTTGTAGAAAAATATTTTTTATCTATATTTTTTAGGTAAAAATCTACTTGATTTTTGTTAAAGTATCACTTTTCTACTAAAATAGAATTTTCTAGTTTTTCAAAAACTATTTCTTTGAGTTCATTATTTATCCACTCATATATTGGCACTCAATAACCTTGTTTTTTTCTTTCAAATATCTCTTTAGGTAGATATGTTTTTCAAACTTCTGTAAGTATATATTTTTCTTTTCAAGATTTTATCTTAAAGCTATCAGGAATTTGAAATCAAAATTCTACCAATCTATAATCTTGCAAAGGAGCTCTTCATTCAAGAGAATTTCACATAAGAGCATTATCAGGTTTTAGATTATAGCAATTTTCAAGCAATACTTTTTGATCTGTATATTGCAACTGACTTAAAAAGCTATCAAAATTTTTAATTGTTTTTTTGATTTCTTTTAAACAATTTTCTTTTTTATTAAATTTATTTGTTAATAAATTATTTAATTCTTTTTTTGAAAAATTACTTATTGTAAAACCAAAAAATTTATCAAAATTTTCTATTTTTGCATTTGATAAAAATTCAAATCACTTTTGGTATTTTGAAGTTGGTAAAATATCTCAAAGTATTTTAGAAATAAACTTAACTCAAGGTATTTGTCATATATTCCAAAATTTTTGTAAAAAATTATAATAACCATATCAAGCAAAAACTTCATCAGCACCATCTCAAGTAAGCACAACCTTTACATAATCTTTTGCATATTTACTTACAAAATAATTTGGTATAAATCAAGCTTCAGATATAGGGTCACTATAATGCCTTTGTAGATTTTCAAGATTTTCTAATACATCTTTTCAAGTTACTTTAAATTTATGATGATTACTTCAAATATGCTTTGAAACTACTTCAGCAAATTCTGATTCATTTTTTATATTATCTTCCCAAACTACATTGAAAGTATGGAAATCTTTTCAAGTATAATATTTTTTAAATAAAGCACTTGTTAGACTACTATCAAGTCATCAAGATAAAAAAGTTCAAACAGGTACATCAGAGTTTTCAGTTCTTATTTTTACTGCATCATTTAAAGTATCATCTAAATAATTTTTAGCACTTTCAAAATTATTATATTTCACTTCATCATTTTCTATATCCCAGTATTTTTTTATTTCAAAAGTATTTTTTTCTAGATCAAAGATAATATTATTTCAAGCAGGAAGTTTAAAAATATCTTTAACTAAACTTTTTTCTCAAGGAGTATAGTGAAAACTTAAAAATTCAGGTAATATATCTAAATCTAACTCTCTTTCAACTAATCAAGAATCTAGTATTCAAAGTATTTCTGATGAAAATATAAACTGTTCATCATCTTTATAATAATAAAAAGGCTTTTTTCACATCCTATCCCTAGAACAAAAAAGAGTATTTTTTACTTTATCATAAATACAAAAAGCCCACATACCATTAAATCTTTTTACACATTCTTCTCACCACTCTTGATAACTAGAAAGGATTACTTCAGTATCTGTTTTTGTAGTGAATATATATCAAAGACCTTCTAATTCTTTTTTTATATCTTTAAAATTATATATTTCTCAATTATATGTTATTGAATATTTTGATTTGTTTATATTTTCTTTTTTATATTTATCACTACTAGCTCATAATTTTTTTTCATAAAACATTGATTGATGACCAGCATCTGATAAGTCAAGTATAGAAAGTCTTACTTGTGCTAATCCTACTTTTTCATCAATAAAAAATCACTCATCATCTGGTCATCTATGATGAATTGATTTATTCATTTGTTTTAAAATATTTTCTTTATCTTTAATATCTCAGATTATTCAGTTTATTCAGCACATAAGATTTTATTATATAACTTATTTAAAACTTGATCTTTCTTATAATTATCAATATTTATTTTTTCAATATTCTCATTTAATAATTTATCAATCATTTCTTCTTCATCTTTACAGATAATTTTATTATCTAAAAAGTAAGAAAAACTTTCAAAATTATTTATTAAAACTTTCATATTACTTGCTATTGCTTCAAGCAATATATTTGGAAAATTATCTAAATAAGTCCAATATAAGAAATAATCATTTTTTTTCAATTCATTTTTTATTTCTTGCTTTCATAGCCATCATTTCCACCTGATATTTATATTTTTTCAAAAACTTATTTTTTCAAATTCTTTTTTAATTATTTGAAAATTTTCAAGATTTTCATCATTTCAAACTATAGTCCAGTTTATTTGTTTATCAACATTTTCTCCAAGTTTAGATATTACATTTCAAAGATTTATTATTCATTTTCATTTATCATAAAATTTGAAACTTGTTATAGTAAGTATATTGTATTCATTTTTATCAAAACTTTTTTCTCAAAAATTATACTCTTTTTCATCTATAAAATTTGGTATGATAACTATCTTATCTTCATACTGTTTTCTAAAATCTAACTTATCTGCTAAAAAATAACTTGTAAGAGCCATATTATCTGCAAATTTTAAATTTCTTCTTGCAAGATAAAGTAGTTTATTTCATAAAGATTTATTTTTTTTCTCTATCTCAAAATTTCATCTAGGATTATAAATAAAGTTTTTTATTCACAAAGGCTTAAATAAAAAAGGGATTACTGAAAATAAAACATCATATTTTACAAAATGAAGTTTTAAATATTCTTTTTTTGAATTAAAAAAATAAACATCAACATCTTCTGAGTATTTTTCTTTTAACCCTTCAACTATATCTTTATAAATATAATAAGGTCATCATTTATTTTCTGGAGCTAAGAAAGCTACTTTCTTTTTCATCAAAATTACTTATTAAATAAATTATAATATTTTTTTATATTTTTATCCCAGTCAAAACTTTCTTCTATGATTTTTTTGTTTTCTATAGAGTATTTTTCTTTTTTATCTAAACTATTTACTCATGATATAAGTCACTTTTTAAGCTCTTTTAAACTATCATTTTTTAGTAATATACCATTTTTATTGTCTTCTATAATTTCATTAGCTCATTCATAAGGAGTAGAAACTATAAAACATCAAAGCCTCATTGCTTGTAATAAAGTAGTAGCCAAACCTCAACCAGGACTTGAAGTATGAAAATGTATATCAAATTGAGATTGAAGACTTATAGCATCTTTTAATGATCTTCATCATGTAAAATATATTTTATTTTGTATATCTAGTTTTGTTAATCTCTCTATATCTTCACCATCTCAAACTACAACTAGTTGAATTTTATTTTGTAGATGTTTATCCAAATTATAATAAGCTTTTATTAAAGTGTCTATATTTTTCCATTTATAAAGTCTTCATAAAAATCAAACTATTATTTTATTTTTGTATTTATTTTTTATATCATCAGATTTAATAGAGTCATTATTGATATTGAAATCTAATCACCTATAAATAACATGTATTTTTCTATCTATGAATTCATTTTGTATAAAATCCTTACAAGCATAGCTGACTCATACTAATATATCAGATTTTTTAAATATCCAACTTCATATGGTTTTATCATAAATCTTTGCTATTTTATTTTTTGTTTGGCTACTCAGTTTTACATAATCACTACCATGTTCTATATGGCACCATTTTATGTTATTTTTTATAGCATATTTTCATCACAAAAAACTAGTCAAAAAAAATCTAGTTCTTGTTATCACCAAGTCTATATCTTTTGATTTTAAATATCTTTTGATGGCCTTGTATTCTTTTGACCAGATTTTGTATATGGGAAAATTTGTGATTATTTCTACACTTGGTACTACAAGGTTATACACTCATTCTTCTATATATCATATATTTAAGCCATCATAAACTATTTTTTCTAAATAATTTTTATCCTTTTGATCAAAGTCAGTTATTATATTGTATACTTTTCAATATCATTTTTTATTCCACCAATTGGACCACTGCATAGCATGAGTTTCTAGTCATCATTTATGAGGAGGATAGTATGGTAAAAATTGAATTATATTTTTCATTATATATTGGTATATATTTATATGTTATTTATAATCAAAGTATAATAAAAAAAACATTATTTAATAATTTAAATAATGTTTTTTTGTTAAAAACTTAACTCATTAGTTCATAAAACTTTTTTGTTATTTCAAAACCTGGTTCATTTTGTATTTTTTTATAAACAGCTTTTATTGTTTCATATCATTCTGCATGCTTGTTTTCTTTTTTTAGTATTTCTAGTGATTCAGTTATATTATTACCTTTTCATAGTAGATTACCCAAATATCTGTTTCTTGAATTACCAAAACAAGTAGCAATTATATCTCAACCAAGAGAATAATAAGAAAAATCTAATTCATCAGTTCATCAATAAACTTTTATTATTTGTTTTATTTCATCATAATAATCAACCAAGCACATACCAACACTAGACTTACCATATCATTTTGCTTCATAATATCAAGCTATAATGGCCATTATATTTTTTAAGCTACCATATAATTCTATATTTTTTATATTTGGACATATTTTTATTTTGAGATTTTGTGATTCAAATAGTCTTTTGATTTCTTGTCATACTATCATATTAGTAACTCATAAATCTGCTCAAAGTGGTTTTTGTTCTACTACTTCTTGAGCTACCATTCATCATGATAGTACTGCATATTCAAAGTTTTTATCATTCATATTTGAGTTTATAAGCTCAAATATTGTTTGGTTTGATGATATATCTATACCTTTTGCTAGGTTGAGAATACACACTCCCGTCTTTAATTTTGGGCTTATTTGATTTATAGTAGATCATATAAACTGAGCTGGTATAGCTATTATAAGCAAGTCTATATCTCATATGATATCTTGATAATCATCTATAACTTGGATATTTTGAGGTAAGCTATGTCATTCAAAAAAATAAGGATGTTTTCTAGTCTCTACTATACTAGAATATATTTCTTTATTTATCTCATATCCATAAAAAGTTTTACCAGGATTGTTTTCTCAAAGAGTTTTATTCATTGCAAAACCAAAAGCTCCTAGTCATAGGGTCAATACTTTCATCTAGATTTTTATTTATAACAAATATTGTTACACAGTATAACAAAAAAAACATTATTTAAAAATTTTAAATAATCTTTTTTATTTATATATATCTCACCTGCTTCAAGATTCAAAAAAACTTATAACAAGTTCTTCATCTATTATTTCATACAAAAATCTATAATCTCATATTCTAAGTCTATAACAATGAGGCAATCATTTCAATACTTTTATATCAAGGTTATTTTCATATGGATCTATACTAAGTATAGTAATAGCTTTTTCAAATTTAAATATTATATCTTGTCATTTTTGTTTTTTCAAAAATTTTTGTACTGACTTTTCTAGTAATACCTTATACATATTTATTTTAAGTCACTTAAAAAACTAAAAGCTTCAACTGAATCTTTTCAATGACTGCTATTTTTATATGATTTTATATCATTAACTGTAGCTACTTCTGTTTCAAAAGATACTTTTTTTAAAGCATTATATTCATCTATACTAAGAAAAACACCCACAGGTTTATTTTGAGATAATATTATTCTCTTACCTATGTTTTTTGTATCTTTTACGACTTTTGAAGTATTATCCCTCAATTCAGAGATAGAAACAAAATTTTTTTCTGTTAGCATATTTTTTATATAAAAAATAAATCTTGGTATTATTATAAGTATTTTTACCAAGATTTCAAATATTTTTTGTACAATCTAAAACCCTATAATCAATTTGGCAATACTAAAAAATATCAGTATACCAAATATATCATTACTAGTTGTTATAAAAGGTCATGTTGCCATAGCGGGATTGATACCAAATCTATTAAGCAAAAGAGGTACAAATGTACCAATAAGAGAAGCTAATAATATAACACATATTAGAGATATACTAACAGCTGCTATTACTCAGTAACTAAATCCAAATACAAAATAACCAAATAATAATAACAATCATGACAAAAGGACTCAATTGATACTACTAATAAATAATTCTTTTAAAAACCTACAAAAGACTCAACCTTTCAAGCTGTTATTAGCTAGTCATTGTACTACAAGTGCACTAGATTGTACTCATACATTACCAGCCATTGCAGCAATAAGTGGAGTAAAAAAGAATAGTTCACCATTTTTTTGCATAGCTTCTTCAAAACCTCACATAACACTAACAGCTGCCAATCAACCAAGCAAAGCAAGAATCAACCAAGGTAAACGAGCTCTTACCATATCTCTTAGCTTGTCTGTATCTTCTATATCATCCAATATACCTGAAGCTAGATTATAATTTTCTTCTGCAGTATCTCTTACAAAATCCATAACATCATCTACTGTAATACGACCAACTAGTTTTGACTTGTGATCTATTACAGGTATAGCTTCCATATTATATTTTTCCATAATATATGCTACTTCTGTAGCAGGAGTATCTATTTCTACATAATCTACTCTTTTTTTTCTGATTTGTTCTACTTTTGTATCTGCTGGTGCAGATATTAAGTCTTTTAGGCTAACTCTACCTATAAGAGTACCTGAATTATCTACTATATATACACTATGAATTCTTTCTACTTCTTGAGCCTGTCTTCTTACCTCAGTCAAACATTCATCAATAGTCCAATTTTTATTTACCTCTACATATTCTTTGGCCATCAATGCTCAAGCTGTTCACTCATCATATCCAGCTAGCTCTGTTATTTCTCAAACATGTTGCTTATCTTTTATAAGCTTCAAAACTTGTTCTTTTTTTTCTTCATCATCTATTTCTCACAATATATCGGCAGCATCATCAGTTTCCATCTCTTCCAATATATATGCCAAATGATCTAGCATAATATTGTCTAGTATATTTTTTCTATCATCTGTTTCTAGCTCAGAAACAAATCTAGCTGCTTTTGGATAGCTTAGATTTTTAACTACCAATAGTAGTTCATCTTTTGATAATTCATTTGCTATTTCTGCCAAATCAGCAGAGTGAACTCATTTCAAAAACTCTGATATATTTGATTCTATAGAGTCTTGTATTGTTTGTTTTAGAGTTGATAATAATTGAGTATTGTTTTCTATATCCATAAAATCATCTTATTAATAATAACCATTATTAATAATAACAATTTTTGTATAAACAAGCAAATTTAAAATAAATTATATTTTTGGCCAAGCAAAAATAACAAGGCAACAAAAAGACCAAAACACAATAAAATAATAATATAAAAAATAATTTGGTTATTGTTTTTTGATTCATTGGTCAAATTACTTGACTCTATATTTTGTTTTTCTCTCAAATCATAATCAATAGATTGTTCTTGCTCGTCTGTAGTATCTACAGATCAAGTATTAGTTATTGATTTTAGATTATCAATTTCCATTTTTTGTTCTGGTTTTGGTTCGTTTTTTTCATCAGTTTGTTTTGTATCTTCCTCCTTGGATGATACAAACTCTACTTCAAAACTTTTTGAGTATTCTCTATTCATAGAGTCCATAGCTGTAAGTACTACCTCATATTTACCATAATCATCATAACTAATATATCATGGATTAATTCATTCAAAACTTTTATCATTACCAAAATCCCAATAATGATTTTTTAGATTTCATATAGAATTACTAGAATCAAAATTGACACTACAAGTCTCATAGCAAACAAGCTTATCATCAGATAGATCCTTGTTGGCTCATATTCTTCATTGAACATCTATTTTGAGTGATACTTCTTGATAATCATTTGACATGATTATATTATCATCATTTTTATTGTTACTATTATTTTGAGTTGGTTTTTGGTTTATATTTAGGCTAGCCAACAATTTTTTTATTTGTTCTATATCATCATCTTGCTTGCTTGAAAGAGTTTTTGATTCAGTATCTACTTCTTTGACAGTTGTTTGATTTAGTTGCTTGTATTTTCAGGTCACTTCTAAATACAAAAAATCTCTATCCATTTCTCAGTCACTATCTATTATTTCTAGCATTATTTCATAATATCATTTATCAAAAACAATAGAATTAGGATCTTTTTGATTGTAATAATTACCATCTGAAAAATTCCAAAAATATATTAGATTATCTCACTTAGATCTATTTCAACTTAGGTTGATGCTACAGCTATCTACTCAATCACAAACTAGTTTATTATTTTTTAACATTTGGTTTTGTGTAAGTCATCACTGCAAAGTTATCTTGGCATTTACTTGAGTTTTTTTGTACAAATTTCTAAATACAAAAAAAGTATTTTTACATGTATCAGGATAATTTTTGTCACATACTTCTAATACCAACTCATGCTTCCCTATTCAAAAATCTAGATGTTCTGGATTGCAGCCATAAACAACAAAATCATCTCAAAAATCCCAATAACAAGTTAGATCTTTATTGTCTGTATCGTATTTAAAATTGATAGTACAGTTTTTATCATAACAATAATTGTTATCATCTAGTCATGACTGCACTATTATTTTTGGTTTATCAAAAAGAACTTTTTTACTCTTGATATTACTGTCATATTTATAATAACTATTATCGTCACTAGAATCATCACTACTATCATCTGTATCGTTGTTTTTGTCAGTATATATGACTGTATTATTTTTGCTACTAGAGTATGAATAACTATCATGAAGATTTCAATTATTATCATGCAAATAAATTTCTTCATTTGAATTATTAAGTATTATACTAGTTTCAGTCCTGTAGTATTTTTTGGTCTGTCATCCAGTCAAATAATCATCTCATATGTTATAGCTTTTACCTGACTTATCTGACAAAGTATATCAGTTCAAACTATCTCAAGAACTAGAATCATTTTTGATACTAATATATTCCATATTGGCATCATCATCAGTATTTGGGAATAATTCATGTATAACAAAATCACTACTAACATTATTAATACATACAAAAAACATTAAAAATACTACAAAAAATACTTTTTTCATATTTGATATTTAAAAAAATTAAAAGTATTTTTTATAATAAAGCTGAAATATTAAAAAAACATTAAAAAAAGTAAGTTTTTATCTAAAAAACTTACTCCATATCATTCTAAGTGCTATATTTATAGCATTGGATGATTTTTGTCATTTGGATATGCTGTATTTGGTATATTCTATATTTACTGGTACTTCTCATACTTTTATATTGTTTTGATGCAATTGGTCAATGAGCTCAGAAGCATAAGCCATATTATCTATAGTTAATTTTATATTTTTGATAGTATCAAACCTAAAAGCTCTATATCAATTGTGAGGATCACTAAGATTTATGTGACTTATAAAAATAGTAAAAATTCTTCCAAGAAACAAAGTTATTTTTCTTGTAGTACTTATATTTGTAGTTGATCATTTCAAAAACCTACTACCAAAAACTGCTCAGAGCTCTTTTTGACTATCTAATTTTTGAATGAATTTATCCATATCTCATATATCATGCTGTCAGTCAGCATCAAAAGTAACTATGTATTCACAATCAATATATCTTCTAATATATTCAAAACCAGTTTCTAAAGCTGCTCATGCTCACCTATTCATCATATGATTGATTAGTATTATTTGATCTCAATAAGATTCTAATATTTGCTTAGTATTATCACTAGATCAATCATTTACTAATAATATATTATTGTATTTACTTTTTAGTATTTTATCTATTACTGATTTTATTACTTTTTCTTCATTATATGCTCTTATAAGTATAAGAGTTTTTATTTTTGGATGTGATTTTTTGGTATAATTAAAAGACTGTTCTCTTACCAAAGAACTAATAGAGTCTTTGTTTTCTACATGTTTTGTAAGCAATAACAAAACAAAATATAACAAAAATATTATAGATGCATACACTAAAACATCTGCTCCCCTAGATACTCAAAAAACATCTCAAATAGTATTAAGTATTCAAGGAATAAATGTAAAAACAAGCAGTCAAGAACCTACTCACAAAAAAATCAAAAAATGCAAGGCATTAAATTTTTGTTTTTTTGCTATATCAAAAGCTATTATAAGTATAATTATACCTGATATTATAAAAAAGAATTCTAATAAATTCATCAAAATATATTATAAATAAAATCTACTAAAAATCATTATAATTATTTATTATTTAATTAAAAATATTTTTTTAAAATACAAAAATTTGTATAAAACAATCCTTCTATACAAACAAATCCACCAAAATTATTTAGTAAACAAAAAAAGATGACTTAGTCATCTTTTTTTGTGTTTTTTTCAAAAAGTTCTGTTATATCTTCTCTTATTTGAGATATAAGTTCTAGGTCAGTAAGTTCGGCTATTTTCAAATCTGGTAATCAGCTTTGTCTTATACCATATACCTCCCCTGGTCACCTTAATTCCAAATCTATTTCTGCAAGCTCAAATCAATTATTAGTTTTTTCCATAGCTTTGAGTCTATCAGTTGGTTTACCAGTAGTTGGAAAAAGATAACAATAAGACTGGTTGGCTCATCTACCTACTCTTCATCTGAATTGATGCAGTTGAGATAGTCAAAATCTTTCTGCTCACTCTATACACATAATAGTAGAATTTGGAACATTTACTCATACTTCTACTACAGAAGTACTAGATAGTACTTGTATTTTGTTATCAGCAAAATCTTTCATTATCATGTCTTTTTCTTTTGGTTTCATTTTACCATGAAGAAGTCAGACCTTGAAAGGATGAAAAATAGCTTCTAAATTTTCAAAAGTATTTATAGCATTAGCCAAATCTATTTTTTCTGATTCTTCAACCAAAGGACTTATCCAAAAAGCTTGCCTTCATTTTTCTAGCTCACTTCTTATAAAAAGCTCTATTTGCTGTCTTTCTTCTTCATTTTTGGCTACTTTTGTAAATATATCTTTTCTTCACTTGGGATACTCATTTATAACAGATAAGTCTTGATCTCAATACAAAGTCAGAGCCAATGTACGAGGTATAGGAGTAGCTGTCATATTCAAGTTATGAGGTATAAGTCATGTCTTGTTACCAAATCATTTTTCTAAAACTTCTCTTTGTTTTACTCAAAATCTATGTTGTTCATCTACAACAACAAATCACAAATTATAAAAAACCACATCTTCTTGAACAAGTGCATGAGTACCTATTACAACATCTACATTTCAAGTAACAATATCTGACTTGACTGCTTTTTTTTGTTTTGCAGTAACACTTCCAACAAGCAAATGAGAGCTTATTCAAAACTTGATAAGAAAATCTTGCATTCATTCAAAATGTTGACGAGCAAGTATTTCTGTTGGTGCCATTATTGCAACTTGTATTTTTTCTCAGTATTTAACACTTTCTTTTATCGCATGTATAGCGGCGACAAATGCAACAGCTGTTTTACCAGTACCTACATCTCATTCTAGAAGTCTTTGCATAGAGTGAGATTTTTCCATGTCTTTTAGTATTTGGAATAAAACTATTTTTTGATGATTAGTAAATTCAAAAGGAAAATAAGCAAGCAATTCTTTTACAAAATCAGGGTCAAGCTTGATAGCTATACTTCTTCATTTAGTCTCATTGAAAACCTCCATTTTTGCACCTATAGCTTTGTAGTTGATTTCAAAAAGCTCTCAATAAGCTAGCCTGTACTTAGCTTGTTCTATATCTTCTTTAGTTTTGGGAAAATGTACTCTATATATAGCATCTCTTTTGCTTATAAAATTGTATTTTTGTATTATTTCTTTTGGCAAATCCTCTCATATATCTTTTATATATTGTTTTAATAGAGGCATTTTTCATTCTATCCATTTACTAGGTATATAGTTAAGTTCTGGATATATAGGAACTATTTCTCATCACATTTTATACAGGTCTGTTTCTACATCTGGAGATTGAAAAGTAACTTTTCAAAAAGCATATTTTACCTTTCAAGACATTATTATTTTTTTTCACTCATATCATTTGAGTTGAGTAGCTAAATATTTTCTATTAAACCATACAGCTTCACTAAAAAATCAATTTTTATCTTCTATTGTAGCCTTTGTTAATAATTTATTATTAGCTGTTTTTTGTGAATTGATAGATACCAATTTTACAAGTACAGTATTTTTTTCTTTTATATTTAATAAAGAAAAATTATCCAAAACATTTGTTCTATCTTCATAATCTCTAGGAAAATGATTTAATAAATCAAACACAGTCAAAACTCCAGCTTTTTCCAAAGCCTTGATATAATTATCAGTTGTCCTAAGAAGTGATTTACTAAGTCTAGAAGATAACATAAAATATTATTTATAATAAATATATACACTAATTATATACTAGAGATTAAAAAAGCAAATAAAAAAACAATAGAAAAATCTATTGTTTTTAATGATTTTGCAAAAGTTAGATAATAAAAATTATTTAATATAATTTATTTATCTCATATAATCTATCCTTTTCATTAGAATTTAAAGATTTAAAACTATTTGGAGTATCAAAATTATTTTCATTTATATATGCTTTTATAAAATCATTTATTTTTTTTATATTTTGATCTGTAGCTTTTTTAGATAGTGGTGTAACTCAATTTGCATGAGATGAAATTTTATGAATATCTCACATTGTAACTAATATATACTTTTTTCATTCTTCTAAAAATATATTATCATATCATATATTCAATATATTATTTTTATCATATCAACCTTGAAAAACAGTATCTATATTTCATTTTAAATTTCATTTTATATTATATAAAACTTTTACCTCAAAATCAGTAGTTAAGTCACCATTTGAGTTAAGATTAGTTCATTTATTTTTTACTACTTTAGCAACAAATACATTATGACTAAATCATAAAACATTCTTTAAGTCAGAAAAATCTAAAATAAAATCATAATGACTGTATACAATTTTTCATTTTTTTTGTATTTCATTATTTACATATTTTTGAATTGTACTTAATAAAAATATTACTTTTCATGAATTATCATATTTTTCTTGTTCTAAAGCTAAAGTTATTTTTTGATTAATATTTTCTAATTCATATTTATCTAAATTTTCTAATTTTTCAGAAAAATTATTTAATAAATTTTGCTCATTTTTAGTAATATTATAAGCTTGTATATTTGAGAAAATAAAAAAACTTAATAAAAATATAATTGTAATTTTTTTCATAAATATTTTTTTCATATAAAAATATATTAACAATTAAGTAGATTTTGCAAAATCTATTTAATAATATTTAGTAAATATTAAAAAAACATTAAAATATTTATTTTTTTTAATTTATTTAAAAATCATTTACACTTGATTTTTGTCGAGTTAATTATAAAATTAAGAAAATTAAAAAAATAACAATTATTAAATGCAAGAATTATTTAGCAAGTATTCTATAGAATTAGAAAAAGATGAAATGATTAAGTTTGAAAAATTTTTAGAATTATTCAAAGAAACAAATTCACAAATAAATCTTTCAGCTATTAGAGTT
This sequence comes from Candidatus Altimarinota bacterium, assembly GCA_041694155.1. Taxonomy (GTDB): domain Bacteria; phylum Patescibacteriota; class Gracilibacteria; order BD1-5; family UBA6164; genus JAAZVM01. The sequence continues at coordinate 130,006 of JASMTS010000006.1, read as the reverse complement.
GATGAATGAATAATAGAAAAACATTTTATAGACTCTATAATGTTAAATATTTTTATAGATTTGGAATGAAAAATAGCAGACATGTGAACAGGATGAGGTTTCCCTCTAATACCACTTGCAATAACAAATCCTGAAGCCCAGTTTGTATGAATAGACAGTGTATGAAAAAAACTAAAAGCTATAGACTGATTTATAAATGATTTATGATTAACAAATGTTTCTACATTAAATGGTAGAGCTGAAGAATTATGACAAAATATACAATATAGAGAAAGTTTTGATTTTGTTACTAGCAGAGCTACTGCATTTTTTCCTACATTGCTTGAATATGTTATACCTTTATTAAAAGTATGATGAATTTTTTGTGCATACAAACTAGATGACAAAGACGAATTAAAAACAGCTAAAAAAGCACTTTCTAGACTGGGAGCAAAAATATTAAAAGTAAAAAACTACTCTCTAGCATGACAAGAAAGAACAATAGTTTTTATAGAAAAAATATCAAAAACTCACACAAAATACCCTAGAAAAACAGGTATACCTCTTAATAATCCTATAAAATAATTTTATAATTAATTAATAAAAAATGATTTATATATTACCAACTGATACATGTTATTGAATAGCATGTAGTGTTGATGACATAAAAAGCTATAACAAAATATACAAAATAAAAAAAAGAAGTTATGATAAACCATTAGCTGTTATGGTTCCTGATTTTGAATGGCTAGCACAAAATACTGAATTGACTCTAGAGCAAATAACATTTCTAAAAAATTATCCAAAACCTTTTACTATTCTTACTGATAGTATGCCAATAAAAGTATGGATAAATTTTGTAGATGAAGATTCATGAGAAGAGTTTATAAATAGATGACAATATCAAAAAATAGCCATAAGAGTTGCCCATAATAATATACAAAAAAGATTATTAAAAGAAGTAGGACCAATATTTTTGACTAGTGCTAATTTTTCAGGTGAAAAAGAAATGTATACTCCAAAAGAAATAAAAGATAAATTTTCTTATTATTTAGACAAATGAATAATAAAATTTGTATGAGAAAATATGTGACCATTAGAACAAAACCCACCAAGTGAAATATTTGAATTTGTTTGAGATACTTGTGAACAAAAATTTTTGAGAAAGTAAAAAGAAGTCTAAATTTTATTTAGACTTCTTTTTTGTTACCTCCTTTTTTTATCAAATACGTTTAACTGCTTTTTTCATTACAGATGCTGTATAAAGCACTGTATTGTCTTCTGATGTTACCTCTAAAAAGCCAGTCTTGGGTCTTACTTTTGAGCCTGCAACATATATAAAGCCAGTATCAGGAATACTTCTGAGTATTGGCTTAGTTTTTATTGTTAGATTTTTATGCATAAGCTCAGTAAGATCCCTCTCTACAAAATCAAGTTTATAGATGATAACAGAAAAATCATCTTCTGTTAAGATTATGGGCTTTTTGGAAGTAACGATAGCTTTAAGAAGTGTATCACTAACAAAAAACTCGCCACTCTCACTATTGATAGAGTCACCAAAGTGAAAGTACACAAGATTTGGACTATACTTCTTTAAAACAGGATTTGATTTATTATCCACGATCAATATCTCCTTAAGATATCTTTCCATTTTGGTTAAACGTTTGCCTATAATATATAATATAGTTTAAAAGTCAATACTATAATCACTGTAATATATTAATAGCATTTCTATAACCCAAATTTTCACTATTTAATGACTTAGATACTTTTGATATAGTAGCTGAACTCATACCAGTCTTTTTTTCTATTCTAGAGTACGATATTCATTCTTCTAGCATTTTTGCAACTTCAAATTTTCTAGACAAATCAAGTAACTCTTTTTCGCTCATAATATCAAGTAAAAATTCAAAAGTCCTTTCTTTAGAATCCATACTAGCAAATATAGTCAACAAATCATCTATTTCATATGCTAATTCGTTTTTTTTCATAATGTTAAAAAGTATTAATAATAAAATATTTATGTTAAAAAGTCACTTTAGTTAACTAAAGAATTTTGTTATAACTCACTTTATTCAACTAAAGTCAAAAGTCAAAATATTATTATAATCGATTGTTAAAAACTCTAAAAATGGCTTAGATTAGACAATAAACTAGTGTTAAAAACTTTTAACAACAAAAAAAGAGATTAATTAATAATTAATCTCTTTTTAGTCATATTATACTCATCATTTGATTGTATTTTTTTGTAGCAAGTTCATTTGCTATAGTATTTCAATATTCTAATTTTTTGTATATATAAGACATATCTTTATCAAAACTATCAAATCTTTCTCTAGCATCTTTGAAGTAATCCAAGATAATATCAAGTAGTTCTAATTTGGCATGACCATATCAATAATTCCCTGCCTTATATTTAGAAGCAATTTCTTCTTGCTTTTGCTGTGTAGCAAAAAGCTTTATAAGGGCAAATATATTACATTTTTCTGGATCTTTTGGTTCTTCTAATGATTCACTACCAGTAACTATAGACATTATTTTTTTCTTAAGAGTTTTTTTATCATCAAATATACCTATAAAATTATCATAACTTTTACTCATTTTTCTACCATCAGTACCAGGTATAGTCATAACTTGTTCTTGAATATATTGTTCTGGTAATTTAAATAAATCGGTTTTAAATGTTTTGTTAAAATTACCTGCTATATCACGAGCAAATTCCAAGTGTTGTATTTGATCTTTTCAAACAGGAACCAAATCAGTATCATATGTAACAATATCAGCAGCCATAAGTATAGGATAATTGAATGTAGCCATATTTATTTCATTATTTTTTTCCTTGGCATCCTTAAAACTATGAGCCCTAAGCATAAGACTATATGGAGTAACACTAGAAAGTATCCATGTTATATCATTTATATGATCGATTTTTGATTGCTCATATACAACTATATCTGTATCTTCAGGTAAAAGAGCAAAGTATTCTTTTAACATTCTAAGTTTATTTCTCTCCATTATTTCTTTATCATGAACAGAAGTAAGAGAGTGATAGTCTGCTATAAAAATAAATGCTTTTTTTCATTTGGTCAAGTCCATAAATGGCTTAAAAGCACCAAAATAATTTCATATATGCATTCAATTTCATGTTGGCTTGATTCAAGTAAGTATTTTTTTCATCTTAGTATTATTTTTATTTATATAACTATTTTATAATATAACTATTTTTTATTTTTATTTCAAGTTTTTGTTTATTTCCAAAGCTGAAACATAAGCACTACTCCATGCCCACTGTAGATTAAATCATCCTGTTTTACCAGTAATATCTACTACCTCTCAGATAAAATATAATCATGGGTATTTTTTTGATTGCATATGATTATCCAATTCATCAGTATCAATTCATCATCAAGTAGCCTTTGCTTCTTTCCAAGACCTCCAATTTTGCAATTCAATATTCATATAATTATTTTCTTGAGACAATTCAAAAAATTTTATTAATCTTTTGGGAGTATTATCTATATCAAAATATAAATCAAGACTCAAATTATCCAATATATATTTTTCAAAATCTTTTTCCTCCAATCATAAATTATTTAAATATTCTCATATTGAATTTGATAAATTATGAACAATAGGTCAACTTATTCCAAAATGTGTAAAAAGTATAGGTCATATTTCGCTATAGATAGGTTTTTTGTTATTTTTATCTACAACTCTCATATCCACATTACAGCTAACACCACTAACTTCACTTAAGTCTTTTTTGGTAGCCATTCAGCAAAGAGTTCTATATGGAGTAACTATTTTTAGTCAAAGTTTTTTTGCTATACTATATCATTCTCCAGTAGTACCTATATGAGCAAAACTTTTTCATCAACTAGATACTATAACATTTTTGGATATATACTTATTTCATCATTCTATAACTACTGTATAATTTCAGTCTTTATTTAATGTTATATCTTTTACATCTTGATTTACTTTCAATTCACAATTATTGCTTTTAATATTATCCAGTAGACAATTAAGAAGCTCTTTACTATCTCAACTTTCAAGTATTAATCTACTTCTATCTTCTTCTACTATATTTATACCATTAGTTGCAAAATAACTCATTATATCCCAGTTTGTATAACGAGAAAATATACTATGAAGAAAATTTTTATTTTGTGTAAAATAATCTCTTGTTGGTTCTATATCCATATTACTTACATTTGCTCTTTCTCATCATGAAAGCAAAACTTTCATTCATGGCTTGGCAGTTTTTTCTAGTATCAATTTTTTATATTTTTTTTCCAAATTTATTCAAGCAAAAAGTCATGCAGCTCAAGCTCAAACAATTATAACATCATAAATCATATATTTTATATTATTCTAAAAAGTTATATATAGTATATATAAATAATAACAAAATAAAAAAAAATAAACAAAAAAATAACCCAACAATTCATTTTTAGAATTGTTGGGGTTTATTTACTCCTTTTTAATTTTTATGAAGCTCTTCATTAAGCTCCACTTTATTTGTTTTCTTAATAACTTCTATTCTACCAGAATGTGAATTACGTCTAAAAAGAAGATCATCACAACCAGCAAATTCAGAAGCCTTAAGAAGCCTAGGAAAATTATTATCACCAAGATAAGTAACTTTTGAACCAGCAGTGACATAAAGTCCCGCTTCAATAACACAACGGTCACCCAGAGGAATACCAACACCAGCATTAGCACCGATAAGGCAATCCTTACCTACACTAATACGAGTATCATTACCACCGCTGAGAGTACCCATAGTAGAACAGCCACCACCAAGGTCACTACCGTCACCAACAACGACACCAGCAGAAATACGACCTTCAATCATACCTTTACCAAGAGTACCAGCATTGAAGTTAACAAAACCTTCATGCATTACAGTAGTACCTTCTGAGAGGTGAGCTCCCAGTCTAACACGAGCAGCATCACCCACACGAATACCTTTTGGTACGACATAGTTGAGCATTTTTGGAAATTTATCAACACTGTAAACTTCCAGATTGACACCAGCGACTTTTGCAGAAAGTTGCCTATCTGCAAAATCATCTACAGATATTGGTCCTTGACTCGTCCACACCAGATTTGGCAAGTTAGCAAAGATGCCATCCAAATTTTGACAATTTGGCTTAACCAAACGGTTGGACAAAAGAGTAAGCTTGAGATAGGACTCAAAAATATCTTTTGGTGCCTCATCTTTTTGTAGAATGGTGATATAGGCTCTATCCTGCGCAGATTTCACAGCATCAAGAAACTTGATAGTACCAGAGTGACCATTGAAAATATCTTTCAAATGATCAATATTCATTTCAGCAATAGAGTAAGTCATATTGCCGCCCTGATAATCAAAGATCTCCTTACAGATTCTGACAAAATCAGAAACAGGCCCCATGTTTTTTTCTGATTGAACAAATGCTTTATGATAAAACATCTCAATCACTTTACCATTGCTATCGGTAGTAGCAACACCCAAACCAGCTGCGAAAATATTGTTGGACATAAATGTCTCCTTTTGTATTGATTTTTACACTATAAAAATAGTGAAAAAGACTATACACAAAAATATTATTAAGTCAATGAATGTTTAAATATTTTTCTAAAAACAAAAAGCTCAATAAAATTTTATTGAGCTAATATTATATAATACCCTATTTATAATAATTTTATTTTTAGAGTATTCTCTTTCTCCTTTTTTACAAATTTCGCATCTATTAACTTAAATGTTAATGGTAATACTACTACCAAAGCTCGATATATCAATAAAGATAAAAAAATCTCTAACATAAAATCACCCCCCCCCATTTAGTTTTTTCATGCTAACTATTGAGTTATATCGAATATAATATAATATTTTTTATAAAAAAAACAAAAAAATAAACCTTTAAAAAATTAGGTTTATTTTTTTTGTTTTATAATCTACTAATATACAATAACTTTTTTATTGGTAAAAGCTTTTAATCATTCAGGTCAGTTTTCTTTACCATATCATGATTTTTTCACTCATCCAAAAGGAAGACTAGCTCTAGATCATGCTGGTTTATTTATAAAAACCATTCATGTTTCTATTTTTGAAGCTACTTCTCTTGTTTGTTCATCATTATCTCAGTATACAGCTCCACATAATCAAAAATCACTATTATTAGCTATTTCTATAGCTTCATCTAGGTCTTTGACTTTTATTATTGATGCCACAGGACCAAATATTTCTTCATTATAAGAAGTCATTTCAGGAGTAACATCAGCTAGTACAGTAGGAGCATAAAAATATCATTTTCTATCAATAATATGTCATCCTGTCAATAAAGTAGCTCATTCTTCTACAGTTGCTTTAACTTGTTTATCTATTTCTTCAACCAAATCTTTTTTTGCCATTGGTCAAATTTGAGTATTTGAATCCATAGGATCTCAAATAATTAAATTTTCTGTATATTGAGTAAAATATTTACAAAAATCATCATATTGTTCTTCTCTAACTATGAATCTTTTTGAAGAGTTACATTTTTGTCAATTATTTGATATTCTTGCTTTAACAGCTTCTATTGCAAGTGATTTCAAATCATCAGTATCACATACTATAAAAGCATCATTTCATCATAATTCTAAAACACTAGGTTTTAAATATTTTCATGCTAATGATCAAATAGCAGTTCATGCTCATTCGCTTCATGTAAGATTTGTTCATGCAATTTCTTTTCTAGACAATATATATTCACTTTCTTTAGATGAAATTATTATATTTTGATAAATTCATTCTGGAAAACCTGCTTCCAAAAATAATTCTTCTATTTTTTGTCATGCCAAAGGAACATTTGAAGCATGCTTATAAACAGTAGTATTTCAAGCTAATATATTAGGTACGGCAGCTCTCAGTACTTGATTAAAAGGAAAATTCCAAGGAGCAATTCAGTATATAACTCATATAGGGTCATATTGAGTTTTTACTGTTAATCATTCTGTTTCATACTCTTCTTGTTTTAATACATCTTCAAAATTATTAGCAAACCATTCTACAAGTTTAGAAGTTTTTGATATTCAAGCCAAACTAAAATCATATAGCATTCACATTTCTTTTGTTTCTATTTCAGCTAATTCTTCTTTTTTTTGTTCTATTAATTTGGATAAATTTAAGAATAATTCTTTTTTTTCACTATTTGGAGTATTTTTCCATTTTAAAAAAGCATTATATCAAGTATCAATTTTTTGGTCTAACTCTTCTCTTGTTAAAACATCAAACTCTTGATTAAGTTCTTCTGTAAAAGGATTTATTGATTTTATTGTTTTAGTCATATTTATATATTTAGTATTTAATATTTTTATATTAATTAATATCCTTTGGGTAGTCAAATAAAACATCAATTATTTTTAATCATTTTTGTTTATTTGCATTTTCTAGTGTTTTTTTGAAATCATTTTTGTTTTCTACTCTATATCATATACCTCAAAAACTTTCTGCCATTTTTACAAAATCAGGATTCCCAAAATCCATTCACCACATAGGCATATTTCATCATACCTGTTTCCATTTTATCATTCAATAGCTACCATTATTAAGTACAACAACTGTCAAATCAAGTCACAATCTAACAACAGTTTCCAAGTCTCACAAATTCATAACAAGTCAACCATCTCATGTAACAACAACTACTTGTTTGTCTGGATTGATTCTTTTTGCCTCCATTCATGATGCTACTCAAGCTCACATAGTAGCTAAAGCATTATCAAGCAATAATGTATTTGGTTCATAAGTAGTATAATTTCTAGCAAACCAAACTTTGTATAATCAGTTATCCAAGGCAACTATATCAGATTTGGACATTACACTTCTAACATCCTGAACAAGCTTTCTAGGTCATAATATATTATTTCACATATCTTCATCTTCTATATTTTTATTTATAACCTTACTATAATCATTTCTTATTTTATATATATCTTCAAAATCCCAATCTTGTTTTATTTGTGCTTCATACAATTGCCAAAATGTATTTCCTATATCTCATACTATTTCTAAATATGGACTATATGTAGAATCAGAATTTGTTTCATAAAAATTGACATGAATGGTTTTTATTAATCAAGCTCATATAAGATGAGTAGGTTTTTCTACTGGATCATATCAAACAGAAATAATTAAATCTGATTTTTTTATAGCATCATGTATATAATCACCATCAGAAACAGCAGCAGTTCATAAATATTGATTCATAGATTCATCTACTACTCATTTTCACATCTGTGAATTAAAAAATGGTATATTATATTTTTCTATAAAAAGTGATAGATATTTAGTTATCCTTTTCCTATTAGCTCCTGCTCATATAAGTATTATAGGAGATTTTGCTTTTTCTAGTTCTCAAACTAATATTTTTATAGATTTTTCATCAATTACTGGTCTTCTAACCTTATTGGTAACAAAATTTATTCAATCAGCTGAAGCATGTTCAGCAGCTATATCTTCAGGCAACTCAATAGCAACAGCTCAAGGTCTTTCAGATGTAGCTAAATCTATAGCATTATTAAGTATAAAAGGTATTCTTTCAGGTCATATTATAGATTTTGAACATTTAACTATGGGTCTCATCATAGAAACAACATCTATTATTTGAAAAAATCATTGTTTTGATTTTTTTATTGGTTTTTGACCAGTTATTACCATTATTGGAAATCATCATAATTGAGCAAAAGCTACTCATGTAACCATATTAGTGGCTCAAGGTCATAATGTAGCTAATGCAACACCTATTTCTCATGTTAATCTTCAATAAGTTGCAGCCATAAAAACAGCTGTTTGTTCATTACGAGTAACTATAAGTTCTATTTTTCAAGATTTTCTAATACTATCAACCAAATCTAGGTTTTCTTCTCACGGAACTCAGTATATAACTTTTACTCATCTATTGATAAGTGTAGTTACAAATAAATCACTTGCTTTCATTAAATTTTTTAAATAAATAATATATTATGACTATATATTATATAGTAATTTAAAAAAATCAAACAAAAAAATAAAAAGATAGTTTTATAAAACTATCTTTTTATTTTGCTATATAAGTATAAGAATCCCTATCAAATATAAAGTCTTCTCTCATTTCAGATATTTTTTGTTGTTCTTCTTGTGAAGCTTCTCTGAAGTGAAACTCTTTTTTCATTTTATCTAAATACCCTTTTTCATTCATTCTTTTTAATTCTTCTGTGGCTGTTCTAGATATTTCTCTATTTGGTCTAAGATCTATTGATAAATCATTTTGTACTATATTTGCGACTTCTTCATTTGTATTAATAATTGATTTAATTATTTCGATTGAAGATAACCATTTTTCATTTGAATCAAGAACTGTCCAAGGAGCATGTTCACTATCTGTCAATTCCAGTATTTTTGCCTTAGCAAGAGTATAATAATTCCATTTTTCTTGGGCTACTCTATCTATAGGACTAGATTTCCATCTTTTTCTTGCTGATTCTCTTTTTTTAAGTCTATGTTTTTGTGTAGATTTTGTTATAGATAGATAGACTTTTATAAATTTTATACCTTCTTCTATAATTTTATCATTTTCAAATTCGTTTACATTTTGCATAAACCAATCATACTCTTCTTTGGTACAAAATCACATAGCAGCTTCAACTCAAGCTCTATTATACCATGATCTATCAAAAAAAGTAACCTCTCATTCTTTTGGAAAATGATGCATATATCTAGCAAACCAATTATATTCAAACCTTTCTTCTAATTTTGGTATTCCAAAAGCTACCTCACTATATCTTTTTAAATCAAAATATTCGGTTACTCTCTTTATATTACTACCTTTTCAAGCTGTATCTCTACCATCAAGTGTAACTATAACTTTTTGTTTTGTATCATTTGTATGTTCTGCCCATAGAGATAATGCTCATCTATATTCATTCAATACTTGTAACTGATCATCTTGTTCAGCCAAATGCATCAACTCAGAAACACTTCTTCAAGTAAGTTTTTGTAATAACTGTTCTGACTGTTTATCTAATAGTCATGATCATTTATTTATATTCATATTTATTTATTTTTTACAAAAATATAATAATTCGTAAGAGTTTATACATATTTTTTATTATTTGTCAATACTTTTAAACTATTTTTAATAATTGTCAATAATAAAAACCCCTTAAAATAAGGAGTTTTTATTTATTTTTATAATGATTTATTATTTATTTCATCTAATAATCTAGATTTAAAATCTGATACTTTTTCAACTGTTTGTTCTTTTGTTTTGTAGTTTCTAACAGCTACAGTTCAATCATTTTGTTCTTGTTCACCTATAACAAGTATATAATTATTATGCATTTTTTCAGCATTTCTTATTTTTTTGTTAAGTCAGTCAGTAGAAAAATCTCATGAAGCTCTTATTCAAGAGTTTCTCAATTGTTTTAATACATCTTCAGCATAATCATCAAACATTGGTAAAACAGGAACAACTATAACTTGTCTTGGAGATAACCAAAGTGGAAATACTCAAGCAAAATGTTCTATAAGTACTCACATACCTCTCTCCAAGCTACCAGATATAGCTCTATGTATAACAACTGGTCTTTCTTGCTCATTGTTTTCATTTGTAAAGCTCAAATCAAATCTTTCAGGCAAGTTAAAATCACATTGTATAGTAGCCAATTGCCATTCTCTACCTATAGCATCTTTGAACATAAAATCTAATTTTGGACCATAAAATGCAGCCTCTCATTCTACCCTGTGATATGGGAGGTCATTTTCTTTACTAGCTTCTTCTAGTGCTGATTCGGCTTGTTGCCAAACATCTTCACCACCTAAATACTTAGATTTATCTTCACCTCTAACAGATAAAGAAACCCAATACTCATCAGTCATACCAAGAGTTGTATAATATTCTTTTATTATATCAGTTATTGATTTTACTTCATCTTTTATTTGATTTATTCTACAAAACAAGTGACCATCATCTTGAGTAATAGCTCTAACTCTAGTAAGCCCTGATAATTGACCTGATTTTTCATCTCTATAAACTGTTGCAGGCTCAAAATATCTAACAGGCATATCTCTATAGCTAAATCTATTATCTGCAAATATTTGCATATGATGAGGACAATTCATAGGTTTTAAGAAAAAAGTTTCTTTACTTGTACCACCAAAAACTTTGAACATATCATCCAAATAGTGACCAGCATGACCTGATGTTTCATATAAAGATTCTTTTGCCAAATGAGGAGTCCAAACTCTTTCGTATCACCTATTTTTGTGTAAATCCCATAAATATTTTTCTATTTCTTGTCTTATTATCATACCAGCTGGCTGCATTAGTGGCAAACCAGGACCTATAAGGTCAGATATAGTAAAAAGTTTAAGTTTTTGACCAATAATCCTATGATCTCTTTTTTTAGCCTCTTCAAGCATTTTTAAATGAGCATCTAATTCTTCTTTTGTATCAAAAGCATAGGCATATATTCTAGTTAATTGTTTGTTTTCTGCATTACCTAACCAATATGCTCATGCTACTCTAGCAAGCTTAAAACTATTAGGATCTATTTCTTTTGTATTAGATACATGAGGCCCAGTACACATATCTATAAATTTTAAATTTTTAACTTGGTCTCCATCAAGGTCTTCAAATTTTTCAAGATTATTATCTATCAAAAAATTTTGCAAATCTTCATTTGATGCTTTTCATTTTGAAACATTATAATAAAAACTTATTTTATCTGATAGTTTTTCTTTGTTTTTGAAATCTCAACTTTCAAACCTATCTATTAATTCTGTTTTGAATTCTTCGTCCATAGCTTTTAATACTTCTCTAGCCTTTGAATAATCTGTTTCGAAGCTTTTGAATTCTTGATTTTGAGTTATTATTTTTTTCATTGTTTTTTCTATTTTTTTGAGATCTTTATCAGAAAATTCTACATCTCAAAAATCAAAATCATAATAAAAACCATCTTCAGTATCTGGACCTGTAGCTATTTTAACTCCAGGAAAATTTTGTTTGACAGCTTGAGCCATTATATGAGCGAGAGAATGTCTCTTTGTAGATAAATCAGCCATAATATTTTTATTAATTTAGTTAATAATTAAAAATAAAAAACTCTCATTTTGATAAATAAGAGTTTTTGTTTTTTAGTTTGCATATTTCTTAAATTCCTAACAAAAATCCCCTATTTTATTTAATAGAAGTAGTATTAGTTGTAGTAATGGTTACAAGTCATGCTAGGTTCACGATCTACCTTGTTAAGAAATAGTTATTTTTAATATATGTATATATATCCAAAAGTCAAAAACTATTTTATATTAAATACTAAAAAACATTATATTTTTTTGTCAAAATGTTTTTTAATTAAAATTATTATTTTTTTAGTATTTTTAGTATAATAAAGTCACTTTTTTTGTTTTATAATATTATTTAGCTTATGAATAAAAGAGCTTTTTCTTTTGTAGAAATAATAATAAGTATTTCTATACTTGTTGTTTTGGCTATAGTTGCAACTACAGCTACAAATAACATAAAAAATAATTCCAACAATTCCAAAGTTATAGCAGACCTTGCAACTTTACAAAATTGATTTATATCAATGAGTAATGAATGAAACAAACTACCAGAACCTAATTGAAATAAAAATTATTATACTCAAAGTGGTAGTTATGCACACGATAAATCAGAAGCTTATTGAGTATATTGAAAAGTAACTCAAGATACTTTGGACAATAGGTACTTAAATATAACACCTCTTGACCCTAGAACAAATCAATACTACAGTTACTGAGTAGCAATTGATTCTAATCAATTTGAAGTAGCATGAGTATTATTCAATGAAGAATGACACAGAGCAAAAGTACAATGAAACTATTCTGCTGAAAATGGCATTTATAACCTTATAAGAGATCATAATTCTAATAACTTCGTTATAGATAAAGGTCCTTACTTGCCTTACAACCCAGAAGAAAAATTATTAACAGCTAGGGATAGCGAAGGTAATGTCTATTATGAATGAGACGAAATAACAAATAATTCCTGATGACAACTAGAGTTATATTTTTCTGATGGTTCTACTTCTGTTATAGATAATGGTACTAGTTTGGTACTTGCTCAAATGGATTTCCCAAAAGAAAACAACCTAGTATCAAAAGTAAAAATATTTTTGGATGCTGGTAGCATATGGACTCAAGCTACATCTCTTGATGATGAATCAAGCTTTGACATATTTACGACAGATACAACTGCATCTGTTAGATGAACTATATTTGGTGTAGATACTAATGGTACAGACACTCAAGTAACAGTAGAAAAATGAAAAGTAGAAGTAAAGAAAATACCTTTAAATATATCAAAAGAACAAATAACAAGAGAACCTGCAGTTATTTCTAAACAAATAGAAGACACTATATATAATGACCAAATAGCTCCTGAAATATTAGATACAAGCTCATCTAGTATGGATTGAAAAGTTATAAAATTTGATTGAAATACTATTCAAGAAATAGATATAAGCACCATAGAAAGACCAGTAGTAGAAAAAATGGTATCAGCTATGAACTTTGAACAAACAAACATAGTAACTACTGACAATACAGAAACTATTGATACAACAGTAGAAGAAATATGACAAAGTTGTTACTTATGAGAAGTAGAGATAAGTGACCAATCAGAAATACAAGCTTTTTCTCAAAGAGAATCAATTAATTGTAGTGATTACACAGAAACAAGATTTTGTAATGATTGAATATTAGAATGAAATAATAGTTATAAATATCCAAATTGTAGTAAGCCTGATACATGCCCATTATCATACAATAGAAATGTAGAACATGTTGAAACATGAATAATTTATGACTTCACTGTTTGATTAGGTACTTTAAATATACAAGAATGAGAAATAACAACATGAATAACATCTCAATGAAAAGATATAGAGAACTGAGTTAAAAAACTAGTAATGAACTTAAAATGTGACTCTGACTTAAATTATTTACCAGTACAACAAACAGAACAAGTATTCTGTGACGAAGGATACACACCATGAACACTTCCTTGAGAAAAAACTATGTCTTGTATATCAGATTGTAGTTGAGTTACATTATGATGAGAATGTGTAGAAAATAACATATCAGGTGATGACGAAGATTGGAGTGTATATGCTCACATACCTTATAATGATGATAGTAGTAGTCAAAATAATTTGTATAAACTTAGCAACAAAAATTGATGAAATGTCTATCCTAATTATAATACAAATGCCTTAGATCATTGAAGTAGAGCAAACTATAGTTTGATAGATAATAGCTGGACTAAATGACAATATAATTTTTATTCAAAATCAGCAAATAAAAGTATATATATAGATAACATAGGTAATCAAAGTTGTTTTTTGGGAATTTGTAGTTCAAATCCTTGATGACAAGATTATTTAAAATACTCATGAATATTAAATGATGACCAGTATGCCATAGAGATATCAGTAAGATGAAAAGAATTAAAAAGAAATGATTCTACCGATAGATATTTATTTGAAACTTGACCAAATTGAGTTGGTCTTTATCAACAAAATTGAAAATTATATGTTCTAGATAAAACTGACCAATCTATGGAATTTTCTAATGAAATAGATATATTTAGTAAAATAACTAGAAGTAATCTAGATGATGATAAATTTTATAAAATATTATTATATGTAGATGAAAATGATTTCAGATTACATATTTTGAATCAAAATTGAGATATAATATGGCAAATATTTGATAATACTACTGCATCTGAACCTCATGGTTATAATTTATCTAAAGATAATAATCTACAACACATATACATATGATCAAATAATAATAGAAATAATCAATGGAACTGACTTATAGATTATGTAACTATATATGAACAAGACTAAAAAAAAGTGATTTTATATAAAATCACTTTTTTTTTAATCTCTATATAGTACGTAGTTTTGTACATCTCCAGATCAGTTATCTGTTATAGTAACAGTAAGTACCCGAGCATCATTAGAACTAGTGTCTGTAATACCATATCTACTAGGAGTATATGTTATGTTTTTAAGAGTGTCTCATGTTCATGAGCTTTGAGAAAAAGTACCTGTACTATATCAATCTTCTATAGCTGTTCATCACATTTCAAGCTCCCAAGTAACTTGTGATAAATCATCATCTGATATATCCAAAGAAATGTCCAATGGAACATAACCAGGCAAATCACCTGTAACTAATATATTTGAAGTAGTAGGTGCAGTATTAACAACAGGAGCAGCCTCTACATCATAATTAACTGTAATTGCTGGACTATCTAAACTACCATCATTTGCAACTACTTGGAAACTACCGTTTTGTACAGTAGTTGTAGTTCATGATAATGTACCATTTGAGTTAAATGTTGTTCATGCTGGTATAGTTCATGATACAACTCTATATGTTAAACTATTTCATTCTGCATCTGTTGATGAAAATGTTAAATTCATTGCATCTCATATAGTAACTGTTGAATCTCCACTAACATTTGGTTGACTTGGTGCAGTATTAGCTAATTCAAGTCATGAAATTGAAGATTGTAAATTTGTATTTGCTTGATCTACTTGAGTTTGAGTAGAGTTAGAGTTATCTCTAACTTGTATAGCATTAGTTAAAGATGTTTGAAGATTAGACCAACTAGTAGTTGTATAATCTGATTCATTTAGTCATTGAGCTGTTGCAATTGTAGAATTCAAAGTTGAAAAATCAGCAACTTCAGATAGTTGATCTATAGCTAAATTCAAGTTATTAAAAGCAGTTTTAACTTCTTCTAAAGTTGAATTATCATCATTATTAACAATAACAGCAGCAGCTAATGCTGTAGATAAAGCTGACCAACTATTAGGAGTATAATTATTTTTATCTAAAGCTCATGCTTCATTAATTTTTGAATCAAGAGCTGATTTATCCAAAATAAATTCAGTTGTTACTTTTGTTTCTTTTTGTCAGTATAAAGTAGACATAGCTTCTCTTGCTCAAGTAGTATGAGTAAGATTCATATGATTATAAGTTCTAGAATTTTGATAAGATTTTAATCCTGGAGTATAAGTGAATGTAAGCATAAATCTATTATCATCCATAGAGCTAGAATTTATTCTTTCATAAGCTGCTCATACAGATAATCAGTCACTAATAATATAATCTATTTTTCCTCTATATGTTTCTGAATCAAATGAATCACCATCTAATCTAGAATATTCTATACTAGGTCTAATTTTTCATCCATTATAAGTATATCAAAATCAATAATTATTAGCTCCATTTCAAATATTAGTATGTCAAAAATTAGCATCAAAACTACTATTACCATAATCATATTCAAAAGTGAATCATGCAGATTTAGTATCCTCTCATTCAAAACTAGTAGTAGTTGTAGTTATTTCTTTTCACCATTCAACATCTCTTGAAACTTGAGTAACCGATAAAGTTTTAGAGTCGGTAAATGTTGCATTAGCATACATTCAAGCTCTAAAATTTTCTACTATATTTGAAAAATCTTTTAAAAATTCAGCTCAAATATATTTTTGACCAATATCCACTCATTCAAAATCTTGTCTTAAATATCATGCAGTAGCTTTTGCTGAAAAATCAACTCATTTATATAATCAAGTAACTAAATATGATTGTCTTTCATCTCAAAAGTTAGTTGTTATTAATGTTCACCATTTATCTCATACATTTGCATATTCTATTGAAGTAACTAATCACATTGATTCGCTATCTTGTAATCAAATTTCTAATCTAGAATTTTCGTTAGAAATAAGTAAATTTCAGCTTTGAGTATCTGGATTTCAATTTAAAACAATATTTGTTTTATTTGTATCACTATAATTTTCTAAATTATTTTGAGAGTCTTTAGTTGAAACTCTGGGAGGAGTTAAATCGTCATGGTTAACTGACATAACATCATTAACCCTATTATTAGTTGAAGCACATCCTTGCATTAAAGCTCATGCTACAAATAATGCTGTTCAATTTTTATATAATTTTGAACCAAAAGAATTAGACGAATTTTTCATAAATGTTTATTAATTAATATCTAAAACATATTAAAATATAGTATAAAAAATAAGATTGTCAATATTAATTTAAATAAAATAAAAACCAGCCCTTTTTAGGCTGGTTTATTTTGAAAATCATATAGATAAGCAAATCAATTTAGGCTTAATCCTTAAATGAGTTTCCAATATTTTTTTACTTGATTCGCAACCTGTCATATAAAGAGATTTTTCATCGTTTTTCAATAAGTTTCCTTTATTATCAAGAAAATCTTTATTTGCTACAGTTAGCTTTCTTTTTTCATTAAATCTTTTTAAAAGATCTTCTTCGGAAATCTTATCAAAAACATCAAAACTAAATGCATAAACATAAACTTTTTTACTTGTCATATGCAATGCATTTATCTGATCTATGGTAGGCATCAAGTATCCCCTTTTTTTTAAAAAAATCACTGCAAATTTAAAATATTGCAGTGACATTATATTTATTTTTATATTTTGTAAATATTTATGCATTTAATCAAGACTCTCTCATGCTAGTTAAGTATGATCTTAATTGAGCACTTCATAAATGTGCTTTATTTAATCAATCTCAAGCATAATAACTTCTACCTGACATATCTTTTGGTAATGAAGCCCATTCTTTTGATAAATTTAATTGAAATTGTTCAACACTCATTGAACCATTCATAAATGAATCTAATCATCTTATTTTCAAAAGATAAAGTCCCATTTTATCTTGATTTTCAGGAGAAAATCTAGCATTCATTCACAATCAAGTAGATTCTGCAGCAGCCTTAAGTGTTCATTGTATAAATTGATATTTACCTATAGCTGAAGATGGTTGTCATGAATTAACAAATTGTCTTTGATATTGTTGTACTTCTCAAATAGTCATACTTGTAAAATCAATTCTTGATTGGTCAGAATTTCAATATATAGAATTGTAATTTCATCCAGATTCAAAAATAGATATCATATCTAAAAGTCATTTTTCTCATTCTCTAAGTTCAATATTAGAAAAATCAATTTTATTATTAAATCTTGAATAAGCATCTATTTGTCAATCTCAATCAGTATCAGCAATAGCATCTTTTAATAATTCACTATTATTATCTAATCAATAATCTCATCTAATTCTTTCAACTTGAGTAAACAATTGCTCAAGACTTAATTCATATTGATCCTCAGGAGTATCAGATAATATAGATTCAAAAGTTTCCATTACTAAATCTGGTTCTATTCATCTACTAAGAGCTTCTTTTGCAATCATAATTTGTAATTCTCATTCGTATCATTCAAGTCATTGTTCTATTCAATTTGAAATTTCTGTTAATTCCTCAGGAGTTCTTAATTTAGATATATCAACACTTGTAGACTCATGAATAGTAAGTCTTTTATTTCAATTAAAAAATTCTCATTTTAATCAACTTCTAGTATACTCAACTCATCCAGAAATAACTGTTCATACTTCTTTTGGAAGAACTTGTCATGCTGTAGTTTCTAAATATAATTCCCTATTGTAATCTCATTCAAAAGTAAAAGAAAATTCTAATGAGTCTATATTTCAGTTAGCTACATCACTTGAATCAATATTATTTTTTGTTATATACTGCAACCTTGCTTCAGGAGATAATCCTAAAAATTGTTCATTATTTAATGTTTTTAGTTCTTCATTATTTATATCTAATTCTTTTATTTCTCAAGTTTGTTCATTATAATCAACTCATGCTTCATGTTCCAAAGTATTAGAAGCTTGAGTTAATCTATTTTTTAATTCATTAATAGTAGTTGATAAATCATTTGATTGTTTTGTTGCATCAAGATATTGATTTCTATAATGATTAAACATTTCGATTGTTGGTCTTGCTTCTGGATCATTTCTAATTTCAGGATCACTTGTAAGACCTTGTCTTAATCTTTCTGATATTTGACTTGTTATTTTTCAAGTATTTTGTAATGAATCATACTTTTGTTCCAAAGCATCAATTTGGTCCATAAGCTCTTGTTGTTCTGGACTAAGATTTTGTCTTTCTACTGTTTCATTTGAGTTTTGTAATTCATTATTAGTTTCAGGAGCTCAACTAGGTCAAGATTCTTGAAAAGAAGAAAACAATAAATTTAAAAAATTTTGTTTTAGATTTTTTGTAAATAACATATATAAATAATTAAGTTATATTTATATATATATTATCACATAGATTTAAAATAAACAAAAAAACACCAATATTGGTGTTTTTTTGTTTTATGAATGAACAACTTCAAAGTTTAATCTTAATAAAACTTCATCAGCTTCAATTAATTTTACTCTAATATTATCTCAAAGAGTATATTTATTACCTAATTTATCTCTATGAGTTTGCATTTTTTCATCAAAGTTTGAAGATTCAACTTCAACAAAACCTTCAGCAGTATCAGGTAAAGCAACAAAGAATCATTTTGAAATTACACCTGTAATTACTCCATCAAATTCTTCACCTACTTTATTTTTATAATATTTAACCAAGAAGTAATCTCTAACTTTGTATTCAAGTTTTTCACTCATTCTTTCTCTTTCACTACATTGTTTTGTCACTTTTGGTAATATAGAGCTATAATGATTTTGTCTTTTTCAATCTAATTTTTGATTTAGATATTCTTTTATAATTCTATGAATTTGTAAATCAGGATATCTTCTAATTGGAGAAGTAAAATGACTATAAAATTGTAAACCTAATCAGAAATGACCAAAGTTTATGTGAGAATAACTAGCTTGAGTAAGAGTTCTTAGAGTCATTCTTTCTAAAAATCTTCTTTTAGCATCATCCAAATCTTTATATTTATCTAATAGTTGACCAAATTCAACAGTATTAGCTTCATCAAATCTAAATTTGATACCAAATAATTGTAATTTATCTTGTAAATCTAAAATATCATTTTCTTTTGGTTTTTCATGGATTCTATAAACAAATGGAAATTGAGACATTTCTTTTGCAACAGCTTCATTTGCTGATACCATAAATACTTCAATTAATTTATTTGAATTATACTTAGGGTATTCTTTAACTCAGATTGGGTCTCAGTTTTCATCAAATTCAACAACAGTTTCTGGAAAATCAAAATCAAGAGTACCAGTTTTTTCTCTATGCTTCATGATTAATTCTTTTAAATCATTAGCATCTTTAATAGTATCTAACAATTGTTTAGTAGCTTCTCATCTAAACATTAATTCATCTCAAACATTTACATGTTTTTTTTCTATTTCATCTACATCTTTATAAGTTAATCTAAAATCACTTTTAATAACAGATTCATATAATTTTGATTTAACCAAGTGACCAGTTTTACCTCAAATATGCATTTCACAAGTCATAGTTAATTTGTCAGTATAAGGATTTAGACTACACAGATTATTTGATAATTTTTCTGGTAGCATAGGTATAACCCTATCTGCTAAGTATATAGAAGTACCTCTTTCTAAAGCTTCTTTATCAAGTGCAGAATTTTCAGTAACATAATTAGTTACATCAGCAATATGAACATAAAGTTTGTAATCTCAGTTATCTAGTTTTTCAATAGATATAGCATCATCCAAATCTTTGGCATCAGCACCATCTATAGTAAAAGTAAATAAATCTCTAAAATCTTTTCTTCTAGATATTTCTTTTGGGTCAACATTTTCTGATATAGATGATAATTGTTCTTGAACATCATCTCCAAAAGTTATTCTAGCACCTCATTCTACAGCTAAAGTTAATATTTCTTCCTCTCTTTTATCAAGACTTCATTTACTAGAAATAATTTCTTTTATAACTCATTCTGGATTCTTCTTTGACCATTTTGTTATTTCTACTCAAACAACATCTCAATCATGAGCTCACATAGCATTTGTACTAGCTACAAATACATCATTTTTTATGTTTTTATTTTTAGGCAATACAAATCAAAAATTATCTTTAGCTTTTTTATATGTACCTACAATTAATCATTTTTTTCTTTCTATAATTCTTACTATTTCAGCTTCTTCCTTACCTCTAAATATTTTTATAGATGCTTCTACAACATCTCAATCCATAGCTGTTTGTTTATTTTTTGGAAAAACAAAATATCATTTTTTTTGTTTTCATTCTGGAGCATCTATAACTGTATCAACAAATCAAAAATTACCATTTCATTGAGAATAAGTTCATATTATATTCTCTTCACTTAGCTTATGATCTTCTGAATTTTTTAATACTGATAATACAGTTGCTTCAGTGTTTTTTCATGATTTTTTATTTGATATTTCTACTTCTACTAGGTCTCAATCTAAAGCTCAATTAATATTTGGTCATGCAACAAAAAAATCTCATTCATGTAATGATTTATCATTTGGTACAACAAAACCAAAACCTTCTTGTTTTTGAAAAACTCATACTGCTTTATTCATTTGTTTTTGTTTTAAAAAATATATTTGTAATAATTGTAACACATAAAACAAAAAAATAAAAACAAAATTTGCAAAAAGATTGACTTTTTATATAATAACATCACTCTTTATGGGGCCACCATTAATTTGGGGCTCCACCATATAATCTCATATGATGGAAGCAGTAGATGTGCGAAGCCATACTACCGAGCTTGCGAGTGTAGTGCATGGGGGCCATGTCGGAATAAAACTTTTTTCAAAAAGTATAAAAAGACATAAATATATTTTTGCCCAGATGATGGAATTGGTAGACATGGGGGACTCAAAATCCCCTGGCTTCGGCCGTGTGGGTTCAAGTCCCACTCTGGGTACCAAATAAAAGCTATTAAGTATGATTTAATTATAAATCTTAGTTAATAGTTTTTATTTTTTTGGGACTTGAATGGAGAAAAGGAATCCATAAAATCTTAAATTTTTGCGATGAATAAGAGCAAAATATTTATGAATTTTACGAGATTATCTTTCGAATGGCCGACCTGAAAGGCGCCAAGTCCCACTCTCCCGTACCAAATAAAAGCTATTAAGTATGATTTAATTATAAATCTTAGTTAATAGTTTTTATTTTTATAGTTATTTTTTATTTATTTTAGATAAAATTAAAGCAGGAGTTTTTTGTATAAAAAACTCCTGCTTATTTATTCCCCTTTTTTTATCATCCGTAAGCCTTAGCAATCATGTTGAGATGTTTTACATCAGAAGATGAATATGTAGTAACATAGTCACCCGATGCTTTGGCCATGGCAGGTGTATCAAGCTCACCCTGAGAGACACTTCGTTGCATAAATTTTACAACATTTGATCTTGCCTTCCTGGCACTCTTCTTGACAGCCTTCTTCCTGTTCCCATGTTTATAGTTATTAAGGGACATAGGTCACCTCCTTTGTTGCTTAGAATGGATTTTTATAATAAAACTAATATAAAAAAAGTCAATAATATTTTTGTATATTAATGACTTTTTTTATTTTTAATCTAGTATTTTTATAATAAAACCTTCTGGGTTTTTTCATCATTTTTTTATTATTTTTGCTTCTACAATATCTCAGTTTCTAGCTCAATTTTTTCTTGGTCATGGTACAAAAACATCATTATTTTTTCATTCATCAGGTATAACAAAACCAAATCTATCATTATCTTTGAACCTACCTATTACTGTCTCAAACTCATCCTGAAATATTTTGACAACAACAGCTTCTTTTTTTCATTTAAAATCTACCAATTCAGCCTTTACTTTGTCTCAATCTTTGGCTCAATTTTTTTTGTCTCAATAAACAAAGTATCATTTTGATAATCATTCTACATCAATAAATCAAAAGTTACCGTCTCAGCTACTATATATTCACTCTATAAAGTCCTGCTTTACAGGAGCTTCTTTTCAAAAAACTCTAACTATTTTTACTTCTGGTTTTTTTCATTTTGTTTTTATTTCTTTTCATTCTATTTTGTCTCAATCCTCTGCTAATGAAAAATTTTTTTTGTTTATATAAAAGTCTCATCAGTAGTAATCTCTATCTTCTGGTATCAAAAATCAAAAATTACCATAAGATTTGAATCTTCATACTATATTTGTATCTTTTTTCATTTGATATTATATATTTATAATTATAAATCTCATAAATTGTAACAAAATATTTTTTTTTAGCAAAACAATTTGATTTTTTATACACAAATTATATACTTACAATATAATAATTATAAAAAATAAAATATGTATATCTGTAGTAACTGTTGAAATGAAAGCATAAAATGGCAATGACAATGTAGTTTTTGCAAAGAATGGAATACTATGAAAGAATTCAAAGAAGCAAAAATAAATGAATCATGATGACAAAGATGAACTGCAAAAGAACTTTCAAAACTGGATAATGTAGTCGCAGAAAACAAAGAAACAAAAATAAAAACTAAATCTTGAGAATTAAACAATGTACTTTGATGATGAATAGTTCCATGATCAGTTGTATTATTATCTTGAGAACCAGGTATATGAAAATCTACCATTACTATACAACTATCTAATTATGTAAAAGAAAATATAGTTTATGTTTCATGAGAAGAAACAAGCTATCAAATAGCAGACAGAGCCAAAAGGCTAGGTATTAAATGACAAAATATGAACCTTCTTGCAGAAAGTTGTATAGAAGATATTATAGAAACACTAGCCAAAAATCCAACAGAGATATTAATAATAGATTCTATTTCGGTAATGCACTCAAAAAATATAAGTTGAGTAGCATGAAGTGTAAGTCAAGTTAGGTTCATAACTGAATTATTAGTAGCATATGCCAAAAAAACAAATACAGCTGTATTTATAATATGACATATAAATAAAGACTGAAACCTAGCATGACCTAAAACACTAGAACACATGGTTGATACTGTATTATATTTTGAATGAGACAAATATGACAACCTTAGAATACTTAGAGCATTAAAAAACAGATTTTGAGCTACTAGTGAAGTTTGACTTTTTACAATGGCTGATAAATGATTAATAGACTTAAAAAATCCATGATTAGAGTTTGTAAATTCAAAAGAAGCAACAGTTTGATCTAGCCTATCTATAACAATAGAATGAACTAGACCATTAATATTAGAAACAGAATGTTTAACAACATATACTAAGTTTGGATACCCAAAAAGAAGTGCTAGATGAATAAATAGCTCAAAATTAGACCTAATAGTAGCAGTATTATGAAAATATACTAATATAAAACTTGATGCTTATGATGTTTATACAAATATATCTAGATGATTAAAAATAGAAGAGCCAGGTATAGATTTATCAATAGCTGTATCTATAATATCCAGCAAAACAAATAAAGCATTACCAAAAGACTCTATATTTATATGAGAAATCTCTCTTACAGGTAAAATAAAAAAACCTATGCATCTAGAAAAAAGATTAAAAGAAGCCGAAAAAATGTGATTTAATAATATATACATACCTGATTGCGATATAACATCAAAAAAAACCAATCTTATTAAGTTAAAAAATGTTTCTGATTTGATAAAAAATACAAACTAAAAAAAGACAGATATATATCTGTCTTTTTTTTAAAATAAATAAAATTGTACATAAAATACTCCTACAGAAAATAAGTATCATAAAAATATTATAGGAAAATATTTCATATGTGCTCAAAAAGTATAAAAACCTTTCATCTTTGCCATAACACCAATACCGGCAGCACTACCAAAACTAATAAGTGAACCCCCTATTCAGACACATAATGTAAGTAATAACCAACCTGTTGTATCCAAGTCTATCGGTGATTTTAATACAGCACTCATAACAGGTATATTATCTACTATAGATGATAAAAATCAAATAATTATATTAGAATTAAAAACTCCAAAGTATTCATAAAATTTGGCTATATAGTCTAAATATCATATAAACTCTAAAGCTCATATTATAGACAATATTCAGAAGAAAAATAATAAAGTATCAATTTCTGTTTTTTTGATATTTTTATATACATCAAAACCTACTTTTTTATCATATTTTTTAGTATGATAACTAGTCATATGCAATAATGATAATCAAAACATCATTCACCACATTGCTGGTATATTAAAATAATGCTGTATAACTATTGATATAAATATAGTAAAAAGTCACAAAAATATAACTCTTTTTCATCATGATTTCATACCAATACTAAGCATTTTTTTGCTTGATGCTATTTTTACATTTGGTATATTTAATGAAAGAAAAAATCATGTAACCAAAAATCAAGCAAAAGCCGATGGAAACAAACTAAAAAATTCAAATATTTCTGCTTTTCAAGAAGTCCAAGCCATAAGAGTAGTAATATCTCAAAAAGGACTCCAAGATCATCATGCATTAGCTCATACAACTATTATTATAGCGAGTGGCACAAGTATTTTTACATCTTTTGAAAGAGAATATGCAACAGCTGACAAAACAAGTGCTGTAGTCAAATTATCGGCTACTGGTGATATAAAAAATGCTATAAATCATATAATCCAAAATATTTTTTTATAAGTATATCAACTAAGAATCAATCTTTTTTTTAGTTCATCAAAAACTCACCTATCACGCATAACTTCTATATAAGTCATTGCGACAAGTAAAAAGAAAAATATTTCTGAAATTTCTACTAGTAAATTTTTTGTTTCCCTATGTAATATATTTGTATCAAGTCAATTGATAACAAAGTAAAATCATATAATTATAAATATTGAAGTTCATGCAAGAAGAGCTGGCTTAGCCTTATTCATATGATAACTCTCTTCCCTAGCTATAAAATAATAAGAAACAATAAAAATAAAAAGAGAAATATATCAAACCCAGGTATTAGTCAAATTACCTATTAATTCCATATATTATATTGTTATAAGTACTATAATCTTATTTTAACACTTATAACAATATAAATCAAAAAAGCATATTTTTTATTATGAAAAATATGCTTTAAAAAATTATTTTACTCATGTAGAACCAAATCAACCTCTATCTTCATTATCCATATTATCAACTACTTCAAAATCTGCTTTACCTATTCTAACAAACATTCATTGACCTATTCTAGTTCAAGCTTCAATAACAACTCTTTCTTTAGTCATATTCATATATGGAAATTTGATAGTATCATTATTTCAACAATAATCCTGATCAATTATTCATACTGAATTTACCTGCATAAGACCATGCTTTTTGAATGTAGAACTTCTAGGTTGTGTTTGTAAAACATAACCACTTGGAACTTCAACTACAGTTCATGTTTCTATCATTTTGAACTCCCCTGGCTCAAATACTACTTCTTCTTGAGATTTAAAATCAAAAGCACAAGCTCAAGGACTCTCATAAGATAATGGCTTGTTATCATAAGTTTTTATTCTTACCTTCATAATAATATATATTAAAAATAATATAAAAATATTAAAATAAATGGAAAAAAAAGCAAATATAGATATAAATATATAGTTAAAAACTTAATAAAAATGTTAAAAAATGAAAAAAATAGTAACTATATCTATAATAATACAAATAATAATAGTTTTTTTATGATTTGTTTATTTATCTAATAAAGAAAATAATCAAAAAATAGAAAATAATATAGTTCAAATAATAAAACAAGATGAAATATCAAAAATAAATAAAAATCCATGATGATTGTTTGATGATAACTATAATTTATCAAAAAATATTTTTAGCTGATTTTGGATAGATAAAAATACTATACTAACTATTGCTCATTGAGTAAATAGCAAAGATAGTATTTATAAAGTAAAAGATATATATTGAAATAATTATAAGTGAATATTAGATTACAAAAATACAAAAAAAGATATTGCCATAATCAAAACCAATAAAGATTTTGAAAAATTTGTAAACTACAAAAAAAGTAATAATTACTATATATGAGATACAGTTTATAGTATAAGTTATACTGAAAATAAAATCAAAAAAACTAAATGAAAAATAATAAATATAAATGATTCAGAAATAAATACAAATATTAAATTTATAGATTGAGATTCATGATGAATACTAGTGGATAAAAAAAATAATATAATATGAATAAATAATTGATACAATATAGAAAAAAATTATTCAATATCTACAAAAATAAAAGATATTACCTATTTTTCAAAATAATAGGTAATATCTTTTATTCTTTTGTTAATCTATCAAATACTATAGCAAGAGATTCTTCAGCATGCTCATACTTGTTATAAAAATAAGTATAATCAAAAAGAGGATCTATATCTATAAGCTCTCTTATATAGTGAACTAATGAATGCTTAGGATTATTTTTTACTTTTAAATTATTATCTATCTTTTCTACAAGATATCTAACTCTCAAGTCATGATAAATCTCTTCAAAATGCTTTTTCACCCTATATGTCATTTTTCAATATGATAGTACAAATTTGTTATAATCTATACTATTAGAAAACTTTTCTCACATAGATATAATATTATCTACTTTGTTTACATATCTCATTACCTGGTCTATTTCTTCTATTTCTTCTGGTGTATATTCATATCATGGATTGTAATATATTACATCAGGGTTACTTTTTTCATCAATATCATTTGATAATTTTTGTTCTGATAAATCATCTGATTCTCTAGAGTTGATGATATCATCAACTCATCATTTTGTATCATTACTTGCTTTCTCTGATTTTATTTCAAAACTTCATTCTACTATAGTTTGTTGAAACTCCTCTGAATTAACTTGATCTGGAGCTAATCTTGTAATTTTATTATTCATAATTATATTTTTATTTATTATTATCTATTTCAAGCCTATATCAAAATCATCTAAGAGCACTTCTTATATTGCTTTTGATTTGAGCTATTTGACTTGCTTTTAAATTTATAGGAGCATCTCATTTGAAAAATATATCTAAATTATCTTCATATATTTTTTGTATTGCTGACTCTGTTAAAATAAAATTAATAACATTTTCTCATGGAATATTAGGATCTGGTTTTCAATATCTATCAGTGGTATAATTTAATATAGTTATCATCCTAAATGTAGGCATTTTTACATTTTTTATATCCATTTTTTCATCATATCAAAGAGCTTTTGCTCAATAATATAAGTTTTCAAAATTATTTACTTTTAAAGTAGATGCTATACTAAGTAAAATACTATTTGGATTATTTTTATGTAGTTCTCAAGAGTTTTCTAGAGATTTTAATTCATGACTTAATCATTTAAATTTTTCCAAAGGTAAATTTATTGTAGACCAATTTAATATATTATTAAATCATAAAACTTCTGCCAAATTTTTTATGTCTTGCATATGAGATAATCAAAAAAATTCTGCAAACTCTATTTGTTTTTCATTTGATCATTTTAGATTATCTATATTTTTATCAAAATACTCCCACATATAAAACAAGGGATATGATAAAAACTTTTGATTGAATCATTTTTTTGTAGTAGAGCTAAGAGACTCATGTATATTTTGTTTTCTATCATCAGACAAAAGTCACATAATATCTTGCCTACTATGCTTTATAGTATTTTTTGTATTATTATTTAGCATTTTGATAGAAAAATCTAAGTCATTTTTATCAAAATATAGATAATTCAATAAAAGATAGTGATACTTAGTATATTCTCTCTTTACTTCTTCGCTATCAAGATTTGGAAAAGTTGTACTTCTTCATAAATTATTAAAAGATTCTTTTAACATAGATTTAGAATCAAACTGCATTTCTTTATTTTGAATATTGTTTATAGCTTCATTCATATTTTATAAAAATTAAATAACTCTTAATATTTCTTCTATAGTTGTATATCACTTGATTGCTTTTAGTATTCAATCTTCTTTTATGGTTATAAGATCACCGTTTCTAGCTTCTCTTATTATTTCCTCTACTGATGCTCATTCTCTAATCATATTTCTAAGTGTTTCATTTAAATGAATTATTTCATAAATTCATAATCTTCAAGAGTATCAACTATGATTACATTTTTCACATCATTTTCATTCATATAATTTTATATTTTTGGCTGGTCTTATAGACATTCATATATCTTGCATCATAGCTTCTATCATGGCCTGATCCTGAGGTGTTTTTTGTTTTTCAGCTTTACAGTGTGGACATATTTTTCTTACAAGTCTTTGTGCTATTATAGTATCTAGAGCTGAAGCAATAACATATGACTTAAGTCACATATTTATGATTCTATCCAAAGTATCAGCAGCTGATTTTGTATGCAGTGTTGATAATACCAAATGTCCAGTCAAACTTGCTTGAGTAACCGTTTGAAGAGTTTCATGGTCTCTTACTTCTCATACCATTATAATATCAGGGTCTTGCCTAAGAAGTGCTTTTAATCAATTTGAAAAATCATATCACTTTTTTTCGTTTATTTCTGATTGAATAACTCACTCCATTTGATATTCTATAGGGTCTTCTAGAGTAATAACTTTCTTATCTCTAGTATTTAATTTTGATAACATAGTATAAAGAGTTGTAGTCTTACCTGATCAAGTAGGTCAAGTAACCAAAATCAATCAATTTTTCTTTGCTATAGATTTTTCAAGTATTCTTTTTGTTGTCCAAAAAAATCATAAATCATCAAAATCAACAACTGAATTGGTATTATCAAGCAATCTTGCTACAACATTTTCTCACATTCAAACAGGTAAAGTAGATATTCTAACATCAATATCTCTTTCATCTATAATCATAGAATACTTACCATCTTGTGGAACATCTGTAATATTCAATTTTAATCAAGAAGAATATTTTAATCTCTCTAATATAAGCTTATATTCTTTATGACTAAGCTTAAAAATATCTACCAAAACTCAATCTATTCTAAATCTTATAACAATATAATCTTCAAAAACTTCAAAATGAATATCACTACTTCTAAGAACTAGTGCTCAAAGTGTAAGATCTCTAAGAGCATTATCTGTTTTTTGATTTTTTAGACTTAGTTTTACATGTTCTTCTATTTTTTTAAATTTATCCGAACGGTATTCTTTTTTATTTTCACTTGATAGAATTAATTGTTTTAAGTCTTCTTGCATATTTTTTTCTTTTTTTTCAACCATAAACTTGGTATTTTAAAACTTATATATATAATTAATATAAGTTTATCATAATAATATAAATTATGCAAAAAACAGCTAAAAAAGCTTCTATATTAATATGGTCTGTTTTTTTGAGTATGATGGTATCAGTAGCATTTATAAGTGTAAGCACAAATGTAACCAAAAACCTAAAAGAAAACAAACAAATAAAAAATACCCTAAATGCTCAATTAGAAAAAGAAACTGCTATAAATAAAGCTATAAATAGTAAAGAGTTTGAAGATACAAAATTATCTAACGACTCATTGTTAGTTTTTGATAAATCAAATTATGTAACATTTTGATTAAAAGAGAATCAAAAATATTTATTAGAAGTATATGATAATCATAATATGACTATCATAATAGAAGATGGTAGCTCTGTTTCATATATAAATACAAATGATACTGATATAAAATGAATAGTAAATAAAGCTGAAACCTTTGAGTCAGGAGTATGAACAATAGAAATACAAAATTTATGATGATATGCAAAAGTAAAAGTAACATCAGAAAATATTACTAGTATATTACCTCAATATGTAAATTATAAAATAATACAAAAAATAGGAAGCAAAGAATTGATAAAAGAAAACTCTAGAATAAAAACATTTTAAATATTAAATTCAAAATAATGAAAAAATATATTTTAATAATAACATTATTGTCAGCTACAGTTATAACAATATTTTCAAATAATGTATTTTGAAATGATAAGTACTTAACTGATAAAACATGATATGAATTATATCAACAAAGAGTAACTGATGTCTGTTCTGAATACAAATTTGATAATGATGACACTCAAACAATTTATTTAATGGATGATTCTAATAAGTATTTAAACCTAGATGATTCATCTATATCAAACTCTATAACAAGATGAAAAGATATAGAAATTGCAAAAGAGCAATACAAAACTAATATGGATGCTATATACAATTGTGCAGTCAATCAATCACAATATAGATGATATAACTTGATGCTAGAAGTAATATCTCAAAGATGAGAATTAAAGGAATACAAAAAATCTATAGAAACCAAAAGAAAATTTATTTTAGAAGATTTGGCAGTAGAAGGTAACAAATGTAAAATAAATCCAGAACAAAAAGATTCAATAATAAAAGCTTCAGTACTAAAACAAGCTAGCTATGAATTGTGTAGATACAATTACTATCTAGAGTATTTAAAAGAAGTAAATGATAATATATCAAAACTAGATGAATCTACAAAAAATGATCCAGATAATGCTTTAGCTATAAAAAATATTATAGATATAAGATCTAAAAAAATAAGTGAAATAAATAGAGAAATAGATGATGCTTATAATAAATTCCCTATAGCATTTAGAGCATATTCAGAATATGAAAATTATATTACATATCATAACTTGTTACAGTTATTAAGACAAGATTACCTAACATTTAGAGAAAAACTTCACAAAAACTTAAACCCAATAAATCAAGTTGTTTACAAAATAAGTAATGCAATGAAAAAATAAAAAGAGAACTTTTATAAAAGTTCTCTTTTTATTTTTAATTTACATATATATATCATTCTATACTTCTATCGTTTATAGGTACTTTTCTATATGTTATTTCGTTTAATTTTCTATAGTTCATATCTGAAACTATTATATGATCTGACTTAACTTCCATTACTATTCAAACATGTCAATATCTTGGATTATATCATCTTCAACCAAACTGTACAATAGAACCTAGTTTTGGAGTAGATCAAGTTGCATGTCATTTTGCTCTTGCATTTCTTATCCATTCATTGGCATTACCTCACCAATTAACATTTTTATACTGAGCAACATACCGAGTACAATTTCACCAATAAAAAGTATGTTGAGGTTGTCTCCGTACAAGTTTATAGCTTCATTGTGAACTAACTGTTTGGCTATTTGCTTGATTAGCAAAGCTATATCCAGTAGAGTTTGTATTAGTTGAAGTAACTGCTTTTGTTGGAGTAGGTGCAGTATAAGTAGGTTTAGGTATTATTTTTTCTGCTCATGGTAAAACTAAGTTTTGTCATATTTTGATATTATCATCTTCTGATAATCCATTTTGAGACCTAATTTCAGATTCACCTATATCATATTTCTGAGCTAAAGCACTTATTGTATCTCATGACTCAATCTTGTGAATAAGACCTGAAACTGGAGGTATTTTTATGATTTCACCTGGACGCAAAGTATGATTTTTATCAAAATTATTGGCCCAAAGTATAGAGTCAATAGTTACATTAAAGTTGTTTGACAAAACTGAAAATGAATCTCATGGTTTTACTTCATAACTAACTATTTCATTTGTTCATTCTACATTTCTATCATCATTTAAAACAGTATTTACTGAAATATATGAGTCTGTAGTTTCAAAAATAGGTCAACTTGTATCACCTAATGATTCCATATTTCATCAATAATATGATTCTAATATACTAGACTCATCAATATCTCATCTATAAAAATCATATGTAGAATTATTATAAACAAATGAAGCAAGAGTAGGATAAAAAGGAAATATAAATACTAAAAAAAACAACACTATATAAATATGGAAATTTGAAAGTGACTTATTATCTATAAGTATAGAGTTTCAAAAACCACTACTGTCCTTTACTATTCTCAAGTGCCTATCTATACGAGCCTTTATGTTTACTTTTGTTTTATTGTTTCTCAAAACATTATTTTAGAATATAAAAGGATTATTAATAATAATATAATAACCCAGCTTAAGAAAAACTTAAGAAAAAAAATCTTATTTTTAGAAATTATATCTAAAAATAAGATTTTTCAAGTTTTCTATAGAAATATTATGCAACAGATAAAACTTCTAATTTTGTTAAATGAGGTCTGAATCAGTTATTTTTCATATTTCTTTTTTTAGATTTCATTTTGAAAACTCTAACTTTATCTCATTTAAATTGATCTAAAACTTTGAATTCTACTTTAGAACCTTCAACAACTGGTTTACCTACTTTTGTTTCTTTTCAATCTTCATCAGAAACTAATAAAGCTTCTGTAGAAAAAGTAGAATTTAATTCTTTATCTAATCTTTTTACATCTATTATATCACCTTTTTGTACAGTGAATTGGTTTCATCCTAATTCTATAACAGCTATCATGTTATATTAATATTAAAAAATAAAATTTTAGTTTACAATCTGCAAACTGTAAATGTTTTAAGCACAAAACTTAAAAAATAAAAACCCTAATTTTTCTTATTTCTTAAGTTTTATATAAGCTCTAAAGTAAAAAGCATAAAATAAAAAACAAACTATTTTATTTTCTATTCTCTGCTTTTTATAAATCAAAATATTTTTGATAAAAATGGCTGGGATGGAGGGATTCGAACCCCCGAATGACGGAGTCAAAGTCCGTTGCCTTACCGCTTGGCGACATCCCATCAGGTTGTATTGCTTCATCCGGAGCTTCTGTATTATATAAATATTTATAAAAAGTCAAAATTAATTTTGATTTTTTTTGATTTTTTTTAATATAGTAACAACTATTATTTAATAATTAACAAAAACAAAAATGTTAGGATTGATAAAAACTTTGCAAAAAAGACCGAGTGATAAGAGTATACTGATAGCTAGAATACTATTTTGAATTATATATATAACTGTTCTTTATTATAATTTCTTCTTGCAAGAAGAACCAAATACTATACAAAATGTAATATTCTGACAAGAGTTGTCACAAAGTGCTATAGAATATATTACATATTGAATAATAGCTATATGAATAGTACCTATTATAATGTGAGCCACTAATATATGTATAGCAAAGAAAAAAATAGTAAGAATAATACAAATAGTATTTTCTATAGTACTATTTTACATATCTAGCTTAATTGTAAGCTGACCAAATTTAGATATAGATTCATTGGTATTATTAATGTGATTTTTCCCTTTAATAGCATGAATAACTGGTAAATGTATAACTAGTAAATGTCTAAAATATTGAGAAAAAGTTACAAAAATTAGAGTTTAATAATAAAAAGGTATTCTTGGTAATACTTTTTTGTTTTTTTATTATTTTTTATTTATAAATTATCAAAAATAAATATAATAAATTTTATTAAATATATAATAAAACTGATATGTGTTGAATCTTTGCTTATAATTGAAAAAATAACTCTATACCCTTTTTAGTAGAATGATTAAGAAAATTGGAGTATAGATGATATGATAGTGCCTGAATATTTGCAGTTAATCAAGAAAAAGATTTTTTTCTAGAAAAATCTATATGAAAAGTCTCAAATCTTGCCTCTAAAGTAGAAAAAAACAAAGAAAAAGATAACGAATATAAATCATGAATAGCTCACACAAGATGGGCAACTCATTGAAAAGTTACAGTTGAAAATACACATCCTCATTATAGTGAGAATAATAGATTTTATGTTGTACATAATGGTATAATAGAAAACTACATGTACTTAAAAGAAGAACTAGAAAAAAAGTATAAATTTTATTCTGATACAGATACTGAAGTAATAGCCAAATTAATAGAACACACTTATGATTGAGACTTATTTAGTACTATAGAAAAAGTAACAAAAAGACTAGTATGAGCATATTCTATAGCAGTAATAGATAAAGAAGATCCTGAAACATTGATAGGAGCAAAACTAGGAAGTCCTATGATAGTATGAGTATGAAGTGATGAGATTTTTATTTCTAGTGATATAAATGCACTTGGAAAAATTGCAAATGAATTCGTTATATTAGAAGATAGAGAAACTGTTGTAATAAAAAATGGTAAGTATAATATATATTCTTTGGAGTGAGATTTGATAGATAAACAAACTCAAGAAATAACTCCAGATCTATGAATAGCTGATAAATGAAAATTTGAAACTTTTACTCAAAAAGAAATAAACGAAATACCTAATGTATTAAGAAATTCTTTGAAATGAAGAATAAATTTTGAAACAAAGACAATAACAAATGAAACATTAGAAGAATTAAATAAAAAAGATATACAAAACATCGAAATAATAGCTTCTTGATCTAGTTATTTTGCATGAGTAGTTTGAAAAACTTGGTTTGAAGAGTTAGCTTGAATAAAAACTGAAGTTAGAGTTAGTAGTGAATTTTTGTATGAAAAGTTTATACCTAACAAAAAAACTCTTTATATATTTATGTCTCAATCTTGAGAGACAGCAGATGTTAGAGAATCAGTTAGAATAGTAAAAGAAAAATGATGTCTTAGTTTTGGTGTTGTAAACGTAGTTGGTAGTACTATAGCAAGAATGTGTGATATGTGACTTTATACACATTCATGAATGGAAATATGAGTAGCATCAACAAAAAACATAGTAGCTCAACTATCAGTATTATTACTGATATCATTATCTATGTGAATAAAAAGAGATTTACAATTAAGTGAAGCAAAAAACATAATTGAAAAACTATGAGAATTAGATTGAAAACTTGAATGACTATTAGAAAAGCAAAATCAATATAAAGAATTGGCTTTAAAGTATTCAAAATACAATAATTTTTTCTTTTTATGAAGAAATATAGTTTATGGAACAGCATGTGAATGTAGCTTAAAATTAAAAGAATTAAGTTATATTCATGCTGAAAGCTATTCTACTTGAGAATTAAAGCACTGACCTCTAGCATTAGTATGACCAAACTTCCCTGTTGTTGTTATAAATCCTAAATCAGTAATGAGAGAAAAAACAATATCAAATGTAAAAGAGATAAAAGCCAGAAATTGACTAGTGTTATGAGTAATAACTGCATGAGATAGTTTGAAAGATATTTATGATGATATTATAGAAATACCAAAAACTCATCCTATGCTAACACCATTTTTACCACTGATTCCTCTATGGATATTTTCAGTAGAAGTAGCCAAAAATCTTAATAGAGATATAGATAAACCTCAAAATTTGGCAAAAAGTGTTACAGTTGAATAACAAAAAAACTTGAAGATAAATCTTCAAGTTTTTTTATATAAAATATATTATTACAGCAATAACTATACCTAATATACTTCAAGCAAATGCTTCGCTTGGTAAATGTCATAATGATTCTTTGAATTTTTTTTCTCAAAGAGATCTATTTATTGCAGCAGCATGTTGTCATGCTTCGAATCTAACATTTATAGCATCATAAATTATAATAACAGTAAATGCCATAGCTATAGCAAATAAATCAGACTGAACTCAGTGTTTTATCGCAACTCAAGTAGCCAAAGAAACAACAACTGAAGAATGAACAGAAGGCATTCATCAACTTCATAAAGCTTTTGATAAATCAATTTTTCAAGTTTTTAATTTAAAAATTATTCACTTCAAAAATACCGTAACTAAAAAAGTAACAGCAGGAATTAACAATAAATTCTGGTAAAAAAAGTTAAAATCCATTTTTTTATAATTATTTAATACTTATAATTTCATATTCAAAATTTCATGCTAAAGCTGAAACTTTTACTTTTTGTCATTTCTTCTTTCAAAGTAGTGCCTTCCCTATTAGTGAATCATTAGATATAGTAGGAGTTTCTGCCAAGATATTTGCCTCAGTAGAACCTACAATTTTTAAATTATCATGTTCTCATGATTCTAAATTTTTTATTTCTACGATAGCTCACATACTTATTCTATCTCATTTTTCAGAACCTTCATCTATGATTTCAACATTTTTAAGTTGTTCTTCTAAGTCAGATATTCTCAACTCTACTTGTGCTTGTTCATTTCTGGCATCTTCATATTCTGAATTTTCAGAAAGATCTCAAAAAGAAATAGCTTCTTTAAGTTTTTCCGCGATTTCTACTCTTTTATTTGTTTTTAAATCATTTAATTCATCTTGAAGTTTTTTTAATCACTCCTGTGTTACATATATTGTATTTGACATTTTTTTATTTTTTAATTAGTTCTTAAAGTATTTAATTTTTCCTTAATTAGATTATAATCATTTTTATTTATTTTCAATCAAAAAACAACTCAATCATTAGAAACTACAATTCTAACTATATTATCATCTATATCATCATCTAAATTTATAAAAAACGAATTATCTCAAAAGTTATTTACTTCATTTATAGTAAAAGGTAACTCATCTTCTAAAACCATAAATATATCCTTTAAATCTGTATATCTTTTTGTAGTAAAAAAATACAATGTTAAATTTTTAGAATAATATTCTAAATAATCATCTGGATATTCATCAGTTATATCAAACAAGTTTGTATTTACTTCCATTCTAACCAAGTCATAAGAAGTAAATAGATTTAATATTTTTTGATAATTTTTTCATAATTTGATTTCTCTTGTAGGAATATCTCCTTCATTTTGATTATCATCACTATACGATTCTAAAACTTTATCTTCATAGTCCTGTTTATCATTTTGTAAATCACTGGATTCTTTTTCTTCATTAAGAATATTAGAATCATTAGTTTTAGTATCAGTTCAAGTTCAAGATTTGTTTTGAGTTTTTTCTTCTTCTATTTCACTATTAATTAAAATATTCTGATTATCATCACTTTTTAATTGCTTTAAAAAATTTCTATAATCATCTGAAACATAATAAAACAATATATTTACAGAAAAAGATAGAATCATAAATATTAAAATTAATATAAGATTTCTCATAGTTGATAATGATTATTAAACTTTTATATCAGCAAATTCTAGCTCAATTGGAGTATCTCTTCAAAGCAAATTAACACTTAATTTAACTATTCATTTTTTATCATTAACTTCAGTTATAACTCACTCATTTCATTCAAAAGGTCATTTAATAACAAGAGCCATATCTCAAACTTGAAATTTTGATTCAAAAGTTTCTGATCTTTCTGAAACTTTTCATTTTAGTTGTTCCAACTCTGTTCATGATACAGGAACTGGTATATTTCAAGCTCATAAAAACCCTGTAACATTAGGAGTATTTCTAACTATATACCAACTCTCATTGGTTACATTCATTTGAACCAATATATATCATGGTAATAAATTTTTTTGTTTTTTTACTTTTGCTCATCATGATCTAACAGAAACAACATCATGAGTTGGAACATAAACATCAATAATATAATCCTCCAATCAAAAGCTCTCTCTTCTTTGAAAAAGAGACTTTTTAACATTTTCTTCAGTTCAAGATACTACTTGAATAACATACCATTCTGGTTTTTTTAGCATAGTTAAATATTTTTTAAAATAGAATTAAAATTATAGTATATTAAGAAACTAAATCTCTTAGATATGTAACTATTTCTGAGAATATTGTAGAAGCTACAAATAAATAAATTCAGAAAAATATAAGTACAAGAATAACTATAATAAAGAAATTTTTTGTTTCAGCTCTAGTTGGCCATACCACATGTTTTAATTCCCTAACAGAATCTTTAAAAAATTGTAACATAAATTTTTAAGTTAAAACTAAAAAAATGCTGCAATATATTAGTTTGCAACATTTGTCAATAAGGATTATATGATTTTTTTGATAATAGTCAAAATAAAATTGCTTAGTTTTTTGTAATAAGTAGCTTTTATGATAATATATATAATATACAATTAATAATAAAAATAAAAATTATGGAATATATAATAATATGAGTTATTTTAATAATATTAATACTAAATATATTCGTATTTTTGTTATGAAATAAAATACAAAAATTGGAAAAATTAATAATAGATTTATTTAACAAAAGAAATAATCAAGTAACAACTCTTTATTGAATATCGTGAGATACACTAAATAAAAAAGAAGAAATATTTAAAACATTTTTTGAGTTAAAAAGAAAAGATTTTTGAGAAAATAACTGAAAAGTTACATTAGAAGAAAAAATGGATATATACAAAAAAATACATAATGAAATAAATTTTATTTTTTCAGTATGTGAAAAACATCCAAAAATATCAGTAAATCCATTTTATGGATATATAAAAGAATCAATACTAGAAAAAAGTAGTAAAATATGAACTTATTATCAATTACAAAAAAACATAAAAACAAAATATAATTTTTTTAAAACAATTGCTAATTTAACAATAATATGAATATTTATAAAATAAAAAAACTTTCTTAATTTAAGAAAGTTTTTTTATTTTATTTTTTAAATCTATTATAAAAAATTAGAGCTCAAAATAACAAAGATAATAAAACTATAAAAGTTTGAGTAGGTCATGTTTGAGGAAGTCTTTCATTAGAATCCGCTACATTTATAAGATTACTATTTACAGTATCTTTATCAATTTCAGCTCAAGCATTAGATGTTTCTTCACTAGGCTCTGCTCAAGCTGCATTTAATTCAATCTCTTCTTCATCTTTTTCAACAACTTGAATTTCAGAAGCATCTATTCATTCAAAAACAGTTTCTGAATCAACTCAATATTCAATACTTTGGTTGTTTACATCTTTTGTAGATAAAACTATGACTTTATATTCTGTTCATACAGAAGGTGTTCAATCTAAAGTCAAAACTAATACATTATCCTTATCTTCTTTTATATAAGAATCTACTACTTCAAAGTAATCATTTGGATTTTCTACTCATTCAACTTTGAATTTTCTATCATCATGAGATTCATCTTTTAATGGATTAGAAAAAACTAACTCTATTTCATTTTCTCATACCATTTCTGAAGATTCAACCATAAATAATGATAATTCTTGTTCATTGTTATTTGTAGATCAGTCATTACTTAATCAAATTGAGTCTGAAGTAGTTACAGAAAATTCATCTTCTTTGAATACTTGATTTTCCCATTCATCTTTTCAAATCAATGAAAAATAATATTTAGTACTAGGTTCAAGATCAGTAAAAGTATGACTATTGTTAAAAATAAATTCTTCTATTTCAGTATAATTTCATGACTCAGTTCAATATTCTATTTGATAAAAATCAGCTCATTCAACTGAATCCCAACCAAGTGTCAATCATTTGGAATCATTAGAAACTACATCAAGATTAGACTCTGCATTTACTTGTGAAAAAGAAAACAGAGAAACAAAAATTAATAAAAATGCTTTTTTCATATATTTATTTTAAAAAATAATTTGAAGTTATTTTTTTATCAGTAAAATTAACTAAGAAAATTATATCATTTTTTTTATTATTTACAAATTTTTTATGCATTTAAAAAACAAAAATAAAGCTTTTACTGTTATGGAGTTATTAGTAGTAATAACTTTAATTATTATAATGATTGCCTGAGCAAGTAATATAAATTTTAACTCATCTACTAGCAAGCAAAGATTAGAGATATTCACTAATAAGGTTATATCGCAAATAGAAACAATAAGAACAAATGATTTGGTCTGAAAAGCAGAATTAAATTGAGTAGATTTAGAAATACCTGACAAATGGATAATTGAAGTATCAAGCAGTAACTCTTGATCAATAATAACAAAAATAGAAAAATCTTGAACACAAGAAGTAATAAATAAACTAGAACTAGAACAATGATACAGTATATCTGAGATAACATGTAGTACAAATAACTGAACACCTACAACAACAAATACATGAACAATTATTTTTGAAAAGTGAAATTACATAATTGACTGAATTGGCTGCAACTCTTGAGAAAATACAATAAGAATAAAAACAAAATTTTTATCAGATGAAAAAAATATATATTTTGATAGTGTTAACTGATTAATAACAAAAGACTAAGGAATAACCCTTAGTCTTTTGTTATTATAAATTATGCAGCAGAACCATAATTTGAATCACCAGTTGCAGCTCTTATTATTCTATCTATTTTTTCTTGTTCTATATTAGAGAAACTTTCTACAAGCTTGTCATTTTCATCCATTATTTCATCCTTAACTCATAACAATTCTGATACTTTGAAATTATTTTTAACAGAATCTTTAGCCAAAGCTTCAGCAAATTCAGGAAACACTCAAAATACTTTTAGAGTTTCTACTCTTTGAGAAACCTCCATTTTATATTCAGGAGAATTTCTATATTCTTCAAATGAGTTATTTAATCCTTCGGAGTTATGAATATTTAAACCTTCTCTCATGTTATTATAATTTAGTCATTAAATTTATAGTTCCCCTTTCAATAAATTTATTTCATCTTTTATTTTTTCGTCTATTTTTTCCTTTCTTTTTTGTAAAATAGAATCTCTTATTTTATCAACAGATTCTCATAATAATATTTCTTTTTCTTTTTGTATAGAGTCTTCTATGTAGTTAAATTTTGATAAAAAAACTTCAAAATTATTTATAAGACTCTTTTTCTTAAAATCAGGTAACAATCAATACATTTGTTCTATCTCATATCTATTTTTAGCAGATAGATTATACTTTTCAAAAAGTGTTTCAATACGTGTATTCATAATTTATGATTACTATTATAGATTATCATAAATAATTATATCTAGCAAATATATATATCAATTATTTTTTAGAAAAACTATTTACTTTTTTATTTTTAAGTTCATAAAACAGATAATATTTCTTCTAATGATGTTTCTCAAAGTATAACTTTTAACAAACCGTCATCTTTTATAGGAACCATTCCGTCTCATATAGCCTGTATTTCTATTTGTAAACGAGACGAGTTTTTTAATATCATTGATTCCATTTTATCAGTCATTTCTAATATTTCATAAAGTCAGACTCTTCAGCTATATCATGTATGGTTACATTTTTCACATCATCAATCATGAGCTTTATACAAAATAATTTCGTCTTTATTTTTTATATATTTTCAAACTCTTCAAACTATGTAATTTTTTATTTTTTCACTTGCTTTGTATTTAACTTTACAATTAGTACATAGTTTTCTAGCCAACCTTTGACTAACAATCATTCTTAGACTTGAAGTTATAAGCAAAGGATCTACTCATAAGTTTATAAGTCTTTGTATAGTATGACTTGCAGAGTTGGTATGGATAGTAGAAAAAACTATATGTCATGTAATACTAGCTTCTACTGCAAGTTTTGCTGTTTCTTCATCTCTTATTTCTCATACCATTATTATATCTGGATCTTGTCTAAGCAAACTCCTAAGTCATCTGGCAAAGGTAAAATCAATAGCAGGATTTATTTGTGTATGATTAACTCATGATATTCTATATTCAACTGGATCTTCTAATGTAGAAATATTTTTTTCTTCTGGGTCATATTGTGATAACAAAGAAAAAAGTGTTGTAGACTTACCAGAACCAGTAGGTCATACTGCCAAAATCATTCAATAATTATCTTTTATATGATTTTTTACCTTTACCATGTTATATGGCATAATTCATAATTGTTTCAACTCAGGTGGTCTATCATCTTTTTTTAATAATCTTATTACACATTTTTCTCAATATATAGTTGGTATTACTGATATTCTCATATCAATAGATTTTCAACCAAATAGCTTATAAGCTATCTTTCAATCTTGAGGAAGCCTATGTTCATCTATCCTAAGGTAAGACATTATTTTTATTCTTGCTACTATAGGATCTTTGTAAGATAAATCTAATTGTTTATAATTTATAAAATTACCATCAACTCTAAATCTAATATTTATATTTTTGTCGTTTGGTTCAATATGAACATCCGACGCCCTATTTTTTATAGCATTCAAAAATATATCATTAACCATTCATATTAGTTCTCAGTCCTCTTGTTTTTCTCAATATGAATTTATATTTAGATCAGAATTAATAGTATTTTTTGAGTTTTTTGTTCAAGAAGAAGCAGATCAAAAAAGATCCTCTACTTTTGTTTTCTTTGTAGAAGTTTGATCATTTTTGTTTGCTTTGGATTTTTTTAGTACATCTTGTATACTCATAAAAATATTTATTTATATATAACTTTAATAAAAGTGTAACATAATTTTATATATATAACAAAAAAACAAGCTTGACATAGCTTGTTTTTTATAAATCTTTTTTATCTATCATAGATATAGCCAATTTTATATCAAAATAACCAATATCATCAAATCATAATTCTTCTAATTTTTGCTTTATAGGTTTTAGTTTATCTATTTGTCAGTCAAAATAATTATTTATAGTATTTTTTGTATTACTAAGCTTGGAGAAACTTGTATATTTCATAACTTCTCACAGAGACAATTCAGAGTATTCATAAAGCTTTATTATATGTGATTCTATTGTTATATTTTTGAGTCATCTAACAGACTCTATTTCTTTTATACTCTTTCATTGTTTCAATAAATATAATGTTTCTTTATATGTATCTATTTTTTTATTATTGATACTAGAATTAGAAGAGCTTTCATTATTTTCTTTTTGTTTTTTATATACTTCTTTACTACCAAGTTTCATTCTTATATATTGTTGTAATTCATCATTATCTTGTTTTAAAATACTATCTCTAACTATAGATATTTTTCATGTTTCAGTTATTCAAACCAGAGGATACTGACCATCAAGCCTATAAAGATAATCATTATAAATAAGAGCTTCTATTATAGCTTGTATAGCTTCAGGAGTCAAATCTGACAAAGAACCAAAATAATCATTTTTATCCATTTTCCAATCAGAAAGTTTTTTATCACGACTTCCCCGTAAAAATTTTATTATAAGTTGAGCTCAAAACTTTTCATTATATTTTTTTATAACTTCTAAAACTAATGAAAAAACAGATAAATTTACTATGTTTAGATTTGGAGAGTTTCATATTTTTTTCTTTTCTATACAAAAATCACAACTACCACATCAATCTTTTATTTTTTGCATATCTTCCTCATCTCAAAAATAGTCAAGTATAAATTTTTTTCTACAATGAGGATAAAATAAAAGCTTTTTTATTTGTTCTAGTTTGAAATAATTCTCTGTTTTTAAATTTTCTTGATGTCACCAATCTACAGGTATAGAATCATTTTTTTGTTTGTTTTTTAAAAGAGTTATACCTCTACCTCTAAATTCACTTCAATTATCATCAAAATCATCAATTCATCTTTTTAATATATTATATTTTTCCAATATTCTAATTATAGAAGATACTAATATATCATTTTTTAATCAACTTTCATTAGATATAGTAGAATAAGTTTTGATAATATTTGCTCCGGATCATTGTCATAAATCAAAATCATTATAAAAATAATCATAAAGTTTTAGTATTTTTTCTTTTGAAGGAAATGAATTTTCTATAAAAAATTCTTGTATTTTTGTATCTGAAAAAGATGCAAGAACAACTCAATAACTATTTTTACCATCTCTTCATGCCCTACCTACTTCTTGATAATAATTTTCTATACTTCATGGTAAATTGTAATGAATAACAAATCTTATATCTTTTTTATCTATTCACATACCAAATGCATTTGTAGCTACTATAACCTTGTAGTTTCAATCCATAAAGTTATTTTGCTCAATTTCCCTACTATCTGGGGTCATTTCTCATGTATATATTCAAGAAGATATGTTTTTACTACATAAATAGTTATAAACTTCTTTTACATTTTTTCTACTAGAACAATATATTATTCAAGAACCAGGAGTTTTAGATAGTATTTCTATAACTTTTGATAATTTTTCTTCTTTTTTAGATATTTCTCTTACTATTATTGATATATTTTTTCTCTCAAATCAAGTAGTAAATATTTTTGGAGAATCAAGTCAAAGTCTTTCTACAATATCCAATCTAACTTTTTTAGTAGCAGTAGCGGTAAGAGCAATAATAGGAAAATGTTTATCTTTTCTAAGAGAATCTATAAAACTTCTAAGCTTCATGTAGCTAGGTCTAAAATCATGTCACCATTGACTTATACAGTGAGCTTCATCTATAGCTAATAAAGATATATTTGTA
This sequence comes from Candidatus Altimarinota bacterium, assembly GCA_041694155.1. Classification (GTDB taxonomy): domain Bacteria; phylum Patescibacteriota; class Gracilibacteria; order BD1-5; family UBA6164; genus JAAZVM01. The sequence continues at coordinate 85,224 of JASMTS010000006.1, read as the reverse complement.
TTTGATATAACTCTCATAAAGTCAGAACTATTAAGTCTTTCTGGAGCTATATACAAAAATTTTATACTACCATCATTTCTAGATAAATCATTAAGTATTATTTGCTTATCATAATTATCAATAGTAGAATTTATAAGCTCTGCTCTTATTCATAAATCATTTAATTTGTCTACTTGGTCCTTCATAAGAGAAATAAGTGGAGAAACTACTAATGTTACACCATCCATAGCAAAACCAGGTAATTGATAAGTAAGAGACTTTCATCAACCAGTTGGCATAAAAACAAGAGTGTCATTTTTGTTAATAACACTCTCTATTATATCTTTTTGTCATTCTCTAAATGATTCTAATCAAAAATTATTTTTTAATACTTCTTCTAAGTTATACATTATATCTAATAAATTTTATTAATTTTTATTATTGTATTCAAATTATAAATATTGCAAAAAACTAATAAAAATATTTTTAAAAGCTTTATTATTGACTTTATTTGACTTATATATTTTTTTGATAATCTATTATAAATATTAATAAATAATTAAATAAATGGAATCAAATATACAATTAGCATTTTTATTAACCCTATTAGCCTGATTATCAACAGGTATAGGTAGCTTTTTGATTTTTTTTACAAAAAAATTTAACCCAAAAATATTATCTGGTAGTTTAGGTTTTTCAGCATGAGTTATGATATATGTTTCATTTATGGAAATATTACCAAAATCTTTAGAAAGCTTAAGTCAAGCATTATGAGAAGAAAAGTGATACCTATATATGACTATTGCTTTTTTCTTGTGAATAGCAATTATTGCAATAATTGATAAAATGGTCCCTTCTTATGAAAACCCTCATGAAATAAAAAATATCAAAACCCTTTCTGAAAAAAAATTACTAAATGAAAAAAAACTATTAAGAATGTGACTTTTTTCAGCCCTAGCCATATCATTACATAATTTTCCTGAATGATTGGCTACATTTGTAGCCGCAATATATGATCCTAATTTGTGAATAAGTATAGCCATAGCTATAGCTATACACAATATACCTGAATGAATAGCAGTTGCAGCACCTATTTATTTTGCTACAAAGAGTAAGATAAAAGCAGCTAGTTTATGATTTTTATCAGGTTTTGCTGAAGTAATATGAGCAATTATATGATACTTTTTTTTGTTACACTTGTTTTGAGACTTGAGTTTTTGATTTATATTTGCACTAGTTGCATGAATAATGATTTATATTTCATTAGATGAGTTATTACCAACTGCAGAAGAATATTGAGAACATCATATAGCTATATGATGACTTATAGTATGAATGCTTGTTATGGCAACTAGCTTGGTACTGATATAAAAAAAGATAAACTTTTTAAAAGTTTATCTTTTTTTATCAACTAATTACTCAACTCATAATAAGCTCATCATCTAAGTATATAGCACAAATTTGTCATCTAGCTATAGCTCTTTGTTTTTGTTCAAACTCAACTCTATATCATCAATTTGCTTCTTTGTATACAATGCAGTCTTGATCAGCTTGCCTATATCTTATTTTGGCTTTTGCTTTGAGAGGAAAAAAATAATCATTTTTTGATAAAAAATTAAAATCATCTACATATAATCTATCATCAAAAAGCTCTAGGGCTTGGGAGTTTCATACAATTATTTCATTTTTTTCTATGTCTTTTTTTACAACAAAAATAGGTTCAGATTGTCATCATATATCAAGACCTTTCCTTTGTCATATAGTATAATAATATACTCATTTGTGTTCACCTAATATATTTCAAGATGTATCTTTTACAATTCATGGCTTTGGATTAATCTTTTTTTCCAAAAATTTGGACATATCAACTTTTCAAACAAAACAAATTCATTGAGAATCTTTTCTTGTAGCATTTGGTAGTCATGCTTCTAAAGCTATTTCTCTAACCTTAGATTTTTCTAATTCTCAAATAGGAAAAATAGCTTTAGATAGTTGTTCTTGATTTAATCAAGCCAAAAAATAACTTTGATCCTTTTTTGGATCTATTCACTTTTTTAAATGATACAATCAGTCCTCTAAATGTTCTATCCTAGCATAATGCCCCATAGCTATTTTATCAAATCAATATTCAATAGCTTCTTGCATAAAAACTTTGAACTTAACTTCGCTATTACACATTATATCAGGGTTTGGAGTGATTCATTTTTTGTATCACTCATACATATAATCCAAAACCTTATCTGAATAAGTATCTCTATAATCAAATGTAAAAAATGGTATATCTAAATAAGCAGCTACTTCCTTAGCTACTTCTATATCATCTTTAGTTGGGCAATATTCTCATTCTGGAGCTAAATAATTTATCATAAATCATGCTGTAACATCATATCATTGTTTTTTTAACAAATAAGCTGATACAGCACTATCTACTCCCCCAGATAATCAAACCAAAACTTTTTGCATTTTTTATACTTATAAAAATATTTTTATAAGTATAAAAATAAAAAATAAAAAAACAAAAGCTTTTTAGCTTTGTTTTTTTATTTTTCAATTAATTTTCATTTTTGTGATATTCTATCTCTAGCTTCATTTAAAAATCAAATAGCTTTATGTGGCTGTGGAACATACCAGAATTCTCTTACTTTATCTCTTTGTTGCTCAACAACTAGAATACCATATCATATTATATTTGGAATAAATCAATCACAAAAAGTATCTAACTTAGTAATTTTATGGAGATCTATTAATTCTACATTATCAGTATTTAACAAACTAGATTTTATAACTATAATTTGATCTTTATATAGAATAATTAAATTATTATAATATCTTATATAATAAAGTATTAATTTTATAAATGCATAATTAAGACTAATAAATACTAAAGGAAAAATTATATAATTAGTCACTTCTACTCAAAGCTCTACTCAATAAAAAACTCATAAGAAATAAAAACTAGCAGCAATAAAAAAGAAAAACAAAAATTTTATATACTTAAAAATCATTGTTATCCAATGCCTCCTGATCATTACGTAGTCATACTTTTGGTAGTAAGTCATTGTCTGTAAAAGTTATCAAAACTAAGCTAGAGAAAAAAAACATAAATAACAAAATAACTATAAGTCTTCTTCTTATTATTCTATATCACCTAGATAAAGAATGTATTCATGTATTTTCTTTGTGCCTGAGACTTAATATTTTTAATCTTTTTATTATAAATACATATAATCAAATTAAAAATATTCAATAAAGAACTATGTAGATAATAGTCATAATATTATTTTAATTTTTAACAGTTTTATTATAGTTAGTAATTATTAAAAATCAATTTTTAGTAACTTATTTCTACTAGTTTCTCAAGATACAATTTTTATACTATTTTTAGATAAATTTAATTCTTTTGATAAAAATTTTTGCAATTCTTTATTGACTTTTCACTTTTCAGGAACTCATTTTATTTTAAACTTTAAAACACTATCACCTAAGACTCATACAAAATCATTGTTTTGTGAATTAGGTATAACTTTAATTTTGAGAAATCAGTTATCTAAGTTATTTGTTATATATTGATTCAAATCCATAAAAAACCTTTTAAAAAATAACTTTTAAAGTATAATACAAATAAAAGATTAAAATTAAAATAAAAAAAATGAAAATAGGTATAGATTTGAGATTTATAAATGATCACTTATATTCTAGCTTTGTGTTGGAGTTGGTAAATTCTATAATAAAAGATGACAAAGAAAATAAATATATAATATATTTAAATAAAGATATAAATCTTATAGAATCTCCAAATATAGAAAAAAAGATCATAAATATAAATAATTGAAGCTTGAAAGAACAATTTAGTTTTTTAAAGATACTAAAAAAAGACAATAACAATACAATGTTATTTTTTAATGAGTATAAGCCTATAATGTACAGATGAGATTACATAACAATAATATGATCTCTAAAGGAAGTTTATTATATGAATTTTAATTCATATATAACAAAATACAGATTTTTATTTTTAATGGAAAAAAATCTAAAAAATTCAAGGAAGGTTGTATGCTTAGATAAGCAAACAAAAAATGAACTTGTAGAAAAATACAATATAAAAGAGGATAAAATAGATACAATAAATTGATTTTTTCCTAAAAACAAAACAGAATCTAATACTGAAGAAAAAGAAATAGATATAAATATAAAAAATAAATTTTTAATAAAAAATGACTATATAATATATTCATGATGAGATTCAATAGAAAAAAATTATGAAAAAATTATACATGTAATAGATAGACTTAAAAATGACAATATAGAAATAGATTTGGTATTTTTATGAAATAATATATCAAAGAATATACACTTAAGAAATCAAATACTAGATTTATGATTGGAAAAAAATATATATTTTTTATGATCACCTGATGTAAAAACTAAAAAACACCTATATAATGAATCACTGTTTACAATATTTCCTAGTTTTTATGAGACATTTCCTTTTAGATTATCAGAACCTGTTTATTTTAAAACAAAAATATTGTCTTCTAATCTAAAAAATATAAAAAAAGTTTTTTGAGACAATGTAGAATATTTTTCACCTATTTCAGTAAATAGTATTTACAAAACAGTAAAAGATTTTATAATAAAAAATGAGGGTGTATTTCCAAACATAGATTATGATAATGTATTAGAAAAATATTCATTAGAAAACACTAAAAAACAATTATTAGAAATAATGAAATAAATTATGCTAAGTCCAAGAAATGTAGAAATATTAAAAATTATTGTTATAGAGTACCTAGAAACATGATGAGTTTTGTGAAGCAAAATGTTATTGCAAAAATATGACTTGGGAGTTTCAAGTGCAACTGTAAGAAACGATATGGCCAGACTAGAAGAGTTAGAACTAGTATATCAACCTTACAATTCAGCATGAAGAATGCCTACATCGAAATGATTAAGGGCCTATGTAAATTTTTTGATGGAACAAGTACCAGAGCATTTTTTAGAAGTCGAAAATATAGAAAATAAATCATGAATTATAAATAATATATGGGATTTTTGAGATAAAATATCATATGAATTAGCAAAAAGTACATGAGAAATTGCATTTTTTGCAGTGGAAGACAAAAACATTATGAAATATTCATGAGCATGAATATTTTTAGAAAATACTCACTCAAGACTATGAGATTCAATATTTTCTATAATAAAAATGCTTGATGATAAAAGCAGTTTTATAAAATTTTTAAAAAGCTTCCCTATAAATTCAAGTATTGATGTATTTATATGAGAAGAAAATATATTACCATTTTTAAAAGACTATACAATAATAATAAAAAAAGTATACATTGATTGAAGCCAAGCATATATATGAGTTATATGAAGCTTAAAAATGAACTATAGTTTCAATATAAGTGCTGTTAACTGAATAATAAAATAAAAAGAATAAATTTAAAAATTATTCTTTTTATTTTATTATTTCTTCTTGTCTTTGATTTATCAAATCTACCGCTTTTTGTGCATCATCTGGTGCCTTATCAAGTGTTTTTATATAATTGTCTCAAATTTGCTTTGTTTCTTCTGCAACTTCAGATTCGCACGAATATAAAAAAGAAATAAATAATATTAACAATAAAAATTTTTTCATAAATTAACTAATTATATTTTAAGTCTCAAATAATTTTTTGCATATCCGATTTTAAATCTCATATAAATTTTTGTTTTTTTGAATATAAATCAAACTCGAGACTATAAGCATGCAAAGCCTGTCTATCTAATCAATATTTGGAATATGCTTCATTATTTATTTTTGAATTAGCATATACTTTATCTCCTATAATTGGAAAACCTATACTGGAAAGATGAACTCTTATTTGATGAGTTCTTCATGTTTCTATATTAACTCTTAACAAAGAATAACATTCTCAGATATTTCACAAAAATTCAACATTAGTTATAGCTAACTTTGGATTTATAGGACTTTTTGTAGTCATTTTGAGTCTGTTATTTGGATCTCTTCAAATATAACTTTCTATTCTAAATTTATTTTCTTTGGGTATTCATTTAACAATAGCAAGATAAGTTTTGTTAATTTTTCTATCTTTTATTATAGCAGATAAGTAATTCATCATTTTATCACTTTTGGCTATAAGTATAATTCAAGAGGTATCTTTATCTAGTCTATGAACTATTCACGGCCTTTCTATTCATCATACGCTTGGTAAATTATTTTTGCAATGATATAATATTGCATTTACAAGAGTATTACTATTTCATCATTCTCATGGAACTGGATGAACATTTAATCATGCTTCTTTATTTATTATCAATAAATCCTTGTCTTCATATATAATATCAATATCTATTTTTTCTGGCTTTATTTTTTCTAAAGATTTATTTATTATTTCTATATATAATTCATCTCTTGAACAAATTTTTATATTTTTATTAACTATTTTTCAATTTACTTTTAAATTTCATGAGTCTATTATTTTTTGAATATAACTTCTTGAAAAATCAACAAAAAGAGTAGATAAATAAATATCTACTCTTACTTTTTTTTCAGAATATATACAAAAATTATAAATCATTTTTATAAATAATTAACAAAAACTATAATCCCAAAGATGATTTTATATCATCTATTTTATCTTGATCTTCTGATTCTTTTTCTTTTGCTTCTATTTCAGCGACATAAAGCTCTCCTAATTCTACCCATTCAGCTTGTTGTTTTGATACTAATTTTTTGATATCTTCTGGATGTTCTTTGGCTAATTCTCTGAATTTTTGTCTTTCCTCAGTAAATACTTTTACTAATTCATCGAACTGAAACTGTGACAAAGTAGGAACAGCATCAACTACCCTCTTTTTTTCCATTGTATTAAGAGAAAGACTAAATTTTAACAAATCTAAAAAGTCTTTTTCATCAATATTTACTTCATCTCAGTGATTTTCTATCATTGATAGAACCAAAGTATCAACTTCTTGTTCTGTCAATTTGTTTTCTTGCATAAATTAATTGAAAAATAGTAAATTTACTTTATTATATCAATAATTTATATATTTCAATATTATTTTTTAATATTTTTTAAAATTGTCAGTTTTCAAAGATAAAGCCATAGTGCTCAAAATAGATAAAATAAGAGAAAAAGACTTACTATATGCAATATTCACTTATGAATATTGAAAAATAAGAGCAAACAAAAAATACTCTAATAGAGAAAAAAACATAGATTTATGAAACATAATAAATTTTGAAATACATACAAAAGAAAATGTTAAAGTACACAAAATAAAAAACATCAAAATAAAATCACAATTTGATACAAAAAAATTTAATGATTATTGAATTTTAAATAAATATTTAGAAGTGTTAGCATTAATTTATAAAGAACTACCGGATTGATTACAAAATAAAGAAGTTTTTGATATAATAGAGTATATAAATAATTTTGAAAAAATAGATGAAATAAAACTAATATTAGCCAAAATAAAAATAAAATATTTATTTGGAGATGTATGATTGCAAAATAAAAATATTACAGTAAAAAAAATACTTTATTTTGTATCAAAAAATCATATAAAAGATATTTTTAGATTGAATTGAATAAATAATGATATAAAAGAAGAATTAGATAAAATTTAAAAAAGAAGAGTATAATATTCTTATACTCTTCTTTTTTATCTAATAAATATATATCAAAAAGAATTTATTTCTTTATTTCATCAACTACATAAAGTAGATCAACAGTTATTTCAAACTGTAGAAAAATAATCTCTCCGTTGGTTTAATCAAATTCAAACAACACTATCATTGGAGGTACAATCATTCTCATTATTTGATGTAATACCAATTCTAGCTCTCAATCAAGTAGAAGCATATGCATTAAATCATTCATTATTACAATAAGGCTGTAACGATGACCCAGGAACCAAAGACATCCAGTTAGATTTTCAATAGCTATAATTAATATAATTATCACCATTAAAAATAGATAATAAATTATTTGAACTATATGATAATTTTACTGCATTTTTATTATTTCATGTTTCAAGTTCTAGATAAATATTATTAAATGGTAGCCTATTAAATAAATCACTTTTAAATTCTGTATTATCATAAATATAATAATCTTTATTTAATACATTATTTGTGGTCCAATAATTAGAATCATATATAAATGTTTCTTTTGAACCATCAGCTTTTAAAACCAAAGTCCATCATCAACCATCTGTAACCATATCACAATATGCATTAACTGGCTCTCAACCATCTGGATTAATTAAATATTTTCAAGAAATATCATTTCACTTATTTTTAGCATCCAAACAACTAGTATAAGATATAGTAGATGATCAATTAGATAGTGTTCATGATTTTTTGTTAATAACTGTATTTTTGATATAATTAATTTTATTCTCATATGTATTTTGAGACAATAAATTAAAAATATTATTATTTTTTTCTAACAAAGTACCAGAATATGTATTAGCAATAATATTATATAAGTCTAATAAATCTTGATCACTTACATCTTTGTCCAGATTTCACGAATAAATATCAAAATTTGTAATATTTAAGCCTCAAGTTTTTGATAAAACATCCCCATAACTAGGTAAATTTGTATATCAAGTAACTACTTGAGAATTTATTGTATCTTGATTAATTTCATTAGGTAAATCTAAACTAGTTATAATACTAGGAGTAGGTATTACATAATCACTTGTTTTTACATATATTCAATTATAATTTCAATCTACTTTGGCTTTTAAATCAATATTTGCAAATGCTTTATTGTATAATAAATTATTTTTTGAAATCAAATCTCATTCATATAATCATAATATTTCATATTCTAAACCATTATGAGTTATAGAATAAATATACTCTGTTCATAATAATGGATCTAAAGGTTTTTTAACTATGTTTTTTGATAATTGTTTTATGACTCAAGATCAGATAACTCATTGTGTCCATAATAAGCTTCAACTATATACCATATCTTCCCCATTATCAGGCATAGGATAAGACATATTTTTAATTTTATATAATTCTAAAGATTTTCTTATATTATTTAACTCACTTACTCTTTTTCAATCTCTTGCGTCTTTTGAAAATCATTGCAATGATATAAGTCAGATAGTTCATAATATCACTAATATTGTTATTACAACTATTAACTCAACCAAAGTAAAACCTTTATTATCAAAATTTATCATAAATTAATTTAAGACAAATAAAATACTTATAACTAAAAAGTTATAAGTATTTTATTTATTTTTAAAATGTTTTATAATTTTATTATTTTTTTTTATTGATTAATTAAATTATTATAGTTTAACTGCCTTTAATTATTTTGGTCAAACCATTAAAAAATTCTCTGATATATAGTTTTTTTCACCTCATATTATAATATGATTAACTAATGTTTCAATTGTTCATGGTTTTGAGTCATCAATAGCATTTATATATATTCTTTTTCATGAATCATTAAGATCAAAAGTAGATTCTTCTCAAGTAATTCTATAAGCTAAATTATCATTTCAATTATTATTCAAATAAATAGAGTAATCTTTATTTTTAAAATCAAAAGTAAATTCATTTCAAGTTTTATAGGTACTTAATCATAGTTCATCTCAATTTAATTGCAAATATCAGTAATTAGAACTTAAATTTTTAGATTCATAGATATTTATTGGCAATAAAGAGCTTTTGTTTTTATAATATGTTTTATCAAACTCTATAAGTTTTATATCATAATTTAATAATGAATCTGATGTAAAAAGATCAAATATTAAATTTCATTGTTCAACATTTCAAATTTTTACAAATAAATCTGATCTATAATCGTTGAAAGTATTTCAATTAATAAACTCATTTGTCTCATAATTATTCCAAAATACATTATAATAAGATCAGTTATTATAGGGTGAAATACTTCAAAATATAGTTAACCTTGGCTCATTATCATCATCATAATAATCAAGAGGATATGATAAAGATCAAGTAGATGTAGGCTTATAATTATCACTATTCATATTATCATCTATATTATCTCATCATCATATTCAAGTACTATCAAAACTTAAAAAAGTTTCATCAGGGTCATTAAAACTAGTATTAATATACCAAATCTCAGATCAAGTACTTCACCATTCATATATTTCTAATGATGTTATATTCAAAAATTTATTATCTCAAGTAGCCTCTATTGTAATAGAATTAACACCTCAAGATGTTGAAAAGTATCAATTTGCAAAATCAATTTCAATTTGACTTTGTTCTTTTACTCATGTAATTGTAGACAAAATAGATGAACCATCGGGTGAAAAATATTCTATTGTTCAATTATTCCAAAAATTGTTTCAATTTGACTCTTTTTTGTTAATAACAATTTTTGAAAGAGTTTTAGCTGTATTAAAATCAACAGTTAATCTCGGATAATCTGATTTTTTTGATAAATAATGTGTAGAATCACTTCAGTCTATAGCATTTTCAGGGTCTTGAACTCAACTATTTCAGTCAGTAGTATCTGTTGAATCTACACTAAGATCTCATTCATTAACAAGTTGTTCACTATAAAAAAAATCATTATCTATATCCCTCAATTCTCACATATAGTATGCTTTTGTAAAGCTATTTGTTGTTGGATCAAAAAATATTTTTACATTTTCTCAGTTGTATTCAAAATAGCAATAAATACTTCAGTAATCATATTTCATTTGAGAAGTTATATTCTCTTGTTTAATAGTAGTTCAACTCATTGTTATATTGGTTGGGCATGATACAAAATCACTATATCATGATCAATTGCTATTATACATTTTAACAGTTTGTAAATTTATATTTCATTTATCAGTTAATATATTGAAAAACTGTTCTGAGTTTTTTCATACACTTATATTATTATCAATAATATAAGTATTATTAAAAACTATATATCATATTATCAATGATAAATTTATTAAAATTAATAAATATACAAAAATACTTGCTCTTTTATTTGTTTTTTTCACAAAAAGGTAAATTAAAAAACTAAATTATATTCATCCATATAATAACTATCTATATAAAAGTCATCAAAATTTTCTCAATATAAAGATTCATTAAATAAATTTATTATTTTATATTTAATATTTATAGATTCTCATCAATTATAAAGATCCACACTAAAGTCTTTCATTCTTAAATATTTAAAAATATTATCATTATGAAATTTTTTTGAAAAGATAACTCAAGAATTGCTATTAATTTCTTGTATTTCTGTTGATGATAATTCCCTATATCAAAGATAATTTTCTCAATATATATAATTTCTTTGTATTAAATTATTATCTAGATTTACAATTCATATAAGAACTCATTTTTTTCAATTAAGATCTTCTAAATACAAAACATTATTATTATTTATTGCTCAAGTATAAGTAGGTTCTGTTATTCATGTAAAAACAATAGGATTAGAATATCATGCTCTAATATACCTTTGTATTGTATCTTTAAAATCAAAACTTTGTTCAACAGAATTAACTTTTAAATCATTATCTGTAAGTTCTTTTACACTTTCAGTAATAAAAAAAGAAATAATAACCATTAATATTGCAGTTATTGTCATTGCAACTATTAACTCAACAAGAGTTATAGCTTTTATGTTTTTTTGAAAAAATTTCACAATTAGGAAAAATTAGTTATATTATTTATAAAGAATAATATATATATTAATCATTTTGTAAAATGAAAAGCAACAAAAAAGGAGATTCAATTGCTTGAATAATAATAGCAATATTTATATTATCATTTATTCTTATTTGATCAATAAATATATTAAATTACAATAAGGATATTGTAAGTAACTTTAAACTATTAACATGAAAATATATATTAAGCTCTAATGCAAATAATATTACAAAAAATATTGATACATCTAATATAAAAAAAGATGAAATATTTTATGTAAAAAAAGATAAACTAACAAAATCTTATGAAGTTTTTACTTGAACTATAAATGAAAATTATAAATATTTTGATGTCCAATGAAATAATATTGATCCTGAAGTATACAAAAAAGAATTTTTTGAAATATATTTCAAAAAAAATGTTGATATATTAAGACATTTTTTAGCTCCAAGTGAAATAAAAAATAATATTTTACATTTTGATTGATTTGATATAAATGGAGATTGAATTACCTGAAATTGATATAATGATAATCAATCAATTTATACATGGATAGAAAAAGCAAAATGAAATAATGCAAATGCATGAACAGCACCTATTTATTCTTCTTTTTGAATAAAATCTAACTCTTGAGTGTTATTTGATTGAAATAATTATTTATCAATAAATGAAAATTCAGACATAAATTTATCTAATTTTAATGAAAAGTCATTTGCTATAATATTTAAAACTTGAAATGATATAAGTTCAATTCAAAATATATATAAGCAATGAAATATTAATAAATGATACGCTATACAAATAAAAAATGGTAAAATATATTGATGAACATGGAATACAGTAGATTGGAGTTCTTGAAATCAAATAAAATCAATATGAATCGATATAATAAAAAATACTGTTTATTCATTAATAATAGTACATAATTCTAATTCAAACAATCCAGATAATAAAAAATTAGAAGTTTATTTAAATTGATATTTGGTATGAGAATTAACAAATGTATGAGAACAAACAAGTCATAATTGACCTATAGTTATTTGAGCTTCTGATTGATGAGCAAGAGATATATCTAGTGGTTCTTCTTTATGATCATGATTGAATAGTTATTTTTGAGGAGTTATATGAGAAATAATATCATGGAATCATTCATTAACAAAAAATGAAATATCTTGAGTCCAAAATTATTTTGACCAAAAATGGCTTTGATGAAAATCAAATATAAAATATTATTCTATAAATACATTTATAGAATAATTAAAAAATTATAAATTAAAAATTAAAGAATGATAAAAAATATAAAATGATTTTCTTTCGCTGAATTAATAGTTAGTGTAATAATTGTAGCTACTCTTAGTAGTATATGAATTGTATCTTATAATTCTTACATTTGAGATTCTAGAGATTCTCAAAGAAAATCTGATATAGCAAAAATATCATCTGCATTAAAAATATATAAGCAAAAAAGAGGATATTTTCCTAGACCAGGAAATGCTTTTGAAATAACTTATAATTCAAACCCAGTTGCCATTCAATGAGAGTTTAATCAAGAAGTTAGACTTAGTACATTGGACAAACTTCTAATAGATCCAAAAACTAAAAAACCTTACTTTTACTCTGTTACTAACAATTCTCAAGAATATGAGCTTTGATTAACATTAGAAAACGAAAATATGCCAAAAGCAATTACATGATGAAACTATAAAACAGTATCTATTAATATATTACCTAGTATAATTCTTGCAGTAAAAAGAGATGTATGACAAACCGCAGAAATAATGTCTTGAGTATTAGATACTCAATGAATAGATTGATCTGAAAACAATAAAAAATTTATATTAAATAATCAAACATATAATCTACCTTATGATTTTGAACAACCATTTGAACCAAAATCAGACTTAGAATGAAAAACATTAGAGCAAATAATAAATGAACTAAAAAATAAAAATGAATATTGGCAAAATAGTGATTTTAGAAATTGTTTTGAAATCGAAGAAGCTAATAAAAACCTTCAAAGTGACTGAACAAGCTTAGAGTATCAAATAGTAACAGAAACTTGAGCTATTATAGATACAAATTGTACATTTTCACAATAAAAAGAATACTTTTTAAAAGTATTCTTTTTATTGTGAAAAATTATTTTATAAGTAATTTTGAAAACCAGATAGCTCATCTACTTATATCAATATTAGAAGATTGTCAACAAGAAGGAGTACTATTAGTACCATCATAGTCAGATGCCGACCAAGTCAACAAAGTAGAACTATCTAAATTATTATTAGAATAATTAGCAGAAATAGAAGCATCCCTACCATCCACAGGTAATCACTGTATGCAATTATATCCAGATTTACAACTTGCTAAATATCAATTATATCAACCATTATATCAAGGTCAATTTAATGGAACCCAAGAACTAGAAGAACATCTATTTGATCAAAATTCTCATTGTAATGACCAAGACATAATTACACTACTAATATTTTTCATATATAAAGGTAGAGCATGTGTATTAGAACTTGCTTCATACTCAATATAAAAACCATTGTTATCAGCTACAGGTAATCAATCAAAATTGTCACTATAGAAAAATTTATTTCTATATAATATAGTATTAGAAACACTCAAAAATGTTTTATGTACATCTATCCACCCACCTCAATCAGTAGTCATATCACAATATACCTCAAATCATACTCAGTCATTTTCTGGGTCTATTGTGTATGTCCCATCTCATGTACTAGCTCAGTTATCAAGTATTTCTTTACAGCTTGAATATACTATATTTTCTTCTACTCATTCATTATTACTTTTTGTAACTATTTCTTGATATAATGGTGTTCAACTAAGTGTTTGAATATCTGATTTTGAAAATATTGCTTTATATTCTGTTGTATTTGTATTCAAATCTATATCTGTTTCTCATAGTTCTTGAACTGGTGTATTTGTTGTAGAGTCTAGTAATATTCATAATTTATCTCATATAACATATGGTTCTCTTGTTTCATAGTTTGCATATGTTGTTGGTAGTATATTGTTATATGCTGTATTATTATTTTCTAGTAACGCCAGTAATTGAAACTTTGTTTTTGCTCAATTAGTTGAGTATGTGTAGTAATTATCTTCTAGTGGATCTTTAGCATCAGTATTTACTTTGATATTTCTTAGTGTTCAAGTTCAAGCGTATCATTGGATTACTAGGTTTGTTGTTCAGCTTCATACTATTGTTTTTGTTTCATCTGGTTCTGGTACTACTCATTCTTTAGCTTGGTATAATTGAATTCATGTTCTTACTTGTCACAAATCTGTTATTCTTTTACTATCCCTTGATGCACTACTATATCATTGCAATGATATGAATCATATCGTTCATAGTATCGCTAGTATTGTTATTACTACTATTAGTTCTACTAAAGTAAAACCTTTTTTATTGATTTTTAGCATAGTCTATTAAAGGAAAAATAAAAATACATACAAACTTAATTGTATGTATTTTTAGAAGTTTGGGTAGTATTTTTAGTATTTTTTATGTTGACAAAAATTATAAATATTTATTAATCGATATTTATTTCTCATCATTTATAAGTTCAAAAAGGTTCTTTTAATCATTCCGGTATAGGTGAATTTTTTAATAAATAAGTAAATGAACAATAAAATGTATTTACTATATCAACATAAAAATTATCACTAGACATTATACATCAATTTGCTACTCAAATTTTATATTCTTTTAAAGAATGATTTAAATTAGAATTTTTAGGTTCTATATGTCTCTGTCATTTTATATTATATAAATATCACTCAAAATTACCATTATTTATTTCATCTACATAATCTATAACGCATCAGTTTATTTCTGGTGTTGTTGTATAGTATCTAATTGCAGGTATTATAATCATAATCATTATGGAAACAGGATAAATTATATGTTTTGTCTTCATATGTTATGTTAGTTATTTTATCAATTTTATTTTTTATATTATACATAAAACTTATTTTTGTAAATTATTTTTATTATTACTTGATATTTATTGTTTTTAAATACAATTAAAATGCTTTTTTAGAATATTATAATTACATAATACTAAAAAGGGCTAGTGCGTAACTAGTTTTATTTATTAATTTTTTTAGTATGACAAAAAAATTAGAGTTGTTAATGCCAGCATGAGATATGGAAAAATTAAAATTTGCATATGCTTATGGTGCAGATGCTACTTATGTATGAGCTCCTATGTTTTCTCTTAGAGCAAGAACTAATGCTTTTACAATGGAAACTTTACAAGAAGCTGTTGATTATGCTCATAATTTATGAAAAAAAATATATTTTACAGCAAATATATATGCACATAATATGAAAATTAAGCCATTTTTGGCGCAATTTAGAAAAATGGTTGAAATGTGACCGGATGCTTTTATAATGTCTGATCCATGATTAATTGATATTGTTAGAACAGAATTCCCCGATGTTGAGGTTCATCTATCAGTTCAGGCTAATAATACAAATTGGGCTCAGGCTAAGTTTTGGCATAAATTATGAATTAAAAGAATTATCTTGAGTAGAGAGATATCTTTAAGAGAAATGAAAGAAATACATGAACAAGTTCCAGATATGGAATTGGAGGCCTTTGTTCATTGAGCTATATGTATGGCATATAGTGGTAGATGTTTAATATCAAATTACTTATCAAATAGAGACCCTAATCAAGGTACATGTAGTCACTCTTGTAGATGGGAGTTCAAAGTTTTTAAAGATGAAAAATCAGAAGCAGAGCTAGAAGAAGTTACTGGTAGACCAGAAGATTATGAAGAATTAACTGGTAATTTTTATTTAGAAGAAAAAGATAGACCTGGTGATATAATGGAAATAGACGAAGATCAATATGGTACTTATCTTATGAATTCAAGAGATTTATGTGCAATTGATTATATTGATGATTTAGCTGATGCTTGAATAATAAGTTTTAAAGTTGAATGAAGAAACAAAACTGTTAATTATTTAGCAAGTGTTGGACTTGCTTATAGAGAAGCTATAGATGCAGTTGAAAAATGAGAAGAATATGATTCTAAAAAGTTAGCTCAAGAATTATTTGCCATAGCAAATAGATGATATATACCAGGTTTTTTAGCTGGTAATCCTAATGCTAATGCTCAATTTTATGAAAGAAATGGTAGTTTTTGAACAAAATCTTTTTTATGAATACTTAGAGATTATGATGAAGAAAATAAATTAGTAAGAGTTGAAGTAAAGAATAGATTTAATATATGAGATAATATTGAGATAGTTTCACCTAGCTGAATAAAACAATCTAAAGTAGAAAAAATATTTAAAACTAGTTTAAATCATTGAGTACATAAAGCTACTACTACTTTTACTGATTTTGAATATAAATTTGATAAAGACAACGCAAAAGAAGTAGAATCTGCTCATGGTTGAGGTTATGAAGTATGGATTAATATGGATAATAAACCAGAAGAATTTTCTCTTATAAGAAAAAATTTAGAAACAAATGATTAATTGTTTTTACAAAAAAAGATTAATATATATAATTTTAATATATTAATCTTTTTTTTATTATTTATGTTAAAACAAACATTAAAATTACTAAGAAATTACTTTTATGTTGTGCTTTGAATAGCTTATTTTTTAGTTTATTATTTTTTTTATCAAAATACTTTATTTGATTATATAAGTAATTTTGAATATTGAGAACTTATCTTTTCTTATATAAATGCAGTTTTTGCATTTTTTACAATATATTGATTATCTTCTATATTGATTATTTTTATAAATAAAATTTTTATAAAAATATCTTCAAAAACTGATACTGAACTAGATAATATATTGTTTGAATTTATTATAAAATTTTTAGATATAATTAAGTATATTATATCTATATATCTGTTTTTTTACATAGCAATATTACCTAGCTATATAGAAAAAATAATTGATAAAATAACTTCTGTTTTAGTTATTATAGTGTTTTTGATATTATCAACTCAATTAATAAATATTTTATTTAAAAAAGAGTTGATTTTAAAGTCAAAAATGAAAGCTGTAAGTAGAACTTTACTACCTTTTGTTAACAAGGTTGTTATTGTATTTTTGTGGGTTGTTTGAACAATAACTATTATTTGAAATTTATGATATGATGTTTCAGCTCTTGTAGCATGAGCATGAATATGATGATTGGCGGTAGCTTTAGCTGCTCAAAAATCTCTTACAAATGTATTTTGAGCAATAACTATTTTATTAAATAATCCTTTTAAAGTATGAGATTTTGTCAATATAAATTGACACATCTGAACAGTAAAAGATATAGGACTTAGCTATCTGACCTTACAAGACCAGTTTTGACATCAAGTTATGATACCAAATGAAAATATAATATCTAGCTCTGTTGAGAATTACTCTGTTAGAAAAAACAGAAGAACAGATTTCTCTATAGGAGTAGTATATTGAACAAGCTTAACAAAGATGAAAAAATGAGTTAAGATAATTGAAGAAATACTACAAGAATATGTTGATAGTGAAACAGTTTCATCATTTAGAGTAAACTTTGATATGTTTGGTGACTTTTCTCTTAATATAAATGTTACATATTTTTCTCTTGTTAATGATGATTATACTGCTTATCTAAAACAAAAAGAAGAAATAAATTTAGAAATAAAAAATAGATTTGCTAAGTCAGGTCTTGATATGGCATTCCCTACTCAGGAATTAATATTAAAAAAAGAAGCTTAATAGCTTCTTTTTTGTGTTTTTGTATAATTAAATTTTTCAAATATTGATAATGTATAGCTTACCAAATTAGTCTGTTTTATATTTTCTTTAATCTTTCTATTTATTTTTAGTAATGTTTTTGTTTCATCAAATTTTTTTAATTTATATCATATTAATATTATTTTTTCTATTGAATAAGTATTTATAAATTTTTGTTTTTCTTTTGAATAAACTTTTTGAGAAAAACTTATATTTAAATCTTTAATTTCTTTTTTGATATTTGATTTCTTTGTATTAAATATTTTTGATATGTCTTTTTTTGATAAATAGTTTTTATTATTAATGTCATATATATTTATTATTTTAGAGTTTATTTTAACTTGATATTGGTTTCATTTTTTTCTTATATTTATCATGTTTTTATAATTAGGAGTATATCTTGTATATAAAAAGTATATATAAGATATATACTTTTACAAATTTATATATACTTTTTATGTTGACATGATTATAAAAAGTATTTAAAAAAGTAGAGTTTTTATATAACTCTACTTTTTTAAATTAATCAACATATACATCTCTTGGTTTACTTCAATTGCTTGGTCAAACAACTCATAAATCTTCTAATATATCTAGTACTTTTGCTGCACGAGCATATCATAATCAAAGTTTTCTTTGTATAAGTGATGTTGATCATTTTTTTGACTGTTTTATTACTTCTATTGCTTTTTCTATTATTTCCGGATCTTCATCTTGTTCTCCTTTATAGTTTTCCATTATTGATCATTCCAATTTTGATTTACCATCTACAATTTCTGGTATTTGTAGATTATTAATCATATCAGGATCAACTGTAAGTTTTAGTTTATTTACAACCTCTTCTACTTCATGAGTTTCAACTAATACTCATTGGACTCTTTCTGGATCTAGTGCTCAAGTAGGATAATATAGCATATCTCATCTACCAAGCAAGTCTTCAGCTCAGGACTTATCAATAACGGTTCTAGAATCTATTTGTGATGCTACAGTAAAGGCTATTCTAGAAGGTACATTTGCCTTTATTAATCATGTTATTACATCAACAGAAGGTCTTTGTGTAGCAATTATTAAATGTATCCCTACCGCCCTTGCCATTTGGGCTATTCTTGCTATTGATTGTTCTACTTCTTTTTTATTTCAACTCATCATCAGATCAGCAAGTTCATCAATAACAAAAACTATGTATGGTAGTTTTTCTTCTTTTGATACTTTAGCATTATATTCTTTTAGGTTTCTAGCATTTACTTTTGTTGCTAAATCATATCTCTTTAACATTTCAGCAACACACCATTTTAATGCATTTAAAGCTTTTTCAGGATTTGTTATAACAGGTGTTAAAAGATGAGGTATTCAGTTATATACTGATAATTCAACTCTTTTTGGATCCACCATTATCATTTTTAATTCACTTGGAGAGAATTTATAAAGCATTGAAACCAAAAATCAGTTCATTCACACTGACTTACCAGATCATGTTTGTCATGCAACCAATAAGTGTGGCATTTTTGCAAGATCTCATACTATTACTTGCCCACTTACATCTCTTCAAAGTGCTATAGGTAATTCATATTTACTATTATTGAATTCTCTACTTGATAGTACCTCTTTTAAATATACTGCTTCTCTTTTTGGATTAGGCACCTCAATTCAAACAACTCATAATCATGGTATAGGAGCTTGGATTCTTATAGATTTAGCATGTAATGCTAATGCTAAATCCTTTTTTAGGTTTTCTATTTTTTGTAGTTTAACTCATTGCTTTGGTATAAGTCTGTATTGAATAACTGTAGGTCAAACTTGATATGAATCCATTTCTACTTCTATCTTGAATTGCAGTAATTTTTCTTGTATTTCTATTTCTTTTTTTCTTATTTCATTTTTATCTACTACTGATACAACTTTTTTGTCATCTAGTAATTCTAGAGAAGGAAACTCCCAATTTTTGAAATCACTGTTTCTTACTATTTTATTATCATCATTTCTTGAGTTATTAGTTTCTTTGTTTAAAAATGATCATATTACTCAAGTTTGTTTTTTTTCTATATTTATTTTTTTATGTTTTTTTTCAGCTTGTTCAATATTTAACTGTTTTGGTTGTTTAGCTTTTGCTAATGCTTCTTTTTCTTCTTTAAGTTTTTGAATCATTTCTTCATATTCTTGTTTTTTTCTATTTATTTCTTTTTCTTCTTTTTTTGATTTAACTTTTTTTATATCATCTTTTATAGGTTTAATTCAATCTCATATAAATGTTTCTTTTATTTCTGATATTTTTCATCATGCATGAAATAATCTATTTAAGAAATTAATAGGAGAAAATTTGAATAATATAACTAGTGATGTAAGAAAAATTATTACAAATGCTAATATAGTCGCAATTGATCATAAAATATCTTTTAAAAATGGATATAAATTAAAAATAGCATAATAATTTTCTCAGTAAATACTTCATATTATTGTTGTTGTAGATGAAAAATACATCAAAAGTCCAATAAATCTAGTTATGTCCATATCAATATCTTTTTCCTTTATCATAAATAGTGATAAAAGAATCATAACTGGAGGAAAAATTATTTTATAATACTCTCAAAATAAATTATCAAGTCATAATGCTAGATATTCTCATACTAGTGAATCTTCTGATAAAAATGCAATTATTCAAACAAACATAAATAAAGATACATAAATGTATCTTTTTATTTCTGGATTTATCTGACTTTTTTTGGTTTTTGTGTTTTTTCTTGGAGGCACTTTTTCTCTAATTTAACAATAAAATATTCTGTTAATACTATAATTTTTTTTATAAAATAATCAAGTCAAAAAACAAGAGATTATAGCTACAATCTCTTGTTTTATTATTTCAAATGTAAAATTATTATAATTTTCTTCATTTGATTATTATGTCTGCAAATATAATCAAATGATTATATGTTTATGCAGCCATTAAGTGTTCTTCTTCCCATAGCTCTTCTGCTCATGCTAACACGTCAGCTACAGTCATTGGTTGTTTATGGTCTTCTTCTATTGTTTTTGTATCTTCTACTCAAAACATTTTAGCCAATTCTAGTTCTAAGATTAAATGTTTATTTTCTTGTTCTTTATTTTTATTTAAATCTTTTTCTCAATTTATTATACTATTTACTTTTGATAAAATTGTTTCTTTTGTTTTATCTATTTTATTATTTTGAGTTTTTGTATTTATCTCTTGGCTTATATTATTTGTATTTATTGTTTTCATAATTTCTAATATTTATTATTTAAATTTGTTTTTGTTTTTATCCTAAAATTTCCATTATTCTATTGTTGAAACTTTTTTCCATTTCTTTTGTAATTGATTTTTCATTTTCAATATCTATTGAAAAATTTTCTTCTATTTTGTTTTTGTTTTTCATAATTTTTATTTAAGAGTTAATTGTTTGTTTGAAAAATTATTTAAAGTTGTAGATAATATAAAACTTGCTTCTCATCTAGTAATATTATTACTTGGTTGAAAATATGATGCTCAATATTTATCTTTCCATGTTGTTCATTTTAACACTGCACTTGCAACCATATTTTTAGATTCATCTAAGTCTTTATAGTTTTTTTCTACTTCTACTTTCTGGTTGTTTATTAAATATTTATAAGTTAATGCTGTGAATTCCATTCTTGTAAGATACTTATATCTTGAAGCATTTCTTTTTAATCTATTTACTTCATTAATTTTATTAGAAATTTCTTGTTTTGTTTTATTGTTATTTGTTTGTCTTTTAAGTGTATCAAGTGAATTACCTAACCAATCATATGCATCAACTTGATTTAATTGTCTATCTTGCATGAAATATCATTGGTTAATTCCTGATACTACTCAGTTTTCTAACATTGATAAAACTTCATCTTTATACTCGTATCAATAAGCCAATCATCTTGGATTACTAACTCTTAATTGACTACTACTCATAGTAACATTGTTATAATTGTTTACTATTTCTATTTTAGCATTTCTGCTTGTCGTTCTGTAGTCAAATATCAATAATCAAACTATTGTATCATCATATGTAAAATCTATTTCTTGCTTGTATTCATCATCACTACATCATTTTGTATATGTTGATCTTATTGTATTTAAGCTACCTCTTTTTATACAAACTTCAGTTCAAGGGTTTCATTTTAGTTTAAATGTAGATCAAAATGGTAGATTAATCATTTTTTTACCTTCAGAATCTTGAAATACTCATATACCAGTAGAACTATCTCATAAAACTATGTTTTTGTTGTTTATTAATGTAGCACTTTCAGGATATATTGTTTTTTTTCAATTATATATATTTATATTAAATGTTTTGATATTTACATCTCATACTTTTATATATAATTTTGTATTTCATTCTTTAAGTCATGTAACTTGTATATCTCTTTTACCATCTGTAAAGTAAAATAATTTTGTTGGAAATAGACTTATTTTTTCTTGATTTGCTATAAATGTCATAGTTCAAGGCATATTACCTTTAAATGGTCTTCATAGTCTATCAGTAATTTCTAGTTCTAATATTTCAGTATCTCATACTGCTACATTAGTTCATGCTTTTTTAAAATTTAGTTCAATATTATAATCTTTTAAGAAATTTTTAACTTCTAAAGCTTCTATTTCTTTTCTAGTCATCAAATTATTTCTTTCGATTTTTTGAGTTTCTATAGTATTCTCAGTTATTTTTTCATATTCATCTTTTTGAGTTTCTCAACTAGTTATATAATTGTTGTTATAGTCTTTTTTTGCCTGAGCTCTAGTAGATGGTCCAAACCAACCTGCTCATGTTGAGTTTCTATTTTCAATAACACCTCTATCAACTTGATAATCTATAACTGATTCTAATACATCATTATAATCACCACTTAAGTTATTGTTATAATAACCAAATTTTGTCATTAATTTTTGAACTTGCTTAACATCGTTTATTGCATAACCAATATGTACTGTTCTATTAAAAATAGAAATATCTATTCAATCCTCCCCTATTTCATTTCTATCTACTTTTTGAGTTGTAGTTTTTATATTATTTAATACGGCTCATTTTGTTTCTAGGAATAGTAATGGATCAACTGTAAGTCTTTTTAATTCATTATAACACTTCCCTTCTTCAGTTATACTGTAATAACTATATGGACAAGAATTATAGTCATAATATGCTGGAGAATTCTTTGTATCAATATCTATTTGAAAATGTAAGTGATTTCATGTTGAATTTCATGTTGATCATACTTCTCACACTTTAGTTCAAGAATATACTTTATCTCAAACTGAAACATTTATTTTAGACATATGTGAATAACTTGATACGATAGTTTTTCAGTTAATCGTATGTTTTATTGCTACTGATTTTCATAACATTCAATCATTTCATGATTTTATAACTGTTCAATTAGCTATAGAATAAACAGGTGTTCATTTTGCTGTAGCTATATCTGTTCACATATGACCTCAGTTTCATACATCCCAACCATATTTATAACTAGATCCCCATAATACAGTATATAATCTTGTGTAATCATTATATCAACCATCTTTTTTGGCGTATTTTTTATAATCACTAGTTTTTAATATTGGTAATTGTTGTTTACAATCACTAGATAATTCATTAAAGTTTGTAAATCTACATTCTAATTTTGATATTTCCTTAAGAGGATATATTACATTATCATTACTTGCCTTAGTTGCAGTTATAGGCATTAATGTATTAATAGTAATCAAACTTAGAGAAATCAAACTTAATATTTTTTTTGTTTTTATATTTGTTGTTTTCATAATAACTTTATTTTTGAAATAATATATTTTCAAAAATTGATTAAATATATATAATCATTTATAAATAATTTATTTTGCAGACAATTATTTACTTTTATATATATTGACAATTTTTAAAAAGTATTCTTAAATCACTTTCACGAGAATATTATGACATAATTAAATATACTTGTCAATTTATTGATTTATTGTTTAATATATTTTATGTTATAAAAAATAACTCTTCCCTATATTAAGAGAAAAGTTATTGTTTATTATTTATTAAATAAAATTATTAAAAGTCAAATATATTGTATAAATTATTTATACAATATAAAATAATAAGGTCAAGTTTTATTTGTTTTACCAGTTTTTTATGACAATTTTTGAATTAAATATTTTATGAATAACAATATCTCCTACTTATTATTGACTAATGTATGCCCTATCTTTTGTATTATGATATTATTTTTTAGTCAAAATATCATGATTAAAAAAAGATGATATAGATAATATGTTTATATATATTATATTATGAGTAGTTTTAGGATGAAGGTTATGATATATATTATTTTATAATTTTGATTATTATATAAATAATATAACAGATATAATAAAAGTATGGGAATGATGAATGAGTTTTCATTGATGACTTGTATGAGTAATAATAGCTATATTCTTATATTCAAAAAAATATAAGAAAAACTTTTTTGAAATAAGTGATTATCTAGCTTTAGTTGCTCCTATATGATTATTTTTTTGAAGAATATGAAACTATATAAATAAAGAATTATTATGATATCCTGGTTATGAATGATTTTTAGCTGTTTATAAAAATGGAGTTTGATATTTTCCTAGTTCATTATTAGAGGCATTATTTGAATGATTGTTATTGTTTTTTATAATAAATTATATTTATTATAAAAATAAAGATAAATTTAATTACTGATTTATTTCATGATTCTTTCTTGTATTTTATTGATTATCCAGAGTTCTTATAGAAATATTTTTTAGACAGCCAGATTCTCATATTTGATATATATTAGGTGTTTTTACTATGTGAGAATTACTTAGTTTTCCAATGATAGTTATAGGTATTATATTATTATATAAAAATAAACATGTTTAGAAACTTTTCGTTCACATATTTTTTAATATTATTAAGCTTTATATTTACTATATTATTGTATATCAATCCAAATATATGAATATTTTGATTAAATAATTATTTTTTAGATAGATGAGAATATCATTTTTATGTTATTCAATTATTTACTTCTAGTTTTATTCATTGAGATATTATGCACTTTTTATTTAATACTATATTTTTATATATATTTGGTACTCAAGTAGAAATGATTCTAGGATTTAGGAAATATATATATTTTTTTATATTTGTAACAGTTTTTAATTGAATAATTATTACATGATTATGAGATTCTTATACTAATACTGTATGAATAAGTTGATTTGCTATGGCTATATTGAGTTATTTTGTATTAGAATTAAAGTCTAAAAATATACCTGACTATAAATGATGAATAACAGCCATAGTTATAAATATATTAATATGATTTATGCCCTGAATAAGTTTATTATGACATTTATTTTGAGTTATAGCATGAGTTATATTTTATTTTATAAATAAACAGTTTTTAAGACCAAAAATGGTTTGAGAAATAGAGATATAATAAAAGAGAAGTTATAAGAACTTCTCTTTTATTATTTGTATTATTTCTTCTCATACCAAATGCTCCATTTTACAAGTTAATACTTGTTATTTTTTATTTTATTGTTTCTATTAATGATTTTTCTATTTCTAAAAATATATCTCTTTCATCACTTCATAATAATTTTCAGGATTTCATATTTTTATCAATTTCTATCAAGTCTAAATATAATCATATTAACTTTTCACTATTTATTTTATAGTTTTTATTTACTAGAAATGATCTTTTTCATAGATTTAATAAATCTGATATTTGATTTTGATTGACTCATGATGTCTTCAGCTTAGATATAAATGTATTTATTCTCATATTTGCTAATAAATTATTATAAAAAGCATAGACATTAGTATAATTTAATAGATTATTTATTTTAGTTATAGATTGGTTTATTCTTAAATTAAGTATATCATCCAAAATAATAAATATAGACTCTTCTAATTCTGGCTCAATATTATTTATTATTTCATTTTTTGTTATAAAACTATTTATAATTAATAATTTATCTATTTCTTGTATGATTTTTTGTAAATTTGATCACTTATACTTTATTATTAAATCTATAGCATTCAAATCAATTTTATCTTTGTATTTTGTTTTTATAAAATTTATTAAATCAACTTCACTTTTTAAATTAAATTCTTTTATTTCAAATTTATTTTTCAAAAATTTGTACAACTTTGATCTTTTATCAGGGTTATAAAGACTTACTAATATAATAGTTTCATCTGATGTGTTTTCTATATTTTTTTCTAAAAATATAAGTTTTTCCTCATCTATACTTTTATTTATCTCAATAATTATCAATTTTTTTTCAGCCAAAAAACTTCATGATAATATATTTTCAGCTAAAAAATTATTATCATAATAGTTTATATTTTCTATTTCTATCAAATTGAAGTCTCAATATTTTTGGATAAATTGATTTTTCCATTTTGTTTGAGCTTCTCTTATTAAGAATTCACAGTCTCATGTAAAAAAATATTTCATTATTTATTTATTATAGCTTTAAGTTTTGTTGAATCTGATTCATTTATAAGTTTTATTACATTTAATATTGATATTAAAGAATTTTTCAAGTTCAATAAATCTTTTGGGCTAGTTCTATTAAGGGCAATTCTATTTAATATACCATTTATATTTGATACTCATCATAGTTCTTTTCTTATCTTGTCTAATAGTATTTTATTATTAACCAATTCCTCTACAAAATCTTGTCTTTCTTTTATTTTATCAACATCTTTTAATGGATTAAGTAATTCCTGCTGCAATTGTTGAGTTCATCATATTGTTTTATTTTCATTTAATAGTCAGAATAATGTTCAGTTTTTATTTGATTTAGTAGCTATATTATAGATTAAATCTAAGTTTTTTATTGTAGATTCATCTAATCACATATATTTATTTGTATTGTATAGCGAAATTTTATCTAGAAAGTTTAATTTTGTTTTTTGGGAATTTTCTAAATACTCTAAAAGTAATCATGATGCATTTTGAGCTTCTTTTAGGTTTTCTATTCAAAAACCTTCTAGATTTTTTGTATAGAAGTGTTCTGTTAATTTTTTATAAGCATTTTCCTTTCTTTCAAAATAATATATATTCAATGAGTATTTTTTTTCTAGTACTTCTTTTATTTCATTTTGTCAAAATAGTTTTTTATCTAGTACAACTTCATTTGGGTTTAATTTTATTAGTTCTGATTGAAGGCTTTCAAAATTATCAAATTGGCAAGTTTTCCAATTATTTTGATCTAAATTTAATATACTTATTCAATATTTATTTTCATAACTTATAGCTATTATATTAGAATTTTTGTTTTCATAATTTTCTCACTCTAATCAAATTGTTGATGGTGTAATAACTCTTACTACTTCCCTTTTAACTATTCATTTTAAATTAGGGTCACTTACTTGTTCAGCAATTGCAACTTTATATCAGGCTTCTATTAGCATTGGTAAGTATTTTTCCTTAGCATGAAATGGTATTCATGCTAAGGGTGTTGATTTTGAAGCATTTTTATTTCTTGAAGTAACAGCTATTCAAAGTACTTTATTGGCAATTAATGCATCATCATCAAACATTTCATAAAAATCTCACATTCTAAAAAACAAAATAGAGTCACTATTTTGTTTTTTTATTTCATAATATTGAATCATTGCAGGTGTAAGATTATTATCTTTTTCATTCATATTTTTATATTAAAACATTATTTTATTTTTGTTTATTCTAGAAAAGTTTCATTTATCTTCAATATGTCTAGATATAGAAAGTAATACTCATAGTCATAATATAAGTGATAGAAGAGATGATCATCAATAACTTATAAATGGTAGAGTAACTCAAGTAAGAGGTATTATATTAAGATTTACACCTATATTTATAAATGCTTGAAATAATATCCGTGTAGAAACTCAAACAGCAACATATTTTCAAAACTTATCTTTAACTCTGTTTGCTATATAAAGTCATCTGTATCAAATATACATATATACAAATAAAAGAGTCAATCATCACAAAAACCCTAATTCTTCTACTAAAACTGCAAAGATAAAGTCACCTTGTACTTCTGGTAAGTATCAAAATTTTTGTATTGATCAACCAAATCATCTACCATTAAAACCTCAACTTCATATTGCTATTAATCACTGCTCTGTTTGATAATTTATATTTTTATTTTTTATAGCATCCTGGCTGTCTGATAAATAATTATCTATTCTGTCTGTAATATATGATAGAGTCTTTCTTGAATCAGGATCTGATTTGTCATATTTTCATAAATTATATGCTCAAAATATAATAGTTATACCTATTAATATGGTAACCATTAAATGTTTTATATTCATTCAAGCATAAAAATACATCATAACTGCTACTGGAAGAGTAATAAGTATCATTCAGAAGTCAGGCTGCAATGCTAATAAAACTAAAGGTATACCTACTATAGAAAAAAATGGGATAAATCATTTCTTAAAATCTCATAAATAAGCATGATATCTTTTTAAAAAATAAGCAAGCATTATTATAAGAGAAAATTTTGCAAATTCAGCAGGTTGTATTGTAAATGGTATTCAAGGTAATCTTAGCCATCAAGTAGCACCATTATATGTAGTTCATATTATTAATACAAGTATTAATAATAAAACATTAGCTCCAAAAATATATTTAGCATATTTTTCAAAAAAGCTATATTTAAGCTTTACTAGTACGGCTAATATAATTCATGCAATTAATATATGTGTTATATTTCTAATAACATAAAAGTAATTATATGCTTCATCAATCTGTCATGCTTTTGCCATTATATCTGTTACTCTAAACGATCAATAGACGGATACAGATGAAACCATAATCATCCCAAATATTATTAGTATGATTACACTAAAAAACAATTTGTAATCTATATCTTTTTTCATCATTATTTTATTAAAAACTTATTAAATCTCTATAGTACGGTCAAATACTAGGATCATATGCTATAACAAATCATTGTATTATCATCATGAGTAAAATTATTACAATTGGAGTAAGGTCCAGTGGTCAAATTGTAGTTGGTATTAAATCCTTTATTTTTTTATAAATAGGATCCAATAAATCAGATACAAATTTAGGTCTTACTCTTAATCAAAATAAACTAAGCCATGATAATATTACATCAAAAAAAACTATATAAGTTATTATGTCTGCAAACAATAAAATAGATACTAATAAAGTTGTCATATTAATCTTTGTTAATTAAATTTAAATAAGCATTTTCTGCTGCTTTTTCTTGGGCTTTTTTCTTGCTTGATCATATTCAGTTTCACATCATTTTATCTCAAAAATATATTCATACATTGAATATCTTGTCATGATCTAGTCATTCTTCAGAAATTACTTGATATGTTGGTGTTACTTCAAAGTATGCTTGTGCATACTCTTGTATAGATGTTTTAAAATCTTTTAACAAGTTAAATTCTATTATTTTTTTAGCACTAGGATAAATATGTTTATTTATGAAATTTTTGGCATCATTCCATCATAAATCTTTATATATAGCTCAAATTAGTGCTTCTGTAACATTTGCAAGTAAGTAATCACTATTTCTACCTCATCACTTTTCTTC
The DNA here is from genome assembly GCA_041694155.1 of Candidatus Altimarinota bacterium. Classification (GTDB taxonomy): domain Bacteria; phylum Patescibacteriota; class Gracilibacteria; order BD1-5; family UBA6164; genus JAAZVM01. Next base: position 55,227 of record JASMTS010000006.1, on the reverse strand, counting down.
ACCTTTTCATAATAATAAATATTCAGAGAAATTTAAATTCTTTGCTATTTGTGCTAGATTTCTACCTCTAACTACTGCACTTCTTATATCAGTAAGCTCTCATTCTGGTTTTTTAGGATAATCAGTATATAGATTATCAGTAATTACAAGCTCTAAAACTGCATCTCATAAAAATTCTAATCTTTCATTATGTTCAGGAGCAAAGTCTGGCTTTTCATTGACTATTGATCTGTGTATAAAGGCTAAAATATAAAAAGATATATCATTTGGTTTTATTTTTAAACTTTCTAAAAGTTTAGTTATTTTTTTTATTTCTATTTCATTTTCTATTGCCTTTTTTACTATTACCATTTATTTATTTTTATAAAATAAACAAAAAAACAACAAATTAAAAAATTAATTTTTTAATTTTCTAACTTCTTATTTTTTCTTTAAATAGATTACTTTTTTTGCAAAAAAAGTAAAGAAAAAAAATAGCCCTTTTTAGGCTATTTTTTAAATATAGAATATTCAAAATCATTTTTTGAAATATTGTTTTTTTCTTTTTCTAATTCTTCATAGTTTTCTAGTACTTTATTTAGTACTCAATTAACTATTTTTTTTGATGAGTCATCTCAGTATACCTTTGCAATCTCTACAGCTTCATTTATAGATACCTTTGCAGGTATTTCCTCTTTTATATAAAACATTTCGGCCATTGCTATATAAATGGGAATTATATTTGTAACATTCATCTTTTGTATATCAAATCTAGGAGAATATTTTTGTATTATATATATAAAAAAATATTCATAATAATAAATTATTTTTATTATTTCTTCTAGATATTTATCGTCTCTTTTAAAACTAAAAACATCATCAAAAAAAGATGAATAAAAACTGTTTTTGTCATTAATTTGAAAAGTAGATGCAAAAAGTTCTTGAAATAATATTTTTCTGGTTTTTTTACGATTGTATTTTCAAGTCTCTTCTAAGAGTTCTTTAGAATAGTTTCATCATTTAATCTTTTCTTTGTTAGATTGAAAATTCATTTTAAGGATCAATTAAGTTTACAAAAAATAACATAGATAAATAATATCTATCTATGTTATAAACAATTTTATAAAAATTATATTCTTGTAGTTTTTTTATTAGATTTTTTATCTAATACTTGTCTACCGTTATACATTCCATTTTCATCAGCCATGTGAGCTAAACCTGTAGCTTCTTTGTTTAACATAACTCTATTTTTTAATTTTCTAGCTGTTTGTTTAATCCAGTTAGTAGTTCTCGTTCTAGTTCTAGATTTTGAGTGTTTTTTCTTAGGTCAGAAAGCCATTTTTCAAATAAGTTAAGTAATAAATTTAAAAATTACTTTGGGATTTTATAAATTTTTTTGTAAAATGCAAATTTTATTTGTAAAAAAACCATATAAAAGTATATTATATATAATTAAATATATTTTAAAAAAGTAAAATAGATGAAAAAAATATTAATAATAGAAGATGATAAAGGTATATCAACATCATTAAAATTATATTTAGAGAACTCTAATTTTGAAGTTTTTTTGTATCATAAATGAGAAGGAGCAATTGATGAGATAAATAAGATATGACCAGATTTAATTATATTAGATATCAATTTGCCTTGAAAAAATTGAATTGAAATAACTAAGGAATATAGAAAAGAATCAAATACTCCTATAATAATGCTTACCGCTAGATCAAGTGAGTTAGATAGAGTAAATGGGCTTGAAATTTGAGCTGATGATTATATAGCAAAACCTTTTTCTCCAAGAGAATTATTAGCTAGAATAAATACAATAATAAGAAGATTAAAAGATAAAGATATCCCTAAAGCAGAAAAAACTAATGATTATTGAATTGAATTGGATGAATCAAAAAAAATGGCTATAAAGGATTGAAAAAGAATAACACTAACTACAAATGAATTTGAAATATTAAAAAAGCTATTAAATGAAAAATGATGAATAGTTTCTAGAGAAACTATAATGAGAGATATAATTTGATATGAGAATTATATCTATGATAGAACAATAGATACCCACATAAAAAATTTAAGAAAAAAATTAGATTGAAAAAATATGATTCTTACTATTAGATGAGAATGATATAGAATTAATATTTAAAAATAAGAAATGTCATTATCCAGAAAATTCGTTATAGCAATTATAAGTAGTATATTTTTTATAGCTACTGTAAATGTATTAGCTTTTTATTTATTTTATACAACATATCTAAAGGTTTATCTTATAGAAAAAAGTGAATCAAGAGATAAGATAACTATAGAATATATTAACGATGTAATAAAAAAACAAACAATTGATGAAATTGATAGTATATTTTCAGATACTGAAATTGAGTTTTTTGAACTTTTAGAAAATAATGATTGAGAAATTCCTCTTAATGAACAAAAAAATGTTGATATAGTTATAAATTATTTAGTTGAAAACTGAATAGCACCTAAATATATAGAAGAAATAATACCTACAGATAATTTTTGAAAGGTATTAGAAGCTTTAAAGGATAAAAATTCTCCAGAAGCAAAGTTTATAAATAAACTTACTATATCAATTATAATAACAAATATAGTTGCTATATCTATAATAATTATAATACTAATAATTTTTATAAGACATACTATATATCCTGTAAAATTGGTTACAGCTAGAATAAAAAGTATAGATACAGATAATAATTTTGTAGATCATAAGTCTATAAAAGATATAAGTTATTACAATAAAAAAGATGAAATAGGTCTACTTATAAATGCAATAAATAACCTTAATAAAAAATTAAATTTACAGGACGAGATTAGAACAAGATTATTAGCTGATATTTCCCATGAGTTAAAGACTCCTATAACATCTATACAGTGTTATTTAGAGTGAATATCTGATTGAGTTATAAAACTAGATCAAAAAAATTTGAACTCAATAACAGATGAAATGTCTAGACTTATATCACTTGTTAACAAAATAATGGAGTATGAAAAGCTAGAAAGAAAGGAAATAGATCTTGAATTATCAGATTTTAATGTTAAACAACTAATTATATCTTTGGTTGAGACACATAAAAAGAAATTAAAAGAAAATAAACAAAGAATAAAAGTAAGCTGACCAGATGATTTTATTTTAAGTGCAGATAAAGATTTGTTTATTCAGCTTGTTCATAATCTAATAGGTAACTTTTTGAAATATGCATGAAAAAAAACTATATTAAGAATAAATATAACAAAAAAATATATAGAATTTATTGATGATTGAGTATGAGTAAAAAATTCTGAAATACCTTTTTTGACACAAAAATTTTATCAATCTAATAATTCTAAAACATGAAATATTGAATCTAGGTGAATATGAGTTTGATTATCAATTATTTCAAAGATAATAAATTCTCACTGATGGAAATTTGATATTAAAACTGATGAATGAAATGGTTTTAGTTTTAAGTTATATATATAAAATCTTCACACTAATTTCACATTAAATACTTGGAATTTTATATATTATGATTAATATCTAAATACAAGTTGGGGAAAATTTTTGTAGTTAAAGCCTAAAACTTATTTAATAACTTCCCCTTCTTTAGTTTTTTAAAAAAATAAATTTTGAAAAAAATATTTACAATTTTTTGTTTGTTATTTATATTTTTATCCAAATCATATGCTAATGATGATTTGGTTTTTAATGATAACTTTAAAACTATAAAAGAATTAAAACATAATATAGAAGAATTAAATATTGATAGAAATAATTTATTTAATCAAAAACTAGATTTAAATTCAGATGATGAATTGATGTCATACTTTAGAACTGATTTATCTAAAAATGAATTATCAATATTGGAGTCTATAATTGATGATTATAATAAAACTAAAAAGTTTTTAGAAATAGACTTAAATCAAAAAGCTAAAAATCTTGAAGATACTAATATGATAAAAGATAACCTAATAGAAGTAAAGAAAAATCTATACAAACAGATGACACCCTTTATCAAAATAAGTTATTACCAAGATTACTTAGAATATATAAAATCAGATACTAAATATTACTGAGAAAAGACTAAAATATATTCAGACATATTGAAAAAACAAGAAATTGTAAATAATAAATTATGAATTATTGAAGATAGAATTAGAGAACACAAAGTTTCACTACAAGATACTCTAAATGAAATAATTTATAAAAAGATATGAGAAAAAATTGAAAGCATAGAAAATAATCCAAGTTTTAAAAATTTAGATAATGATAAAAAAATAGATATTTTAGAAAAAACATTAGACAGGTTAAATAATGACCTAGAAAAATCATTGTTAATGTCTGATACAAAATCAGTAAAAAAAGCTGATATATATAAAATTGTAATTCAAGAATTGATTGAATTAAGAAATAGTTATATAAAAAAATGAGAACATTAATATGTTCTCATTTTTTTATATATTCCAATCAAAATATCTTTCCAGTCAAAGTCTTTCATCATCATATTTAAAAAGTTTTCAATCTTTTTTTATCATTTTTAGTACTTCATCTACTATTTTTTTTGATACATTATTTCAATAAAGATGATTTTTGGATATCATTTTTTTATTTGATATAGCACCTTTTACTATATCAGCAATCATATTAGAGTTAACAGGAGGAGCTATTATATTAGTTCAACTTAATATTGTTTCAGTTCTATCAGAACCAAATCTTACAGTTACACAAGGTACTCAAACTATATTAGCTTCTTCTTGCATTGATCAACTATCAGTCACAACAGCTCATGCCTTACTAATCATATCTATTACTTCACTATGATGAGCTAAAGCAGGTCAATAAGCAAAATTTTCTTTATATTTATTCTTCAAATTTTCTATATCATCTCTAAGTCAAAAATTATCTATTGCAAACTCTGATGCATATAATCATAAAAAACATACATTAACTCCAGACTCTATAAGTTTTTTTATTCAATTGTATATTGCTAAAAATCTTTCTTTTTTTTCAGTATTTTCTCTTCTATGAATAGTTATAAAGATAAAGTCTTTATCCTTCATATTAGGGTACATTTCAAATGCCTTTGATTTATGAATATATTTTTTTGATATTTCTATTGCGTCAGATACAGTGTTTCAGACTACTTTTATATGTTCTTGCGGAAATCATTCATTTTGTAGAGTTTCTTTATATAGCTCTACAGGTGCAGCAAATAATCATGTAGATCCTTCTATTCATCTAGTATCAAATTGTTCAGGATAAGGTTCAATACTTCACCTTTCGTATATATCAAAGTCTTTCAGTGAATCATAATAATCATTCCAATTAAATATTCACTTGTTATAATTTTCAAACAATTCTGTATAAAACTGTTTATTTGGAGTAAAAGTTCTTATTCACGCTTCTACATGTACTACTGCAAATTTGTTCAAAAAAGCAGCTTTGTCAGCTGTTGTAGCTGTTAATGTGTCTCAATGAACATAAGGAATTGGTATTTTTTTATAACTTTGATTTAATTCCACTAGTATTTCACCTAATCTTTCTATTATAAGTGAATATTTTTTATGAATTTTTCAAAATATGTTTAGGTTTATATCTACTTCCATTCAAAATTCTTCTAAGACTCATGAGCTCAAATTGTAATCATAATGTTGTCATGTATGAATTAATACAACTAATTCTCCCCTTTTTTTTAATTCTAGATATAAAGGAGCTTGCTTTATAATATCGGGCTTTGTCGCAATCATTATTATATGTACATACTTATTATCAGATTTTTCTATATCATTCCAAAAATTTTTTCTAATAAATACTTTCTTTTCTTCCATTATTTATAATTACAAATTATTTTTTTAACTATAACTAGATTTGTCTTTTTTACAATAAAAAAAAGCTTATTTTATATAAGTTTTTAATTTTTAAAATATAAACCAAAAAATATACATATTGATATCAAAATTGTTGTTATTATATCTTTTTTACTAGGTTTTTCTCATAAAAATATATATCATAATGTAAAAACAAAAAATATATATAATAGACTAAGTAAACTAGTAGCAACTACTCATAAGCTAGAATACATTGTCAAAACCATTATTATACTTCAAACTGCTACAGTATTTGCAGAAGTTAATAGTTTTAAGTATTTTTTATTTAATAGTTTGAATTGATAAATTTCTTTTTTAATAATTAATAGTAACAAAGAAAAAATTATTATTATTATCGTTTCCAATAAGTAAAAATTAACTGGATCTAGCTTTGTAAGAAAATAAACAGTAGCAAATAATTGAAATGATTTAATGATTGATGATAATAAAACCATCAATGAGTATTTATTGATTTTAAAAGTCTTAAAATCAATATTTGGTAATATTGCAACCATAGATGCTAATAATGCAAATATAAATGTTAGAAAATTAGCTCTTTCAGAAGCTATAAATATAAATCAAATAATTATTGGAAAGACTTGAAATAGCATTGAAAAAGGCTGAAGAGTAGATATTTTTTCATTTGCATACGCTGTCCTTCTAAGAGGGTAAGTCAAATATAATCAAGTAGTAGCAATCAATAGAAGCAATATATCTTTATTACTAAAAGTTCAACTACTAATATTGAAATCAAAAAATCAAAAACTAAAAAGTAAAACAATTATTATAAAATGATTTGTTCTACTAAAAAGTGTTTGTATATTATTTCAGACTTTTTTATTTTCTAAAACCTTTTTTGTTAAAATCATTCATATTGAATTTAGAAATGATTGTATAACTCATATAATTATTCACATATTTTTTTGTTTATTTAAAATAATATCACACTCAAATAAGAAATGTAATTAAAAAAGCACTTATTATTTGTTTTTTGTTAGGAGAATCCCCTAAAACAATTTTCATTGATATAATTGAAAAAACTATTGATATAAAACTTATTAATGAAGCTACTATTACTCAAGCTTGCTCTATTATTAAAAATGATAAAAAAAATCAAGTCCATCATAATAAAGTTCAAATCACTCTATATTTGTAAAATTCTTTTGTTTGTGTAAATAGACTTTTAAAATTATTTCTTGCTATAAAATTAGCAAGTATATGAAAAAATAAAGTAACCAATATAAAAAATGAAAATAATTCCAATGTTGTATATTCTAATAATACAATTCAAACTATTATAACTGATATTGCAGTTATTCATTTTCATAATATATATATCAATATATTTTTATCAAACTTTAATTTTTTGTAATCAATTCATAATCATAAACTTACTATAAATGTAATAACAGCAATAAAAAAGGTTATTAAACTAGTGTATCATTCATTTCAAAAGAAAAAAATAAATCATAAAATTATAATAAATAATTTATCTAAACTTCTATATGGTAATATGTATGACATTTTTACCTTTTTTAAAACTAAAACTTCTATTTTTTGTCATAGTCAATCAAATATTCAAGCTATAATTAATAATATAATTATATATATATTAAAAAATATTGATAATTCAGTATTAAATATAATAATTGATGTATAAACTATAAGTAATCATATTAGTGGTCAAAAAATAACAAATAATCAATTAGCCATACTAGAGTGATCAAGTGCTTTTTTCCAATATGTTGATCAAAGTGATTGTAAAAATGCCGTTATAATTCAAAATATTATGCTCATTTTTTTGTTTATTTAAAATAATATCATATTGATATAAGTATTGTTACTATTATTATTAATAATAAATCTTTTTTTGTTGGCTTGTCTTTGAACATTAGATATGAAAAAACAAGTGTAGAAGCAAGTCATATATATGATACTAATATACTTACAGTTAGTCATAACTCTTTCATTATAAATAACGATAATATATACCCTGTTCATCATAAGTGACAAGCAGTTAATCTATATCCATAAAATTGTTTTGGTAATTCTTTAAAATAATGAAATTGTTTTTTATAACCTATTAGTATTAAAGTAAATGTTATTCAAAACAAATATGAATATACAAAATAACTAATATTAGTTATACTAAGAAGTAAATATCATAATAAAAGTAATATAGTAGCATAAATTACTTCTGCTATGCTGAACAACTTTATAGTTTTTGGTATATATATTTTTTTGAAGTCTATACTAAATAATATTATTATAAAAATTGTTACTAAAGCTATTATTAATGTAATAATTGATGTATCTCAAAATAAAAAGAAACCAACAATTAATGTTATTATTTTACTTATATTTTGATAAGGAAGTATTTTGGATATTTTATCATTTCTGTAAACTGTTTGCATTATAAGTGTCCTTATATATGTCAATATAGTTATTAATAATATTATTAGAAGTGTTCATATAGAAACTATCTCTACACTTAATTTTCATGTAATAAATAGAATAGTTGATATTAGAATTATAGATGAATAAGCTAATATACTAAAAATTTCTTTTGGAGCATTATATACTAATGCCCTCTTCCAAAAAACACTAGCCATACTATCAAGTATGGTAGATATTATCGCATATATCATTATTTAAATACTTCTTTTAAAAAATCTAAAATTTTTTGCCACATACTTCTATTATCTTTATATAATCATTTTTTCTCATCAATTGATTTTAGGGAGTCCTTTACATCAATTGTATTTTCTTGAATTTTTACTAGGTTTTTATCCAATACTGCTAAAAATCATGAAAATAAATTAAGTCACATAGCTGAGTCAGGATTTATTTGATTAGATAAAAGTGCCAATGAAGAATCTAGCTTAGTTATTACTTGTACTCTATATATATCATTATTTACAGCATTTAAATAATCTTCTTTTGATATTCTTAAGTTGTCTGGTAGATATTTATCTATATCTTTTGTTTCTTCTATTTCATCTATCTTTTCAAAAATTTCTTTTATTTCATCTTCAGATATATCTTTTCATTCTACAACTTTATCTGCTGTTTCTCTAGTTATCACTCATTTTTCTACTAATTCTTTTAAGTGAAAAATCTCATCTTCTATTTCTATCTCTACATTAATTTTTTCTTTTGTTTTTTGAAATTCTATTTGTTTTTTTGTCTCTTTTGCTATTTCTTCTTCACTTACTTCAAGCTTCTTATTTTCAGCTTCATTAAAAATATTGTTTTTTTCTAAACTCATTTTTTATAAAATTAATAATTATTTGCTTAAATATATCATATTTTTATAAAAAATAAAATAAAAACACTTGTTAAATAAAATATTTAAAATATAATTAAAATTGTTTATATATTTAACTATATTTTAAAATGATAAGATTTATTATCCCTGCATTACTTATTATTGTACCTTTTGTTTTAATATGAACATTGGATGCAACTTGAATTATACCTGCTATAATTATTGATATTGTATTGGCTGCATTATCTATAAGAATAGTTAGACCAAATACTGTAATGGTTGTTGAGTTATTTGGTAAATACAATAGAACTTTAAGACCTGGTTTACATTTTATTATACCTTTTATTGAATGGACTAGAAGTCAAACTCTATATAGAAAAAACTTTCCAGTTGAAGTTAACGGTATAACAAAAGATAATGTTACTTCAAATATATGACTAAATGTTATATATTACGTAGAAGATGATGAAATAGATAATAGAGATGGTAATATATTCAAATCTATATATAATATAGATGATCCTAGAACTATGATGAGATCAACTATAGATGAACAGTTAAGAGCCATGATAGTTAACTTTACTCACAAGAATATATTTGAAAAAAGAGAAGAAATAGGTCAAAATATTGAATCTAGACTTAGAGTTAAATTATCTACTTTTTGATATAGACTTGATTCTATTCAAGTTAGAGATATTAGTTTGGAGTCAACAGTAATGGCTGCTATGAACAAAGTAGTTGAAACAGAAAAGCTTAAAGAAGCTGCTCTTAACGAAGCAGAAGCTGAAAAAATAATGAAGGTAAAAGAAGCTGAAGCTGAAAAAGAATCAAAAGTACTTTTATGAGAGGGTATGGCTGGTCAAAGAATGAAAATAGCAGAATGATTTAAAGAATCAGTAGATTTGATAAAACAAACTGATGACTCCCTAAATGCTGAAAAAGTTTTAGATTTTTTACTTGATTCATCAAGAATAGAAACTCTTGGTAGTATATGAGAACACCAAAATTCAAAATTGATTTACTTAAATGAAGACCTAGAATGAAGAAAATCAAAATCTAGAGAAGAAAAATTAATCGCATGAAGTGATATAATGCAATAAATTAAAAAAACTAACTTTAAAATAAGTTAGTTTTTTTAGTATAAATCTTCAAGCTGTTGTTTTTGTTCGTATTCAGAAATACTTTTTAGTGTATTACTTGATCTATTAAAATTATTACATGACTCTTTTCTTCAACAAACTATAGGAATACTTGAGTCAGAAATACAATATCATTTACATCTATTGTCTACTGCATTTCTAATTAATCAAGAACTTTCTTGTATATGTGTATCTGATAGTTTATAAGCCATTTCTTTTGTTGTTTCTATTACTTTAGATATTTTTAAATGAGTAGTTATTAAATTATTATGATCATGATTTCAATTAATGTTTATATTTTTCATAATTTATTTTAAATATTATTATATTATTTTTAATATAACATATATAACAAAAAAGTCAATTATTATTCGGCTTTCTTATAATAGTATCACCTTTTAACTCTTCTGATTGTTTCTACTATGTAATTAAACCAATATTTTTTTGTTATAGGTAAGTCTTGTGCATGAAGTAAGCTATAATCATATCAATTAAATTTTCTTTTAAACTTAGTTACTCAAGCTATTGGGTGCTTTGGATTATCATCAGGAGAAACTCACCAAAAATTATATGTATTACATCATTTTTGCTTGGCATCTATTATAGCTTCCCATTGACATAAATAATTAGGAGAAAATTTATGATGTATAATATCACTGGCTGCTATATAATAAACACAAGTATTTCAAAATTTTATTGTCATAAGTATACTTTCTATTTTTCAATTATATTCAGCACTAATAGTTGTTATGTTATCTCAAAATACTTTATATAAATTGTCTATAAAATTATTATCAAATGAATGATATCATACTTTTTTTGAATGGTTTTGATGCATTTTTTTAAGAATTTCTATTTGATTTTTATTATTCCCCTTTTTGATTTTTACACCTTCCTTTTTAGCTCTATTTATATAATATCTATCTCATTTTTTTAAATTTACTAATAGTTCATCTTCATTTTTAGTTAAATCTAAAATATGAGTATCTTCTGCATGTTCATGCATAGGAGCATTTATAAATCATAATTTCTGAAATTCATTTTTATTATAAATAGTATTTGTAATTGGAGAATTCAATCTTAGAAAATCTGCTTTTTCATTTTTTGAAATAACTATTAATTGATCTATTACTCAATTTAACACCTCAAAAAAATCATAATTATTTATTACAAGAGGTGTATGAGCTGCAAATAAATATGTTCATCTCTTTGCTTTATTTTTTATCAAAGGGAAAAGTCATATTAATTTGTGATTATCATAAATTCACAATCTTATTACCTTTTTTCAAGATAACTCTTGAAAGTCTCACCATTCCCAGCTTGATAAAAAACTATAAAAACTAAAATTATTTTTATTTACAAATCAGTTCCATGTTGTTTTGGTTTTTATAATTTTTAATTTATACATTTTTAAATTTATTTGTTAAGCTTATAATCTTTTTTACATCTTTATCATCCATAAATTTATGATTAGGTAAAAATACTATATTTTTTGATATGTACTCAGCATTTTTACAGTATGAATTGTTATAATTACATGATTTTATATCAGTTGTTATAGGTGCTATATTTGTTCAAGACCAACTTGTTCAAATGATAACATTATTATTTCTAAAAAATTTTATAAAATCTCATATTAAGTTATTTTCTATTAAAACAGGATATCTAAAATAATTTAATTCTTCGTTATAATTTTCTTTTATAAGTTTTTTTATATATTTATTGTTAATTTTTTTATCATATAATTTAGATATATATCTTCTTTTCATATTATATAAATCTAATTTTTCTAAGTCTTTTAATGCTAAATATGCTAATGAATTAGGTAGCTTATAATTAAGTTCTTCATTTTTACATTTCTTTTCTTTATCTTCTAGTATTTCATTTATAAGTCATAGTTTTCTAGAATAATATATTATAACTTTTCATAATCATAAAAAATCATAGCTTTTTGATGCTATATAAGCTAAAATATTATAGTTTAAATTTTTATTTATTATTTTTTTATCAATATCAACTAGTGTATTTTTTATTTCATTAACTAAATAATTATACTTATCATTATTTATTAATAATACACCTCAATTAACTCAAGATATAACTTTATCCCTTCAGCTAGAGAAAATACTAAAATCTCAAAAAGTTCAATGATTTATATTATCTATCTTTGATCATAATGAATGTGCACAATCTTCAAGTATAGGAATATTATATTTATTTCATATTTCTTTTATTTTATATATTTGTGAAGTTTTTCAAAAAGTATGTTGGATAATTATCAGTGAAGTATTTCTATTTATTTTATTCTCCAAATCATTTATATCTAATCATAAATCATCTTCACTTATATCACAATAAACTGGTTTCAATCAAGCTTGAATTACAGAATTGACAACTGATACACAATTGTATCATGAAATGATAACCTCATTTTTATTATTGTTACTTAGTTTATTTAGTAATTGATAAATTCAACTTCTTGCATTGTAAAATGATATAGTTTTTGAATCAACTAAACCTAAATATTTTTTAAGATTATTTTCATACTGATTTACATAACTTCAATTTCATCTTTTATTTATCCATATAGTTTTAAATAAAAGAGAATATATAAAATGCTTAAAACTAATAGTTGTAAAAAATTCTGTCTTTAGTGTTCTTCTCATGTTAATTTTTTTAAGTATTTTCAAGACCTTCTTCATTCTAAAAGAATAATGTCATATTTTTTTATATCTTCAATACTATTTAGAATATTAGACTTTTTAAATCATCACTTAAGTAATCAATCTATAAAATAATTATTATAATTAACTCCTACATAAAATACTTTGTCTGCTAATTTGTTTTTTCATATTTTTTTTCATAACTTTTTTATTATTTTTTCTGATTCATCTCACAACTCTAATATATCATCTAAAACTAAAATTTTTGATCATTTAGGTTTATATTTTTTTAATATTTCTAATCATGAAAGCAATCACTCTTGAGAAAGATTGTAAGAATCATCAATTATCGTATACTTCTTTGTTTTAATGATTTTTTGAGTATTTTCAGGTTGGGATAAATTCTTTATAGCTTTTTTTAGGATACTTTTATCTATTCACATATCATAACAAAATGCTAATATTCATGTTAAATTTAAAATGTTATGATTTCATACAAGGTTTGTTATATATTTATGCTCTTTTGATTTATATGAAAATACAAACTTTGTATATCATATACTTTCATCAGTTATTGTGGATTTGGCATCAACTTTTCACTTTAATCAATACTTAACTATGTTAAGTTTTTTATTAAATTTTGCTTTTTTTATTTCTTTGTTGTCCCAGTTTATATATAATATCCCATTATTTTTAAGAACAGAGTTTGCAATCTCTGATTTACCCTTTATTGTATTTTTGATTCATCAAAAAAGTGCTAGATGTTGATTTCATATGGCAGTCAAAAATCAGTATTTATGATTAACAATTTTTCCTAATAAGTCTATTTCTCATACTTTGTATGCTCACATCTCAGCTACAAAATATTTATATTTATTTTTTAATTTATTTATTATAAGATCTGATACTCATAATTCGGTATTTATATTTTTTGGTGTTGCTAATGTTAATCAGTCATGTTCAAGTATTTGACTTAAGTATTCTTTTACACTAGATTTTCAATAACTTCAAGTTATTCATACCTTAATAGGTTTTTTCTTTTTTTTACTTTTTTTAATAGCATTATTAATTTTTTTATTTTTTATATAATTTACAAGTGGTAAACTTATAAATATTCATAAAAATATAAACAACAAAGGTAATATTAAGCTAGATACTATAAAAAAGTATATATTATTTATTAATAGATAATATATAATTAATGCAATAATTGATGTTGTAATAGTTATTATTAATCTTGGGGTTGGCTTTGGTAAATTTATACTATTTTTTACGAATTTATATCACACAAATAATGATTGTAATAATAAAAATAATATTATTACATTTATCAAGACTCATTCAAATAATGGATTTATAAAATATCCTATAGAAAAAATCAAAATAGGTACTTCTAAAAATAACCAGTTATTATATAATGATTTTTTTCATTGTTTTGTTGAAAAATACTCTTTTATTCTATCTATTCTATATTCTTTTAACTGTACAAGATATAGTCAAAATCAGTATTTATAAATAAAAGGTAATGTATATAATATAAGTAATATAAAATATTTTTCTTGCATTTTTTATATATTATTAATAAAAGTATCTACTAACCTAACAGGGTTTTTTATATGTATTCAATGTGTTTCTCAGTCAAGTACAACAAGTTTTGATTTTCAAATATTATTTCTCATATAATAGGCATCACTTAATGGTGTATAACTATCCAATTCTCACCATATTAATAATGTATTCAAATTTATTTTTTTTATATCATCTTTTAGATCTGAAGAAATCATATTTTTGTATGTTTCTTTTAAGAATGGAGTCTTTTCAGACTCTAAATAATCCTGGCTTCATATAGCTCTATAAAAAAAGCTTCTTATTTTTTTTGATTTTCATAAAAACTTAAAAGGTCTTATTATATTATTTAATATTTTTCTTTTTAGACTTCTTTTTTTATCATTTCTAATTCATGCACTATTGTTTAAAACAAGTCTTTTTATATTAAAAATATTTGAATTAGCTATTTTTATAGATATAGCTCATCAATTACTATGTCACCATAATATAAAATTATCAATTTTTAATTCTCTTAAAAAATTGGTTATAACTTTAGAATATTCATCTAAATCAAATACATAATTTAGTTTTGTTTCTCAAAATCATGGCAAGTCAGGAACTATAACATTATATCAATTTTGTGACAATATTTCTGAAAACTCTATCCAGCTATTACTACTACCTCACCATCAATGTAATATAACTACTGTTTCTTTGTTTGAATCATTTGTATATTCTTTATATTTTATTTCTAGATTTGTTTTATTATTTGAACTTATGTTTTCCATATTAAAAAAATTAGTTATATAACATAATATAACTAATTTTTTTAAATTATAAAGATTTTTTATAGCTTTCTTACAGGAGCTATTTTTATATTCATTTTTACTGATCATTTACCACTAAAACTTATAGTAGCAATTTCTCAAGAAATATTTGTAATTATTCAATTACCAAACTTTGGATGATTAACTTTGTCTCAATAAGCAAATTGAGTTACATCATTATTAGCAACTTTTATTTTTGGCTTAGTAAAACCTCATCAATCTGATATTTTTGAATCAAATCATGAAAAACTCTTTGAAAAATAATTATTATTTGAAGCTAAAAAGTCTGACATATCATAATCCTGAATACAAGATTTATCTATTTCTTTTAAGAATCTACTTTCTGGATTCCTAACATATTCTCAAAAATGGAATCTTTCTTTTGCTCTTGATATATATAATTCCTCTCTTGCTCTAGTCATTGCAACATACATTAATCTTCTTTCTTCTTCTAATGCCTGATTATCATTAATGCTTCTAAAACTTGGAAAAAGTCATTCTTCTAATCATGTAAGAAATACTCTTTTTTCTTCTAATCATTTACTTGTATGTATTGTCATTAGTGTAACATAGTCTTTTCTTTCATCTTTTTTATCCATATCAGTAATAAGGGCTACTTCTTCAAGAAAAATTGCAAGGCTTTCTCTAGCATCCATTCAATTATATTCACTTGCTACATTTATAAGTTCATCTATATTTTCTAATTTTGAGTCTTTTTCTTCTTGACTAAGTCAAGAGGTGATATATTCCTCATATCATGTTTTTTTTACTATCTCAGAAACCAAATCAGAAACAACTAATTTATGTGATAATTTAACTAAGTCTTCAAATAAATTATTAAATAGTTTTATTGCATTTTTTGCTCAATTATTAAGCTCTTCTACTTCATCAATATTTTCTATTATTTGAGGATAAGTTAATCAAAAGTTTTCTTTGTAATTATCTAATGTTTCAATTGATTTAGCTCATATTTTTCTTGTAGGAGTATTTATAATCCTTTTCATTGAGACAACATCATTTGGATTGAAAATAACTTTTAGATATGAAAGTAAGTCTTTAATTTCTTTTCTGTCATAAAATTTTTGTCATCAAATAACTCTATAAGGTATTCATGAAGTCATAAGTGATTCTTCTATTTTTCTAGATTGAGCATTTGTTCTATACAAAATAAGATTATCATTATAATTTCAAGATTTTTCTTTTATTATATTTGATATTACACTTGCTTCTATTTTATCATCAACTGCTTCTATATAATTAATATGATCACCATCACAATTATCAGTCCATAATTCTTTTTTGATTCAACTAGTATTGTTTGTTATAACAGAATTTGCTCATGAAATTATTTTCTTTGTTGATCTATAATTTTGTTCTAGTTTAATTATTAAAGCATCATTATAGTCTTTTTTAAAATTGATTATATTTCTCATATCTGCTCATCTCCAGCTATAAATAGACTGACTATCATCTCATACAACTGCTAAATTTCTATATTTTGATGCTAATAATCTTACTATTTCATATTGAACCATATTTGTATCTTGATACTCGTCTACCATTATATATTTGTATTTTTCTTGGTATTCTTCTAGTATTTTAGATATCCTTAATGCTGCATATGTTTTTATTAATATATCATCAAAATCTATAGCATTATTACTTATTAGATCTTTTTCGTACTCAATATATGCCTTATATACTATTTCTTTTATATTACTATCAATTTCTTTTTCATATCATTTAGCTGTAATTAAACTATTTTTGGCATTACTTATATAAAATGCTATTTGTCTTGCTGGATATTCTTTTTCATCAAGATTAAGCTTATTTTTTATTATATTTTTTAGAACACTTAATTTATCTTGCTCATCATAAATAACAAAATCCTTTTTTAATCATATTTGTAACTCATCTGATGAATATCTATTTAATACATCTTTTAATAAATATATTCATATTGAGTGAAATGTTCAGATAAGTGGAAAGTTAGATTTTGAATATATACTTCTAGGGGTTTCAATTCAAAGGGTATTTGCTACTCTTTCCCTCATTTCAGTAGCTGCTTTGTTGGTAAATGTAACCATCATAATATTACTAGCAGCAATATTTTTTTCTCAAATCATATATTGTACCCTTGCTGTTAGAGTTGCTGTTTTTCAGCTACCAGCTCATGCTATTATTAACACTGGTCAATTTACTTTATTCTTTGCTTCTTCTTGTTTTGGGTTTAATTGCATCTGTTAAAATTACTAATTTATATATTAAGTATATATATAATTTATAAAAAAATATAGTTTTTACAATCAAAAATAATTTTTATTGTTAAAAAAGATTTTAAAAATATTCACTTATAGTTAAAATATAATTATTAAATATTAAATCAATTATATATGAAAAATATACCTAGAGTTTGAGTATGAGTTTTTATATTAAGAGATGATAAAATACTATTGTGATTTAGAAAATGAGTACATTGAGAATGAACATGGGCTCCTCCATGATGACATCTAGAATTTATGGAAAATTTTGAAACTTGTGTTATAAGAGAAACAAAAGAAGAAACAAATCTAGATATAAAAAATATAGAATACATAGATACTACAAATGATTTATTTTTAAAAGAAAACAAGCACTATATAACTATATTTATGAAATGAGAATATGCTTGAGGTGAGCTTATTAATATGGAACCTGATAAATGTGAAAAATGGGAGTGGTTTGATATAGATAATCTTCCATCACCACTTATGTTACCAGTTGAAAATTTATTATCAAAATAAAAAAATGAGATTAGATCAATATATAAAAGATAAACTATCTATAAGTCGTAATAAAGCACAAGCAATAATTAAATCTTGAAATGTTATTGTAGATAATATAAACATAACAAAAACTTGATATGAAATAGATATAGATAATATAATAAAAATAAATAAACTAGATGAAACAAATTATGTTGCTAGAAGTGCAATAAAACTCAAATATTATTTAAATGATAACAAAATAGATCTTAAAGATAAAATAGCACTAGATATATGAAGTAGTACTTGAGGTTTTTGTCAGGTCTTGCTAGAAAATAATATATCAAAAATATATGCAGTTGATGTATGAAGCAATCAACTTCATGATAAAATTAGAAATAATGATAAAATTATTATAAAAGAAAACACTGATATAAGAAAATTATGAAAATTAAAACATGATATAGATATAATAACTTGTGATGTAAGCTTTATAAGTTTAAATCTTATTATAGATAGTATAATTAATCACATGAATAATAAAACTATTTGTATATTATTATTTAAGCCACAATTTGAAGTTTGAAGCAGGTATGTAAATAAAAAATGAGTAGTAATTAATCAAAAAATAATAGATGAAAAATTAAATCAGTTTTTACAAAAATGTAGAGATTCTTGAGTGAATATTTTAAAAGTAGAAAAATCAAAAATGGAATGAGAAAACTGAAATAAAGAAATTTTTATTGAGTTACAAAAAAAGCAAAAAGATTAGTCTTTTTGCTTTTTTTGTTTTTTTATTATTATAATATTAACTCTCCTGTTTATTTTAGTTAAATTAATTATTTTTATATGGAAAATAAGGTTTTTGAAAGTTTTACTTGATTATATGAAATAAGTAAAACTTTAAGATTTGAATTAAAACCAGTTTGAGAAACTTTTTATAATTTGGAAAATGATTGAGTTATTGAAAAAGATAGAGAAATTGAAAAAAATTATCATCAAATAAAAGAATTATTAGATGATTTACATATTTTATTTGTAGAAAAAAGTTTAGAAAATATTAATTTATCAAAAATTGATGAATTTTATTCAGCATATTTAAATTATAAAAATTCTAAAAAAGATAAAAAAATATCTAAAGAATTTGAAAATAAAACAAAAGAATTGAGAAAAGAATTAACTAGTTTTTTTGAATCAGAATGAAATTTATGGAAAGACAAATATAGTTTTCTCAAAAAATGATGAATTTGATTTTTAACAGAGAAAGAAGTATTAGATTTATTAATATTTTTAAATCCAGAAAAAGAAGAAATAATAAAAAAATTTGATAGATTTTTTACATATTTTACAAATTTTAATGAATCAAGAAAAAATTTTTATTCAGATAATTGAATAGCTTGAGCTATCGCGACAAGAGCTATTGATGAAAATTTTACAACATTCATTGATAATAAAATAAAATTTGACGATTTTTCAAAAAATAATTTAGATTGGTGTCAAAATAATTTTACAGAAGAAGAAAAAAATATTTTTAATTTAGATTTTTATAATAATTGTTTACTACAAAAAGATATTGATTTTTATAATAAAATAATTTGATGATATAGTGAAGAAAACTGAAATAAAATACCTTGAATTAATGAAAGAATTAATTTATATAAACAATCTCTAAATCACAATAATTCAAAAGATAAAAAATTTCCAAAATTCGAGCTATTATATAAACAAATTTTGAGCAAAACAGATAAACAAAATTTTATAAATGAGATTGAAGATGATAATGAATTAATAAAAATAATTGAATCAGTAATAAATAAATCAAAAGAAAAAGTTTTTAATTTAGAAGACTTGTTACTAGATTTTTTTAATAACAATAATAACTACAACATTGAAAATATATATATTTCTAAAGTATCAATAAATACTATTTCAAATAAATTTTTTGAAAATTGGGATACCTTAAAAATTTATTTATGAAACAATAAAAAAGATTTTTATAATTTTTTAGAAATTAAAAATGCTTTAGAAAATATTGAAGATAATAATATATTTAAAGAATTTTATTATTCAAATAATACAATAGATAAAAATCAAAATAATTATTTAAATTTTTTAAAAGTTTTTGAGTTTGAAATTGTATCAACTATAAATAATTATAATGAGTTCTTTAAAAACATAAAAAATATTGAATTGGATAAATTTGAAAAAAATGAAGAAAATATTCAAATAATTAAAAACTTTTTTGATTCAATTCAATCATTTTATAGTATTGTAAAATATTTTAATGTTGAAAAAAATAAAAAAAGTTTAGAAGAATATAGCAAAGATATAAAGTTTTATAATATATTTGATAATTTATTTATTGATTTTGATATTTGGAAAAAATATAATCTAGTTAGAAATTACGTAACAAAAAAACAAGTAAAAACTGATAAATTTAAACTAAATTTTGATAATTCTCAATTTTTGACTTGATGGGACAGAGATAAAGAAAAAGAGAGACTATGAGTTATTATAAAAGATGAAAATAAATATTATTTGGCTGTACTTAAAAATAATAAAGTTTTTGAAAATTATAAATATGATTCGTGAGATTTTTATGAAAAAATGAATTATAAGCAATTAAACAATGTTTATAGACAATTACCAAGATTATTGTTTCCACTTCAAAAAAAGTTAGATTCTCTAAAATGAGTTGAATTAGAAAAATATTTATCAAAATATTATGAATATTGATATTGTGAAGAAATAAGAGAAATAAAAAAAGAATTTGATATTTTTCAAAAAAACAAAAATAAATGAGAACTATTTGAACAAAAAAAATTAAATAAACTTATAAAATATTATCAAAATTGAGTTTATAAATTGTATTCTGATAAATTTGATTTAGAAGAAATAAATTCAAGAAAATATACGGATTTATCTACACTGTACAAAGAAATTGAAGAAAAAATGTATAAACTTGAATTCTTGAAAATTTCTAAGGATTTTATAAATCAAAAAACAAAATCTTGAGAAATATATTTATTCCAAATTTATAATAAAGATTTTGCAGAATGAAAAAAAACTTGAAGTAAAGAAAATATTCATACAAAATATTTTAAATTATTATTTGATGAAAAAAATTTAGAAAATTTAGTTTATAAATTATCAGGTTGAGCAGAAATATTTTTCAGAGATAAAACTAAAACTAAAGACTTAAAAACAAAATTTGATAATTATTGAAATGAAATCATTGATCATAAAAGATATTCAAATGATAAAATTATGTTTCATATTTCAATAACTTTAAATGCAAATAAATGAGATAAATATAAATTTAATGATTTTGTAAATAAGTATTTAAATAAAAATCAAGATATAAATATTATTTGAATTGATAGATGAGAAAAGCATCTTGCTTATTATTCTGTTATAAATAAAAGTGGTGAAATTTTAGAAACAAATACATTAAACATAGTTAATTGAATAAATTATTTAGAAAAATTAGAAAAAATTGAAGATTCTAGAAAACAAGCAAGAGTTTCTTGGGGAAATATTGAAAATATAAAAGAATTAAAAAATTGATATATCTCTCAAGTAGTAAATAAATTATGTGAACTTGTTTTAAAATATAATGCTATTATTGTTTTTGAAGATTTAAACTGATGATTTAAAAGATGAAGACAAAAAATAGAAAAACAAGTTTATCAAAAACTAGAACTTGCCTTAGCAAAAAAACTTAATTATTTAACTTTAAAAAACATAGAAAATAATAAACTAGGATGATATTTTAAAGCATATCAATTAGTTCCCAAAGTTAACGACTATCAAGATATTGCAAATTATAAACAATCTTGAATTATATTTTATACAAGAGCAAATTATACATCAACTACTTGCCCTTGTTGCTGATTTAGAAAAAATAAATATATCTCTAATTCGTCAACATTACAAAAATTAAAAAAAGAGTTTGAAGATATTAAAATTATTTTTGATTGAGAAAATTTTATTTTTCAATATAAAATAATTCAAAATAAGAAATCAAAAGAAAAATTAAATAAGACTAATTTTAAATTAAATTCAAAATTTTCAAGATTTAAATACAATTCTAAAAAAATGTTAGTTGAAGAAATAGATATTAATGAAAAATTAAAAGATTTATTTTATGAAATTGATATAAATAATAATATTAATAATCAAATTTTAGATAAAGATTTAAAATTTTATAAATCCCTAGTTTATTATTTTAATCTTGTTTTACAATTGAGAAATTCAGATAGTAAAAATAATATTGATTATTTAATTTGTCCAAGTTGTAATTTTCATAGTATTGATTGATTTCAAGATTTTGAATATAATGCGGATGCTAATTGAGCATATAATATTGCTAGAAAATGAATTATTACATTAGATAGAATTAATAAAAAATTAGAAAAACCTGATTTATATATAAGTGATTTTGAATGGAATAATTTCACTCAAAGTAGTATTACTTAAAAAATAAAGTGTATATACACTTTATTTTTTTGATTTATTTTATTATTTACGTTATTATTTAATTATATTAATAATAATAAAAGTTTTATGCATTCATATATAAAGCTATCTACTCTAAATGATTTTATTTTTTGCCCAAAATCTATTTATTATCATAAATTATATGACAACTATAATCCTAATTTATATCATGAAAAAGCACAAAAGGAATGAAAAATAGCTCATGAATCAATAGATAATAAAAGATATTCTAGTAAAAAAAATATTATACAATCATTAGATGTTTATAGTGAATTTTATTGAATTTTATGAAAAATTGATATTTTTGATATTACTAAGTGAAATTTAATAGAAAGAAAAAATAAAATAAAATTAGATAAGAATAGTAATCCTATAATATATTTATGATATAAATACCAACTTTGGTGACAAATGTATTGTCTTGAAGAATTAGGATATCATGTTTCAAATTTGTGGATACATAGTTTGAAAGATAATAAAAAATATAAGATATATAAACCATCTACAAAAGAATTCTTTAATTTTTATCAATTATTAAAAGAATATAATAATTTCAATTTATTTCAAAAAAATTGGAAACAAAATATAAAAAAATGTAGAAAATGTATTTATAGAGAATTATGTGATTCTTATACTTGATAATTAATAAATTATGTTATCTTTTCCAGATTTTGAACAAAAACAAATTATTTTTATAGAAAGTTTTTATACAAAAAATATTAATTTTGAAAATGAAAATTTAGTTATAAAAGAAAATGATATTATAAAGAATAAAATCAGCCTTTATAAGATTTTTTGTATTTTTTTAATTTGAGAAACTACTATTACCAGTACTTTAATAAGAAAATTTCAAGAATATGGTATAACATTAGTTTTATTGAAAAAAAATTTTTTACCTTATCTTGTTATATGAAATGAAACTCAAGGTAATTTTGTTCTTAGAAAGAAACAGTATGAGAAAACTGAAGAAGAAATGCTAGATATTGCAAAAAATATTATAAAATTAAAAACACAAAATCAACTTGAATTATTAAAATTAATAAGAAATAAAGATTTAATATTAAAATGAGATATAACAAAAATACAATCATTAATAAATAAAATTGATTCCGTTGAGAACTATGAAAAATTGCTTTGATATGAAGGTAATGTATCAAAACTATTTTTTACAAATTATTTTGATTCTATTGGATGGTATAAAAGAGCACCTAGAACTAAAGTTGATATAAAAAATTTATTAATGGATATTGGATACACATATTTATTTCATTTTATTGAGGCTTTGTTAAGGATTTATTGATTTGATAATTACTACGGAGTTTATCATCGTACTTGGTATCAAAGAAAATCTTTAGCATTAGATTTAATGGAACCATTTAGATGTATAATAGATAGAGCTATTTTAAAATGATATAATTTATGACAAATTAATGAAAATGATTTTTATTTTAGTAATTGACAATATATTTTGCCTTGGAAAAAATCTAAAAAGTATAATAAAATATTTTTTAAAGAAATTATTAATAATAAAAACGATATGTATATATTTATAAAAGAATATTATAAATTTTTTATGAAATGAGATTATAGTTTTCCTAATTTTAGTATTAAAAAATAATTATGTTAATAGTCACTTATGATATACATTCAGATGAAGTTAGAGCAAAATTTTCAAGATTATTAAAAAAATATGGTAGAAGATTACAATACAGTGTTTTTGAAATAAAAAATAGTAAAAGAATTTTAAATCTTTTATTATCAGAAATAGAATTAAATTTTAAACCAAAATTTACTTGAGCAGATAGTATAATAATTATTCCAGTTTCAGATGCTGTAAATCAAAAAGTATTAAGATATTGACAACCTGCACTTGAAGAAGAAGATATTTTGTTTTTATAAAATATTTGCATAAAAAATAAATATTAATAAGATTATTAAAAGTGTACTTTAAAATAATCTGAACTTTTAATAAAAG
Source organism: Candidatus Altimarinota bacterium (assembly GCA_041694155.1). Taxonomy (GTDB): domain Bacteria; phylum Patescibacteriota; class Gracilibacteria; order BD1-5; family UBA6164; genus JAAZVM01. The sequence goes on along the minus strand of JASMTS010000006.1, from coordinate 30,716 downwards.
TTTTATTAAAAGTGGAAGTTATGTTGTTTGTTTTAAAATATGTAAACCTTGGTCTTAATTTTTTTAAAGCATCCTTTTATAGCCAAAAGTCGTAATTTTGAAAAATAAATTATTTGTATCTTATTGGCTATTACAAGGAAAAAATGCTATTTAAAACCAATAATAAATTTCTACTTTTGTAGATAAATGAATAAGTTTCAAAATATTCTCAATTTAAAACCAATAATAAATTTCTACTTTTGTAGATTAGAGGTAAATTATAAATTAAAATTGATTTAAAACCAATAATAAATTTCTACTTTTGTAGATGAGTTAATAACTTCTAGTGTATCATTATTTAAAACCAATAATAAATTTCTACTTTTGTAGATTATCTCTTTGTAATGTAACTCATTCTTGATTTAAAACCAATAATAAATTTCTACTTTTGTAGATATGAGCTTATACATATAATAACCGTGTATTTAAAACCAATAATAAATTTCTACTTTTGTAGATTTGTATAAGTTAGTCATATTATAAAGGATTTAAAACCAATAATAAATTTCTACTTTTGTAGATATCAAGCTAATTGACTATCATATCATCATTTAAAACCAATAATAAATTTCTACTTTTGTAGATTATAATCAAATATAACTTGAATATTAAAAGATTTAAAACCAATAATAAATTTCTACTTTTGTAGATATAGTCGATACATTTGAGGATTTAGAAATTTAAAACCAATAATAAATTTCTACTTTTGTAGATTTAATAGCATTGCTAAATATTTTTATAATTTAAAACCAATAATAAATTTCTACTTTTGTAGATAATCCTTAGCACACAAAGAAGATATTTATTTAAAACCAATAATAAATTTCTACTTTTGTAGATTAATCGCCATATCGGTTGTTCTGATAATTTAAAACCAATAATAAATTTCTACTTTTGTAGATAAATGCTTTCAATCAAATAGCTATATATTTAAAACCAATAATAAATTTCTACTTTTGTAGATACGATATATTTGATACAATATTCGAATATTTAAAACCAATAATAAATTTCTACTTTTGTAGATAGACAGATACAGCATCTAATATTTTCTTATTTAAAACCAATAATAAATTTCTACTTTTGTAGATAGTGGTCGGCGGAGTAGATATACTAAAAATTTAAAACCAATAATAAATTTCTACTTTTGTAGATAATATAAAAAAGATTTTATAAAAAAGTTATTTAAAACCAATAATAAATTTCTACTTTAATAATATAACAAAAAAAGCAAAAAGATTAGTCTTTTTGCTTTTTTAAAACAATAAATTTTTATTGTTATTTTCTATTAGGTTTTGATTAAAGTATTGATCTTTTAATTCTTTTATAAGTATATCTAATCTATTTAATATATAAATAGTTGATAAATTGTTGATAGAATTCATATATATTTTGTATCAATTTATTTCTCAGTTTGAATTATATATATTTCTACTATTTTTTTCATACAGATTAGTTCTAATTTTCTTTAATTCATTAGAAAAATTATTTAAAAATATAATTTTATCCTCATAACTTTTATTTTTTAATTTTTTATCTATATTTTTAATTACTAACTTTGAAGTTTTTATTAGTTTTGATGTATCTAATCATTTTCTCTCAATAACTAGTCAATCCATAATTTTTCTACCTGGTCCTATTATATCTCTTGAATTATATATCATAGAGCTAGACCCTCCAGCATCCAGGTTTAAAGCATTATAACATCAGATATCATGTAAAACTCAAGAAATATCATACAAGCTAATATTATCTACAAATCAAAAATAAATAGAACTATTTTGTTTATTTGTACAAACAAAGTTCCTTCATAGTTTGATTTTCATTTTTTCGTCTAATAGTCAATAATAATCGTAACTAGGTATTAGATTTTTTCATTCATAAAGTATTAATGGAAAATTTCAAAATCAATAATAAATATCATCTTCCCTATGTGGATTTATCTTATTAGTTTTATAAAATAATGGCTGTCAATCAGTATCTATTCAAAAAACTGCTCTATCACCTGTTGTACTAGTCTTTGAATAATTAACTCATTCAAAATATCTTTCATTTTTTGTAGAGTCTATTCATCAGCAACTAATATAACTTTTTGGACAAAAAAACACTCAATTTACACCAGTAATTCAGTTATTTTTATCAATTAATTCTCTTAAACTTGTAGAATTTCAATCTTTGTTTACTCATATTTTTAGATTATATTTGTTATCATTAATATCATACTTTATTACCCTAACTTTATGTCAATCTATTATATTTTCTATATAAATGTTGGCAAAAGAATATGAGTAACCAATAAAAAACAAAGATATAAATATAAATAATCTCATTTACTTTATTTAATAAATATATGCTATTATTATATATAAATACTAATTAATACAAAATAAAAAGCCCTTATTTAATAAGGGCTTTTTTGTTGTTCTGATGACTTTTTATTTATGCTTCTGAAATAAATAACAAGTATAGAAATTGTCATGAATAACTCAATATAGATGTAAAATTCAAAATAATTATACATAAATATTGTGCCAAATGACAACACTAATGATGTTACTATTACAGACAAAAATAAATCGAGATCAATTTTAAATTTATCACTTATTATAAAAAAAATTGAACTCAATGAAAAACATACAATGAACACATATCTGTATTCATATATAAAATCAGTCATAAAGTTTCTCCTTTTAAACAAATTTTGTATATTTGTTATAACGAACAATAGATAATAATAAAATAAAGTCAAGTATTTGTTTTAATTTGATTATTTTTATATTATTTATATAATTTTGCAAACTTAAAAAAATAAACAAAATTAGATGCAACAAACAGGAATTAAAAAAAATGATATCTTAAAGAATATAAAAATTGAAAAGCTAGTTTTCGGTTGAAAATGATTCGCAATACTTGAACATGATAATCCTGATTTAGACTGAAGAGTTATTTTTGTTACTTGATGAGCTATACCATGAACTGTAGCCAATTTAAGAGTAATAAAAAAGAAAAAAGCTTTTATAGAAGCACAAATAGTTGATGTAATAGAAAAATCTCCTATAGAAGTTGAACACCCTAAAAATAAATATTGAATGTCATGATGATGGAAATGGATAAATATACCATATAATGAACAACTAAAAATAAAACAAGAACAAGTAAAAGAAGCATTCAAACATATAGAAAAATACCAAAATAATATAAATTTTTTAGATATACAATGATCCCCAATAATAGACTGATATAGAAATAAGGTAGAATTTAGTTTTGGTAAATATATTTCTCATAAAGATGATATAGGAGAACATTTTAATTTATGATTTCATAAACAATGAGAATTTTCAAAAATACAAGATTATGAATGAGCTCCTCTTATAGATGAATTACAAAATGAAATATATAGAGAAATAAAAAAGTTTTCAAAAACTCTATGATTACCAGTCTATGATCAAATGAGGCAAGAAGGTTTTTTTAGACATTTACTTATAAGAAGAACTCATTTTTGAGATGAAATGATGATCATATTATCATTTAACCCTCAATATTTTGAAACAAATAAAAAACTAAATAAACAAGAAAAATTAGAGATAATAAAAGATTTTTTTATTTCTTTATCAAAAAAATATGAAGTAATCAAGTCTGTATATTTTTCTCACAATCCTAATAAGGCAGATATAGCAATATGAGAATTAGAGTTAATATATTGAAAAGATACTATAACTGAGGTTATACATTGATTAAAATTTGAAATATCACCTACATCATTTTTTCAAACAAATAGTAGTTGAGCTGAAAAATTGTATTCAATGGTAATTGATTTTGCAAAAAAACAAGAACTAAGCAATCAAATAGTTTTAGATTTGTATTGATGAACAGGTACTATAGGTATGATTTTTGCTAAAAATTGAGCAAAAAGTGTTACTAGTGTTGAAATGGTTACATCTGCAAGTAAAGACTGAGAAAAGAATGCAAAATATAACAACTTGAAAAATATAGATTTTTATAATGCAAAGGTAGAAGATTTTTTGTCTGAATATTTAGATAATTGAAAAAAAGCAGACTTACTTATAATAGATCCACCAAGAGCATGAATGCATCCAGATGCTCTACCTAATATATTGAAATTTAACACCAATCAAATAATATATGTAAGTTGTAACCCTTCTACCCTAGCAAGAGACCTAGAATATATACTACAAAATAGTAATTATAAAATAGAAAAAGTGCAGGCTATGGATATGTTTCCACATACACACCATATTGAAACAGTTGTTAGTCTTATAAAAGAGAGTTAAAAGCTCTCTTTTTTATTTGTTTAATTTATTATTTTATGATAATATTATATTAATTATTATATAATATATATAAATGCCTACAAACGAATTATTAGAATTAATTTTAAACGAAGCATCTAAAAATAATTATCCGGATGTTCATATAGTTACAAATCAAAATGTAAGAGTAAGAAATAAAAGCTGAAAAATAGAAAAGTTAAAGAGTATATGAGATACAACAATTTGAATATTAGACAAAGAAACAATAAAAAATATAATAATAGTTTTGGTTTGAGAAGAGTGATACAAAAATTTTGTAAATACAAAAGAATTAGATACATCTCATATGATATCTAGCTGAGAAAGATATAGGATAAACTGTTATATGGATTCTAATTGATATTCAATAGCTTTTAGAATTATACCAAACAATATACCGGAAATGGAATCATTATGATTATGAAATAATATAAAAGAATTATGTTCAAAAAATAAATGATTAATACTTGTTACATGACCTACTGGTTCTGGTAAATCAACTAATCTTGCCTCTATGATTAATTATATAAATAATAATATGAATAAGCATATTATTACAATAGAAGATCCTATAGAATTTGCATTTAACTCAAATAAATCGCTTATAAATCAAAGAGAAATATGAAGTCATACTAATTGATTTTGAAATGCAATAAGAGCTAGCCTTAGAGAGGATCCTGATGTTATAATGATTTGAGAAATGAGAGATCCTGAAACGATTAAAGCAGCTATAACACTTGCTGAAACTGGGCATTTAGTATTATCAACTCTTCATACAAATGACTCAGTACAAACAATTGATAGAATAGTTGATATATTTCCATGAGCACAACAGTCTCAAATAAGAATGCAATTGAGTCAAAGTCTTGCATGAATAATAAGTCAAAAATTAATATCAAGAGATGACAAAGAATGAAGAATAGCTGTTAGAGAAATACTTATAAATAATGATGCTACAAAAAACTTGATAATAACAGGTAAAACAAACCAAATTTATTCAGTAATAGAAGTTTCAAAAAACGAATGAATGATATTAATGGATAAATATTTACTTGCTCTGTATGCAAAAAAAATAATATCAAAAGATACTCTTATGAGTTATGTAAGAGATAAAGAATGAATATCAATGATGATAGATTAATAACAAATAAAATATGGTAAATATAGATTTTTTAGAAAAATCATGATTTTTTCAAATAATAAAAATGCAAGGAAATAAGTTATTATTTGATGAATGAGAGGTTGATAATAACCTTTATATTATAAAAAAATGAGAGCTTGTAATAGAAAAATATACTACAAGTGAAAAAAATGAAACAAAAGTATTAGCAAAGTTATGAGAGTGAGAAATATTTTGAGAATGATCACTTAGTAACTCATGACCAAAACAAGTAAAGGTTTCAACAAGTATGGAAACAATACTATTAAAAATAGAAGCTCAAAACGATTTTGAAAACTTTTTATTAAAACATACTAAATCATGAGTTGATTTATTATCATCAATAATATATATATCAAATAAAAGACTTTTAGAATCAAACTTTTTAATAACAACTAGTTATAAAATAAATAAAAATATTTCGGAAATTACTGAATTTAATAATAAAAATCTTATCAATATATTTGATGATTTAGCAAAAACAGTAAATTCAAAATATATATTATATTTTGAAAAACACCCTGTTTTAGATAATTATCTCACTCTAAAATATGACACAAGAAAACAGTGAAAATTAAATGATAAAATAATAAATATAAAATCTAATTGATTAACAAAAGAAGTATTAATTGAAAATAAAATAGATGACAATGAAAATAGTTATATACAGGAGCTTGTAAATAAAAATCAAATAATATGATATATGCTTATTTGATATTGAGAAGAAGATTTTACAGAATGACATAAAAAAGCAATATCATCTATATCTGTTTCAATAGCTTGATTCATAAAACAAAAACAATATTTTGATGATAATGTAAAAAATGATTTTTACGAAATATAAAAAACTGACTTTTAATTAGTCAGTTTTTTATATTTTTCAAATAAATTAACTAGGTTATATTTTCAATTGATTGCATTGTACATTGTTTTAATACTTGGAGTTCAAGTTCATAAAACAAGTTTATTTCAATTAAGGTCAGTTATTTTATTAGCAATATCTATGGAGTTATATCTAGGTGATTGGTCTGACACATAACTATTATCATGTTCCTCATCAATAATAATTAGTCATAAATCTTTAAATGGATAAAAAAGACTTGATCTAGTTCACAGTACAACTTTTGCTTCTCAATTTTTTATTTGCTGAAAATATTTTGTTTTTGTTGCATCAGTAATAGTTGAATTTATTATTAATACATCATTTCAAAAATAGTATTTTATGTTTTGAGAAATCTGAGTTGTAAGGATTATTTCTGGTATCATTAACAATGACTGTTTATTATTTTCTAATTGATCCTGTATGAGTTTTATATAAATATGTGTTTTTCAACTTCATGTAACTCAAAAAAGTAGATTTTTTTTATTGGCTTTTATTTTAGAATATGCTTCATATTGATTGCTATTTAGATCAATAACAAAATTTTTATTATAACTCAATCAATAAGTTTTTGTTTTATATTTATCATTTATAATTTTCTTCTTGGTATCACTAGGTAAAAATAATGACAAAGAATTATGTATAGGGGTAAAGTATTCTTCACTTATATACTTTAAAAGATACAGCCTGTATCAATCAATAAATTGTTCATCATTTTTAATTCAAACTATTTCCTTTAATTTTGATTTATCAAAATTAATACTATCACAAAAATCATAAACAACTCAATAAGTTAATTCATCTTTCAAAAAAAACTCAACTATTGAACCTTTTTTTATATTAGATTCCAAACTTTTTTCTACAGTATATGTATATCAGATACTATCAAATGTCTTTTTCGTAAATGGTATTATAAGTAGGTACATATTAGTTTAAAAGTTTTATAAAATTTTTATATCTATTGAATTATCTAGCATATCACTTAATATTGATTTCATCAAAGCTAGAGAATCAACATTTTCTAAAGTTTTTTTTGTAAATGAGTTATTTGGTTTTATATTTAAGACTTTATCATTTAATTGAATACTTGATCACCTAAGTGCCATAGTTAAAGCTCATTTAGCTCATTTTAACTTTAAATTATTTATAAAAACATCAGTATTAAAGTCGATTTTTGAATTATTTAAGTTATCATCTATATTATTAGCACTAGCTTCATTTTCATTAGATCAAAAAATATCGTCAATATCATCTACATCTATATCTCAGTTATTATTATCTATACTATTATCTGAAATATCATCATTTATCACTTTATTATCAACTTGTTTTATATTAGTACTTTCTATAGCTTTATTAGGTATATTGTTGTCAATATTATTATTCAATTTCACTTCTCAATCAGTATATCAAGATAATATCTTATACAAACCTATCATAAGTGTTGTATTTTCATCTAATGAATTTTTTGATTCCGAATATGATTTATTTAGAGTATCTAATATAAATAAATGTTTTTTTGTTTCATTTCATTTTTGTATATTATCAAAAATAATATCTTTTGTATAAAATATTAAATCTTTTATAAAAAGTTTTAAATTTTTTCAACTGTTTATTAGATAATCAATATCATCTAGTGACTCAGAGTTATTGTTTAACAATTTATATAATATGTTATCTAATTGTTCTTGATCAATTATTCATAATTTTTCAATAATATATTCATAATTAATTTTTCAATCAACAATCATTTGCTCATAAAGACTTATGGCATTTCTTAATCATCATGCAGAATTTGAAACTATATAATCATAAGATTTTTCATCAACTTCTATTCATTCTTTTTGTGAGATATATTCAAGTCTTTTTTTGATATCTAAATTACTAATTCTTTTGAAATCATATCTCTGACAACGACTTATTATTGTTTCAGGAACTTTATTTGTTTCAGTTGTCGCAAGTATAAATTTTACATGACTAGGTGGTTCTTCAAGTATTTTTAATAAGGCATTGAAAGCTCATTTAGAAAGCATATGTACTTCATCAATAATATATACTTTATATTTTGCTTTATTTGGTGTAAATTGTGCCCTTTCTATTATATCTCTTATATTATCAACTCAAGTATGACTAGCTGCATCTATTTCAATAATATCTACCAATTTATCTTGTGAAAATTCCTTACAAATTTCACATTTATTACAAGGATTTCAATCTTTTGAATCTAAACAATTTATTGTTTTTGCAATAAGTCTAGCTGTAGTTGTTTTTCATGTTCATCTAGGTCAGCAAAGCAAATAAGCTCAAACAGTTTTATCTTGAGCTATAGCTTTTTGCAAAGTTTCTTTTACAAAACTTTGTCACATAAGGTTTTCAAAATCATTTGGTCTATATTTTAAATATAAGCTCACTTTTATTATTAGTTAATTATAAAATAATTCTATTTTCTTCAACATTTGAAAGTATTTCTTCTATAACTGTTTTGTCATGCCAATCAACAGGACCACTATTAGTTATAAGCATATGTTCATCTCATTTTCATGCAACCAATAAAGCATCTCATTCATTAACTAAGCTCAATCACATTTCTATTGCTTCTTTTCTAGTAGGTATAATATAAAAATCATTTCATTCTACCCTATTAACTCATGGTATTACATCTTTTATTATACTTTGAGTATCTTCGCTATAATCATCATCTTGAGTTAATATAACAATATCACTATATTTAGAAACAACCTCTCACATAGAGGCTCTTTTCGTTTTATCTCTATCTCATGTTGCTCAAAAAACAGTTATTATTTTATTGTAATTTATTTCTGATATAGTTGTAAGTACTTTCTCCAAAGCATCTGTAGTATGAGCATAATCAACAAATATATCGGCTCATAGTTTATTTTCTACATTTTCCATTCTTCATGGAACTCAACTAACTCATTCTATCATAGATGCTATTTTTTCTTTTTGTATTCAAAAAGCTACGAAAACACCAATTGAAGCTAATATGTTTTCTATATTAAACATTCATTTTAATTTTGTTTTTATTTCAATATTACCGTCAGGCATTCTCAGGTCAAACTTAGTTAATCACTCTTCCACTCTTATATTATTAGCACTCAAAGATGATCAACTTCATTTTCAGTAAAGATATAATGAATCATATGTTTCATTTTTAAATAAATCCGAATATTGAGAATTTATATTTATAACTCATGTCTTTTTTACACCAGGTTTTCTTTTATTAGATATAAGGTCTTTGAAAAGTTTTAATTTAGTATTTACATAGTCCTTCATTGTTCTATGTAAATCTAGATGATCTTGTGTTATATTTGTTAAAACAGCAATATCATATTCTATTCACCAAACTCTATGCATCTTTATTCAGTGACTAGCAGTTTCTATGACAGCTACTTCACATCATTTATCTTTTGCTTGTTTTAATAATTTTTGTAACAAAAATGCATCTGGTGAAGTCATTTTTGTATCATTTATATATTCTTCATCGTCTATTATTATATTTACAGTAGTAAACATAAATACTTTTTTACCAGATTCACGTAATCATTTAGCTATTATATTTGAAGTAGTAGTTTTTCAGTTTGTTCAAGTTACTCAAATTATAGTCATATTGCTTGATGGAAAACCATAAACAAGATTAGCTATTATAGCTCTTATTTTATGATACATCAGTCTAAGAGGATTGTCCAATGCAAAAAGTTCTTTTATTTTTTTCATATTAATAGTAGTTATTTTGATATTAATTTTTATATATAAAATCTGAATTAATTCATTTATATTGATTATAATTTCATAATACATCAAATTCTATATTATAGTTTTTTATTCAAGGTTGTTTATAATATTTATAATTATATTCTTTACAGTCAGGATTCTTTAGTCTATAACTTATTTCATTAGTTCATGTCTCCATTTTTCTAACATAAGTATATAGTCAAATTATATTATACTCATTTTTTTTATCAAGAGTTTGTCAGTCCTGTAAATAAACTTCAGTGTTTTTAGGAACAATTATTCTCAAGTAGCTTTTATTATCTCATCTTCATTGAATATTTAATATATCAGTTTTATCTTTTATTCAATATTGATTTAGTAATGTGTTTACTTTAGAGTCATCAAAATCAGTAAAATTATGTGTTTTAGATATTTTTAATGTTGATACAAAGTCACATGAGTCTGGTATACTTTGTACTACTTTTTTTATATTATAGTCTATATATCTATCAGTTTTATTTCATCATATTGAAGTAAAAACTGGATAATTAAAGTCAAAATTATCTTTATAGTTTACATCTCAATTAATTCCCAATTTCCATAATAAACTATTTTCTTCTGACCTAAAAGAATAAAAAACTATATCTCTATTTTTTATATGATTAGAAACTATTTTAAAATAATCATAATAATTTCATTCTTCTTTTAGAGTTTTATAGAGTTCTCAAGCAAAATCAAAAAGAATTTGTTTTGGTGTTCATAGTGTTCATACCTTAAAAACTTTTGCCTCTACAAGAGTAGATATAACAAGTGAAAAGTTTTTGTCGTTAATATTCATTCATAAAACCTCAGATTTAACATTTCATATATTTTCCAATAAATCTAATATAACATTTTGGTTTATATATATTATTCAGTCAATATTATAATCAATCTTATCTAAAAATGATTTTATTGTATTAGATGATTGTTTGAATTCAGGGAAATAATTAGCATCTCTTAATCAAAATGTTCATGTTATTTGATTTAATCACTCAGGAGCTTTTATTTTATCATTATAAACCTTATTTATATTCCATTCATGAGCATAAATATCACTATTTTCTATATCAATTATTTCTCAATTTTTGATAGTTATAGTAGCTGTACTTCACATAAATCAACCAGTTGGTCTTATTTCGTCATTATTTTGAAATACTACCAAATATCTCCTAGTTGTATTGTTTCAAAAAATAGATAAAAGAGTATCGTAATTTTTTTGTACAATTGAAGTTTTATTATAAAAATCAAATAACATACTTTCTCCTAATGCTAGCTTATTATTAAGATTATCATCTCATAAATCTCAAACAAATGAATAATAAAATAATGCTGAATAAATTTTATTATTCATACTTATAAAATCGTGTTTTATTCATTTTAGGAAATCAACTATATTTATTTCATTAATAGATTTTTTATTTTTTAGTTCTTCAAATGAATAATACAACTTAGTAGAATCAACAATCATAGATGATAATCTTTCTCATCATTTTATTACATATAATGCATTATTTATATTATCATTAGGAATAACAGAAAAAGGCTGAAGTAAAATATTAGCAACTTTCAATGATATGTTTGATTTTGATCAATTTAATGATATCTGATCAATTGAACCCCCCTCATATATTTTGATAATTTTAGAGTATCAATAAGAAATTAAATTTTCTACTAATAGTTTATTAGCAAAAAATATAACAAATATAAAAAACAAGAATAATAAAACTTTTTTTTGTTTCTTTTTTAAAAATTTATTTTTTTTCTTTCTCAATTTTAAAAGTAAATAATACTTTTTAAAAAATAATCTTATTTTATTTATAAAATATTTATAATCTTTTTTGGGGTCTTTTATATTTAAACTACTATTATTTCATGAATAAAAGCTATCAAAGTTATCTGTTGATTTTTTATTTATAAAAATTTGATTTTTCTTTTTTATATTTAAAGTTGAATTATTACTAATCTTGGAAATATCATTAAGAGATTTTCATGATATTTTTCAGCTGTCGATTTTTTTTAAATTATAGCTAGATTTGATATCAATATCTTCATCTAAATCTAATCTAATATCATTGAATTTATTCATGAAAAAAAATTATTTATTTATTTAAGTTAAATATACATATTTTTAACTATATATCAAGAAAAAAGAGACTAATAAATAGTCCCTTTTTATATACCCATACTATCTCTAATTACATTTACTTCATGCAATAATGTTTGATCTTTTTTTATTAATTTTTCTAATTTATTACAGCTATATAATACAGCGGCATGATTTCTTCATCAGAATATATTACCTATTCTTTCATAAGTATAATTCATTTTTGTTTTTAATAGATACATACTTACTTGTCTAGGTATCATAAATTCTTTTTTTCTATTTTGTCATAGTATACCTTCAGTTTCGATACCAAAATGACTACTTACTTTGTTAATAATATCTTCATATGATTTTATAGTTGTTTTTTCAATATTATTTTTTGCTCCAGTTCAAAGTAAATCTTTTGTAAAACTAAGTTTTTTAAGTTTTTCAGCAATTTTAGTTAAGCTAGGAGTTATTCAAGTAAGCTCATATTCAGCTATCATTTGATTCAAAACTCACTCTAATTCTCTTACATTTTCTGTAACATTTGCAGCAATAAATTCAGCAACATCTTGAGGAATCATAAATTCTTTTTCTCTTGCTTTTTCTTGAAGTATAGCAAGTCTTGTTTCATAATCAGGTCTACCTATATCAACAGTAATACCCCATTCAAATCTAGATCTAAGTCTTGGTTCAAGCTCTTCCAATTCTTTTGGTGCTCTATCTCAAGATATTACAATTTGCTTATTTTGTTCATATAACAAATTGAAAATATTATATAACTCATTTTGAGTTTGTTCTTTTTTAGATAAAAATTGTACATCATCAATTATCAAAACATCAATATCTCTAAATTTTTCTCTAAGCCTTTCTATGCTTCTTTTTTTAACAGCAGTAACATACTCAGTTATAAACTTATCAGCTGTTGTATAAACTACTTTTTTATCTCTAAATTTTTTTATTATTTCATTACCAGCACCTTGAAGTAAATGAGTTTTTCATAGTCATACATCTCAATATATATATAATGGATTATAAGACTTTCAAGGATTTCTACATACAGCATCACATGCTGAATATGCTAATTGACTATCAGAACCTACAACAAAGTTTTTTAATGTATATCTATCATTTACACTTTTTTGTTTAGCTCTAGATAAGTTTGTTTCTTCACCACTTGATTGTGATTTAGATTTTTTTGATCTAGTTGATTCTTTAAAGTAACCAGCACAGTCTATTACATTAGCATTAGATGGGTTATCAATATCAGAATCCACTTTAAATTCAATTTTTTTAATGTTAGGGTTTTCTATTTGTGATGATTCAAAAACTTGGTCATAAAATTTTGCTTCTAAATTGTCTTTCATAAATCATGAAACAACACCAAAAACTATTTTTTCATCACTTATTTCTATAATTGATATTTTTCTAAAATAAACTAAGAAATCTTGTTTTTTAACTCTTTCAATAATATTAGATACAATGTTTTGTAATTTATAATTTTTTTGCATTTTCCCTAATTGTTAACTTATCTATAAATAAAATTTTAGATTTGTCAGGTCTCTCAATTTGTTAAGCTTATTTTATACAATTTGCCCCTATAGTCAAAAGTATATTTTTCCTTGACAGGTTTTTATGTTTAAAAAATGTAAACAATACCTTTTTTTCTTTTGTTTAGGTAGTCAAAATGAGTTTTTAACAAAAAACAGAAAAAAATATATTATATACTTAAATATTAATAATTTTAGTTGTTTTTTTTAAAAAAAATTATATAATAATCCACGAAATAATATGAGGGAAGGTATCTACTTAATTAATTTTAATTAAGAGGAAAGTCTGGACATCATGAGAGAAGCGTAGAAGATAACAACTTCGGTTTCAATATATAAAAAATAAAATTGGAATACCACTAGTGCCGCAGAGACTATACTAGAATATATTTTTTTATATTCAAAAGGTGAAAAGTCATTTAGTGTAATATTTTTTTACTACTTGGATAACCTTGTGTGAAAAATTATTGCTATAAATGAGGCTCTTAAATTAGAGTGTGGTAAACTGTACGTGATGCAATGGGAATGGTGCTTTTAGAGGATAATCTCTCTATTGCCTCAAAAAAGCATACTCAGCTTGAGTCTATTAGTGATTTTAGACCTAGATAGATTGATACCTAGATACAGAATCCGGCTTATTACTCTCATATTATTTATAATAATAATTAGAAAATAAAAAAATAATAATTTATGAAGTTAGTATTTACATGAATACAATGATGTTGAAAATGAACTCAAGCAAGAAAACTTGTTGAAAATCATTGATATACACTATTAGAAATGTGACAGGAGCTTAGAAAAATAGCAGAGTCATGAAGTGAGTTATGAAAAAAAGTAAAATCTGTAATAGAATCTTGAGCATTGGTAACACCTGAAATAGTTGGTGAAATAATGGAAGAAGTTATATCTAAACAAACAAATGATAAATTAATACTAGATTGATTTGTTAGAAATGAATGAAATAGAAAATCACTAGATAATATTACTAATGACTACAAAGTTGTTTTATTCGAACTACCTAAAGAAAAGGCTATAGATAGATTACTAGGTAGAATGTATGACCCAAAAACATGAGAAACTTTTCCTAATTGAACAGTTAAAAATCCTAATAATTGAAACGAATTAGTAAAAAGAAAAGATGACAATGAAGAGTCTATCCTAAAAAGAATAGATGAATTTATGAACAATACATTACCAACAGCTTTGGATCAAGAAAAAGAATGAAAAGTAATAAGGGTAAATGCTGATCAAAGCATAGAAAATGTTGAGAAAGAATTAATAACTAAACTTTGATTATAATGATAGGATTTTTACTTGGAAGAGAGTATAAATTATCAGCTGCAGAAATATTAACAGTTTTTCCTGAAGGTAAAACTGTTTATTTTAGTAGAGATTTTTTAATATTAGATAATTTAGATGAAAAAGACATAAAGAAAAATTCAGATAAATTATGATGAACAATAAAAATAATAAAAATAACTAAACAAAGCTTATTAGAAATAGCAAAATCTAGTGAATGAAAATTTAAATATTGAATAAGTATTTATTGATCTAAAAAAAATCTTAAAAATATACTAATAAATACAAAAAAGCAATTAAAAAATGAAAATATATCTTCAAGATTTATAAATAAAGATTTTAAGAATATAAGTTCTGCACAAATAATATGAGAAAAGCTAGTAGATAGAGAAACTGACTTTAATTATATTTGAGATGATCAAAGACAATATTTCTGATATACAATATGGGTACAGAATATAGATAATTATAGTAAAAGAGATTATTCAAAAAGTAGAGATATGCAGGTATGAATGTTACCTCCAAAGCTATGCCAAATGATGATAAATATTTCTTGATGAAAAACAATTTATGATCCTTTTGTCTGACTATGAACTATCTTAATTGAATCTATATTAATGTGAAATAAAAATGTATATTGAAGTGATTTAAATGAAAAAATGCTAAATTTAAGTGAGTCTAATATAGTAGATTTTACAAAAGAGAACAATATAGATTTAAATGATTATAAAATAATAAAGCTTAATGCTAAATTTATAAATGAATCAGAAATATTAAAAAATAAGAAAATTGATTCTATAGTTACTGAATGATACTTATGAGAAGTTATGACAAGAAAAAACATAAGTATTGAAAGAATAAACAAACAAAGACAAAGCTTATTAAATATATATAAAAGTTTTTTTGAAAATATACAATCTATTAATTATAAGTGAAATATAGTTATAAGTTTTCCCTTCTGGGATCTAAATAATAAATACATATATTTTGAAGAAATTTACGATATAATAGATAAACACTGTATTATAGAAAGTATTTTTCCAGAATGATTTGATGATTTAACAACAAAAGTATGAAGCTTGTTGTACAAAAGAGATAATCAACTAGTTTGAAGAGAAATATTCAAATTAAAAATAAAAGAAGCAAATTAATTAATTTGCTTCTTTTATTAATGTTCAACTCAAAACATATCTATCTAAACCTTCGATTTTTACATTTACTAAATCTCATACTTTTACATCATTTCAATCAAAAAATACTTCTTTAAAATTTCTTGTCCTACCAAACTTTTTTCAATCTTTTTCTCATGAAACTAAAACCTCTTCGATATTTCATATCATATTTGAGTTTCTATTAGTAACTGAATCAAATAACTTATCATTTAATATATGCCATCTTTTTGCTTTGATGTCATCACTTATGTCGTCAGGAAACATTTTAGCTGCAATTGTTCATTTTCTAACACTATATCTAGCATTATATGTAAAATCAAACTGACATTCGTCAAAAGCTTTTACAGTATCATTAAACATATCGTCAGTTTCTCAACTAAAACCTACTATTATATCAGTAGATATAGAAAAATTTGGGTCTCTTGATCTAAGATAGTCAACTTGTTTTTTAAAATCTTCATAACTATGTTTTCTATTCATCCTCTTTAAGACTTCATTATTTCAAGATTGTAATGCAAAATGAAGATAATTACATGTTTTATCTAAATCAAAATGGGCATCCAGTATATCTTGAGTCATATCATGAGGATTACTTGAAGTAAATCTTATTCTATCCAATCAAGATATTTTATCTAATTCTTCTAATAGTTCCCTAAATGGTGATTTTCACATTCATTCATTCCATTTTGATTTTTCCTTATTCCAGAATTTTTTGTCAACAAATTGTTTTCAATATGAATTTACATTTTGTCATACCAATGTTATTTCTTTAGCTCATCATTTAACAGCCTCTCTTGCTTCTTCTACTATTTCATTTATAGGTCTTGAATTTTCCATTCACCTAGTATAAGGGACTATACAAAATGTACAATAATTATCACATCATGTTTGGATTATTATAGTAGCTGAATGCGGAGATTCTCTTAATTGCTTTGATTTTAGATAATCATCAAATTTATCTTCATTTCATATATTTTCTCAATATATATGAGAAAGCATAAGAGGTAAGAACTTAGTATCTTCGATTCTAAGAACGAAGTCTATTTTTCATTTAGCTCTTGGAAATAACTTATCATCATTATTAAATATTTCACTTTTATTATTTATAAGTGTTATTTTTTTACTTTTATTTTTATCTCTCTTATAATCATCTAGGTATTTATCATCCAATCAAGTTTTTCTTACCATACATCATGTTATTCAAACCTTTATCAACTTTTTATTTTGAGACTCCCTTTTTATGTTTTCTTTAAAAATTTCTTCTATAAATCAAAAAACTCTATCCTCACCTTTTTGTCTAACACTACATGTATTAAATATAACTAAATCTGCATCTTCCCAATTATTTGATTTCATAAATCATGACTGTAATAATATCATATTAATTTTCTCACTATCAGCTTGATTCATAGCACATCAAAATGTCTTTACATAATATCTTCTCACTTTTTATTATTTATAACTTAAAATATAGTAAACAAAAAAGACAAAAAATTGTCTTTTAGTATAAATCTGAATTAACCCTACTTTCTTCTGGGAGTATTTGGTTCATATATTTACTACCAACTCTTTTATCGTATGTGTTTTCTACTTTTCAATCAATTGTTTCAAAAGCAAACTGTCATATTCTCATACCTACATATAAGGCAACTGGTATTTCATTTATATTTGTCATTTCCAAAGTTATTGTTCATTCAAATCATGGATCAATAAAACCAGCTGTAGAGTGAATAATAACACCCAATCTACCTATACTACTTCTTCATTCACATCTAGCAACCAAATCATAAGGAACTCTTATTTTTTCCATAGTAACTCATAAAACAAAATCTCATGGATGTAAAACAAACTTATCTCAGTCTTTAAGTTTAACTGTCTCTACATGTTCCTTAATAACTCAGTCTCTCGAATCAATAACTGTTTGTCTTGATTTCCTATATATTTTGAAAGTATCTCCAAGTCTAAAATCTATACTTGCAGGTCATATTTGTTGAATTGTATCATATCATCACAAAGATTTTATTTTTATATCTCATGAGTCTATTCTATTTTTTATTTTAGTATCTGATAATATCATTATTAATTAGGATTATTTTCTAAAATTCAACTAGAGGTATTTTTTATATTTTCTCAAAACTCACCTATTGCTTCACTTGTGCTTTTTATTGTATCTACAGTTTGGTCCATTTTTTGTTTTGTTTCTATAATATCATTTTTTATTCACTCATACTTATCAACTGATCAGCTAATACTAAGTCTTACATTATCAATAGATTCTTTTAACTGTTTAGTTCAAGATCAAGCTTTTTCTTTTAGCTCATTAGCTCAACTTAAAGTTTTGTTATATGTGTCAATAACTTGTTCTTTTGAAGGAAGGTTTGTATAAATATTATCTAATGAAGTTTTAAAGTCTCTTACTGTTTGATTAAATCAGTTTATTTTTAATAAATCTTCTATACTATCAGCTAATACTGGTGCTTTAAATATTGCTAATATATATAATACTACAAATATTAACAAGAACCATAGTATTTTTTTAATCATAAAGTAAAAAATAAAGTATATTATAATTTGTTATAATATACTTTATTTTTTTATGAAATCAAACTATTTTTCTTCATTAGAAAATAAATCAGAAACACTTAGTTTTTCTTTTTTTAAATCATTATTAAGCTCTACAATAAGGTTATCGTTTATAGTCATTTTTTTATCAGTTTTATTATTAATTTTTTTATCATTATTTAAATCTATTGATTTCTTAATCATATCTAGTTGTTTTTGAGATAAGTTAAGTTTGTTTACATCTACTGAAACAACTTCAGATTTAACCAATGAAGATTTTCAACATGTTGGACATACTATATCAAGTAGAACTGACTTTCATTCTATATTTTTGATATTGATATTCTTAGGTCAAACTGTTCATTTACAGTTTCAACACTTAAAACTTGAAATAATAGATTTTATTAGTCAATTTAAAGCTTCTAAATTCATATATATATTTTATATTATATTTATAAAAAATATTATAATATATTTTTTTATAGTTTCAAGTACATTATATGTTTTTTATTGACATTTTTTAAGCAAATTATCTTATTGAATCTAATGTAGACTCTAGTCTTTTAATAGATTCTTCTATTCATAATATAAATATTAACTCTAATGCTCATGGAGAAAACTTCTCTCAACTAAGAGCACACCTTACAGGCCATAACACTTGTCAATTTTTCATTTCAGCTTCTTTTATTTTGTTAACAAAAGCATCTTTTATTTCATTAACAGATGTAAAATCATTATTTTTTGATTTTAATAAATCCAATGCTAATTCTATTCATTTTATAGCTGTGTCTAATGAATCTATTTTCATTTTTTGATTAACTATTAATTCAGTATCAGCTATATTTGGAGTATTATAAAAAAATGAAGTATAATCTTTAAATTCACTGAAGTTATTTATTCTAGTTTTTAATTCATCAAATATTTTTTTATTATATGACTCATCAAAAGAAATTATTTTTTCATAAAAATCACTATCATATCTTGATAAATAAGTTTTAAATTTATCATAAAGATAATCTAGGTCAAGTGTTTTTAAATAATGAGAATTAAAAAAATTCAATCTATCTACATCAAAAACTGCTCAAGCCTTGTGAACATTTGATAACTCAAATTTTTCTATCAACTCATCCATCAAGAAAAATTCCTGTGTAGTTTTAGGATTCCATCACAATAAAGATATATAATTTATAAGAGACTCTGTAAGATATCATTTTTCTAAATAGTTTTCTACAGCAACATCTCATGTTCTTTTGCTAAGTTTCTTTTTATCATTTCATAGTAAAAGAGGGATATGAGCAAATACTGGAGGCTCCCATCAAAATGATTCATATAATAACACGTGTTTTGGAGCAGAAGGCGTCCATTCATCTCATCTAATAACATGAGTAACTCACATCAAATGGTCATCTACTATATTAGCAAGGTGATAAGTAGGAAATCCATCAGATTTTAATAATACTTGTTCATCAATATCTTTTGTATTAACTTTTACTTTTCATTTTATAACATCTTCAAAAACAACATCTCTATTTTCAGGAACTTTTAATCTAACTGTATAAGGTATATTATTATCTAGATTAGATTGAATCTCTTCTTTAGTTAAATATCTACATTTTTTATCATATTTTGTAGGTAGTCATAATTCTTTTTGCTCTGATCTAAGATTATCTAATCTTTGGCTTGTACAAAAACAATAATACGCTTTATCTTCTTCTATCAATTTATCAACATATTTTTTATAAATATCTAATCTTTCTGATTGAAAATAAGGTCATTTATCTCATGGGTTATTAGGTCATTCATCTGGTATAAGTCATATAGAAGCTAATACTCATAACATATTTTCTACACTCCCCTCTACTAATCTAGTTCTATCAGTATCTTCTATACGAAGTAAAAATTTTCAGTTATTTTTCTTTGCATATAAATAATTATAAAGTACTGTTCTAAGACTTCAAATATGTAAATATCAAGTCGGACTCGGTGCAAATCTAGTTACTACGTTCATCTTATTATTAATAATTAGTTATTTAATGCTTATATATTAAATAGTTTTTTATCTTTGTAAAGATTAAAATATTATTTTTGTTAAAAAGTTAATTAAAAAATATTTTATTATTATGTAAATAAAAAAAACTAAATTAAATAGGTGTTTTTTGATATTTTTGTTATAATTTATATATAATTTAATTATTAAAGTTTTATTTAATATGCCAAGAAAAGATATTACTTGAATACAAAACACTCTAATACCTACAGTAATAGATAAATCACCTAGTTGAGAAAGAGCATATGATATATATTCAAGATTACTTGAAGATAGAGTCATATTCTTATGAGAATGAATTGATAGTACAGTAGCCAATACAGTAATAGCTCAACTATTATTTTTAGAAAAACAAGATCCAAAAGCACCTATAACAATGTATGTTAACTCCCCTGGAGGTCATGTTACTGCATGATTAGCAATATACGATACTATGCAATATGTAAAATGTCCTGTACATACAGTTAGTGTATGATTATCGGCTAGTATGGGATCTATAATATTAGCATGATGAGAAAAAGGTAAAAGATTTGCCTTACCTCATAGTGAAATAATGATACATCAACCTCTTTGATGAGCAGAATGACAAGCAACAGAAATAAGACTAGCTGCAGAACATATAATAAAAACATGACATATTTTATATAAAATATTAGCTAAACATACATGACAAGACATCAAACAAATTGAAAAAGATTGTGATAGAGACAACTTTATGTCTGCTGAAGATGCCTTAAAATATTGATTAATAGATAAAATTATTAAATAAAAAATAGAGAAATATTTCTCTATTTTTTTCTTATTGCAATATATTTAATTAAAAAATCTATTTTTTCTGAATTCAAAAGCTCAGATTTTTTATAAAGTTTATCAATTATAATATTTAATTCATCTTTTGTCTTATCCAATCACAAAAAATATACATATCATTTTTTTTCGTTATCTCAAACACTTTTTCATGTTTCTAATTTTGTTCATTCGACATCTAACAAATCATCTTTTATTTGAAAAGCTAATCAAACATTATATCAAAAGTCATTATAATCATCTAGGAAAATATCTAGATTCTTTTTGAGTCAATCATCTCTTGAATCAAAGTACTCTTGTGCTAAATAAATTCATCCAACAATACTTGAGTCAATCAATGCTCAAGTTTTTTGGTTATGTATTTGATTTAAATATTCTAAAGTAAGTTTTCAAGGATATTTCTCATAATATATATCTAATACCTGTCATCAAAGCATTCAGTTATATCAAACAGAATTAGAAAAATAACTAGAAAGTTTCTTATTTCACAAGTTAGATACTATTTCCATAGACAATGTATTAAGCATATCTCATACAAGTGTAGCAATGGTTTCATTATATTTTTTCCATGTTGTTAAATTTCATCTCCTAAAAGTGTCATTATCCATACATGGTAAATCATCATGGACCAAAGAATAACTATGAAGTAATTCTATAGCTATTGCATACTTGATAATATCATCATCAAAACTTAAATCATCAAAACTCTTTCAACTAAAAATTAGATAAAATTCTATTGCCAATATAGCTCTTATTCTTTTACCTCATGTACTAGAATATAAAACAGCTTCTTTAAACTCATCAAATCATAAATTATTATCACCTGATAAATAGTCACTTAAGTAATTTTCTATACTTAAATCAATAAATTTTTTATACTTATCATACCAAGAAGGGATCATAATTTTTTTAGTAAGTAAATAATATATTATTTTCAGAAATTTCTTTTTGAATTAGCAAAAAAATCTATTACATTATCAAGTTCATTTTCATCAAACTCAGGCCATTTTTTTTCAGTAAAATAATATTCTGAGTACTCACTATCAAAAAGCATAAAACCACTATGTCTAATATCTCATCAAGTTCTAACTATAACATCTGGACTTGGTAAAAAACTTGTATCCAAATATTTTTTAAATTCATTTTTTGTTAAAACTGAGGGGTCAATTCATTTGTTTATTATTTTTTTTGTTGCTCTAACTATTTCATCTTGTCATCAATAAACTAAAGCTATAGTAAGTATTATTCATTTATTATTTTTTGTTTTATTTTTTACTTTCTCAATTGCTTTTTGTGACTCTTCTGGTAATTTAGTCAAATCTCATATAGTTTCAAACCTCAAGTTTTTTTCTAGCATTTCTCACAAAAAAGACTCTATATTATTTATTAGCTTTATTATTCAATTAATTTCATCATCTCACCTTTTCCATAAGTTATCTGTTGAAAGTGCCCATAATGTAAGATAATTTATTCATTTTTTTTCTGCTAATTTTGTTATTTTTTTTACATTATCTGCTCATGACTTATGTCATGCAACATTTGGTAACATTTTTGATTTTGCCCATCTACGATTACCATCCATTATTATTCATAAGTGATTTAACATACTAGGATTATATAAATATATATAAAATAAAGACAAATTAATAAAAATTTGTCTTTAAAAATTAAACAACTATTTTGTCATCTGGATTAACAACTTGTTTTTTATAAACTTTTAGATTTTTATTTTTATTAACTTGATATAGTATTGGTGCTGCTATAAATATCGAGCTATAAGTACCTATTATTGTACCAAAAATCATAGCAAGAATAAATCAACTAACACCTTCAGGACCAAATAAGAAAATAGTTAAAAGTACAAATACAAGAGTAAGACTAGTATATATACTTCTTTTAATACTTTGTCATACCGATAAATTTATTATCTCATATAAATCTTTTCATTCCTTTCATTTTTTACCACCATACATTTTTAGATTTGATCTTATTCTATCAAAAATAACTATGGTATCGTTAATAGAATAACCTAATATTGTAAGAAGAGCTGTAACAAAAAATGTATCTATTTGAAATTGTTTAAAAAATATTCAACTAAAAACATATAATCAAGTTGATATTACTACATCATGAAATAATGTAGCCAATGTTATTATAGAAAATGAAAAAACACTGATACCTGAAATAACTCAAGAAAATGCAAATGAAACATATATAGTTATTGCTACTATAGCTATTGCTAAAGTCAAAAATGCTGTATTTCTTATATAATCTCAAAAACTTTTACCAATATTAGTATACAATGATTCTTCAATATTTTGATCATAATCTTGTAATATTCACATAGCTTTTTCTCTAAACTCTAATTTTAGTTTATCAAGACTTTTATCATCTATACTAGTGTCAAATCATGCTACAACAACTAAGGTATTTTCTCAAGTAACTTTATAAGAATTTATATTATTTATTACCTCATTTCATTTGTATGTTATTTGAGACTTTGTCTCTAAAAGTGAAGACTTAGCACTTTCTATATCAATTTGTTCTTGATAAGTGTACTCAATATTAATTCATCAAGTCATATCAATACCCAAGTTTAGCTTTCATAATAAAAGCATGAAAATTGATATCAATAATAAAAATCAAGATATTCAAAAATATATAAATCTGTTTTTTAAAAAATCCATAACTAAATTTAAAAAATATAACTGCAAATATTGTAATTAAAATCAATAAAATGCAAATTTAAAACAAAAACAGATATAATTATTATTATTTATAAATAATAATAAAATTAGTCAATACAAATTTATATATAAAATAGTTATTTTTAAAGATTATAAATACTATATATAAAAATTAAAATATAAATTAGTTATTAAATGAAACAAAAATTAAAAAAAATTATAAAAATATTAATAAATACTATAAATATAGTTTTAATATTGCTAACAATAACATTAGCATTTATAGCAGTATTCAAAAAAGAATGGATAGAGGCATTTATAGAATGGATGAAAATAATAGTTGAATGAATAGGTTATTGGAACTATGTAATATGATTCAGTAGTAGCCTTATAGAAGCTTTCCCTGTTATATGAGTAGTTATACCATGACAAAATATTTTATTAGTAGTTGGTTGATTTTTCTGAGCTATTAGTTATTTAAATCTTATATATTTGATGATAATAGCCTCTATTTGAGCTATTTTATGAAATTATATAGGTTATGTATTATGAAAATATTATTGAGATAGTTTTTTTACTAAATATGGTAACTGGTTTGGTATTTGATTAACAGAAGTTAAATACCTAAAAAAATCAATAGATAAATGGTGAGCTTGGTGAATTATATTATGAAAATTTCATCCTATGACTAGAGCTTTTTTACCATTTATAGCATGAAGTATGTGAATGAAAAGCATAAAATTTATGATATATAATATAATAGGTTCTATAATACGGTCAATTACAATAATATGACTTGGTGTTATATTTGTAGAATATTATGAAATATTACTTGAGCATGCTTGAAAAATAATGATAATTATATTCTGAGCTATAGCTTTTTATATTTACAAATTCAAGAAAAAAGAATTCATGCAATATTTGCATGAAAAAAATAATGAATTGGAACAATTATGAAAAAAATAAAGAACTTTTATAGTTCTTTATTTTTTTATATTAATTTTACTTAATATAATAAATAATTAAAATAGAAAAAAGCCTAGCTTATAGCTAGACTTTATATTGGTCGCGGTAGTTGGGATCGAACCAACGCACATCATAACTTCTGTTATGATAGCTCTACCACTGAGACTTATACCCCGAAAAAATGTGTATTTTGTATTATATATAATAAAAGAAAATGTCAAATATAAAAAATATAAATAATGATTTTATAAAAAAGTTAGAAAAAATATATTCTCCAGAAGACATAAAAATCTGTAATGATTGATTTAATACTCAAAGAAGAAAAACAAGTTTTAGAATTAATAATTTGAAAAAAGATTCCCTAAAAGTAACACTTGATTTTTTAGAAAATAATCAAATAAAATATAAAAAAATAAGTTGATTAAAAAATACTTATATAATAGAAAGTTGAGATGAAAAGATACTTTGGAATTCAAAAATAATAAAAGAATGATATATTTATATACAATCTATTTCTAGCCAAATACCTGTAGAAATTGCTGATATAAAAGATAATTCAAAGGTTTTAGACCTAACAGCTGCTCCTGGTGGTAAAACATCTCAAATAGCGGATAAAATGAATAATTCATGAGAAATAATAGCCAATGAATTAAATAGTATAAGAATAGAAAAGTTAAAATTTACACTAGATAGACAGTGAGTAAAAAACACAAAAATAATAAAAAATGATGCTAGAAATATACTAAGAAACAATCCAGAATATAATGAATATTTTGATTATATTATAGCTGATCTACCTTGTAGTGCAGAATGAAAATTTAATACAAATATAGAAAAAAGTTTTGCATATTGGTCTCCAGAAATAGTCAAAAAAAACTATAAACTACAAAAACAAATTATAAAAAACTCTATAGAATTATTAAAAAAATGATGAGAACTAGTATATAGTACTTGTACTATATCACCAGAAGAAAACGAGGATATATGTCATATGATATTATGTAATTATCCAGAAATGGAAATAGTTGATATAAAATTGGATTATAAATATAAAAGAGAATGACTAACAAAATTTGAAAATAAATTTTTCAAAAAAGACCTAAATAAATCAATAAGAATATTACCAAGTGAAGAGTCTGAATGATTTTTTGTAGCAAAATTTAAAAAGAAGATAGATTAACTATCTTCTTTTTATTATACCAATAATTTTGCTATAGTTGCTGATGAAAAATCAGTAGTTTCTTCAAGTAATTTGTTATAATGGATATGAGTATCTTTTTTTAGTGAATCTCTATAAAGAAAATATGGCATATTACTATAGATATTTGTTTCGCGATCTTCTATATTATACATTGAAACTCAATGATATTTTAATAGAATATCAACTATTCAATTAATATCTATATAACCTAGTAATTGTTTATTATTATTTACTTTAGAATTCAAATAAAAATAATCATTAAAATCAATTATTTTATATTCCTTAGAAATATTTTCAATCAATTCTTGATATTTTTCAAAAGTTACTTCATTGCTTTTTCATGCCATATATCATAAATGTACTTTTGATATAGTACTTGGATTTATTCATTTTGATTGAAGCTGAGAAATTAAGTTATATATTATACCTGGATTTAGTTCTTCACCATTTCATAATATTGATTTATAAGAACCATGAAAATTAAACATAACAGATCAATCATCATTTGATCATATAATAGGTAATCAATTATCTACTCATAATATAGATCATACTGCAGCCTTTCATTCAAATCTATTTTTATCAATATCATTTAATCAAGTCATTATTACTCAATCTATTCATTGTTCTAAAAAATCTAGATTTCATATATCATCACTACTAGCATCTATACTTATAATATTTGAACTAGATTCTGTTCAATCTATATTTACTAAAGATATAAATGATTCCTCTGAATTATAATTTTTTATAGTTCAATATACATCATTTCAAAAATCAACTCCATAATTTAACATAAAAAAATAGTTATTTATATAATTAAGTATTATTGTATACACAAAAATATAAATATGTCAATAATAAAATAATAATTTTATTTTTTACACCAATAATTTTGCTATAGTTGCTGAAAGTCTATTATTATTTTGTTGAATTCATTTACTATAAAGCCTATATGAAGGCCAAGCATTAGATTTATCAGTTGTATTAATTCAAGAATCTTCTATATTGTACATTGAAACTCAATGATAACGCAATAATATATCAACTATTCATCTAAGATCTAGATTTCATAACATTTGATCATTATCATTTATTTTTCAATTAAGTCTAAAATATTGTTTAAAATCAATTATTTTATACTCATTTGAAATATATTTAATAAGTTTTTCATAATAATCAAGTGGTAGCTCAAAATCATTTCAGGCCATAGGTCATAAATGTATTTTTCAAATATGATTTGGATTTATTCATTCTGATTCTAATTGAGAAATTAAGTTATATATTATACCAGGATTTCACTCTTCCCCATTTCATAATATTCATTTATATCAACCGTGTATATTAAACATAACTGATCAATCATCATTTGACCCTATAATAGGAGCACAGTCACCAACTCATAATATTATTCATACAGCTACTTTTCATTCAAACCTATTTTTGTCAATATCATTCAATCAAGTCATTATAACTCAATCAACTCATTGTTCTAAAAAATCTACATCTCACATATCATGAGTAGTAGAGTCTATGGTTAAAACATTTGAACTAAATTTTGTTCAATCTATAGCTACTAATGCAGTACTTATTTTTTGGGAATAATCATTTAACAGCTTTCTTGTCTCTGTTCTATTTGAAAAAGGTAAACTAAATTGACCTGCCTCAATTCTTCATATTACATCATTTCAAAAATAAGTTCAATAATTTAACATAAAAAAAAGTTATATATAATATTTTATATATAACTTAAAATACATTTTTGTCAATAATTATTTTATAACCAACCATATTAATACTCAAATTATAGCTAACCATAAATTAGTTATATTTGATACCAATATATTCTCAAAAGCATCTGTAAGCTTTGATCTTTTAAGTAATCAAAGTACAGATTTGAATTCTGGCCAACTAGTTAGTGTTGCTAATACTAAAAACCCTATAATTCATTTTGGAGCCATACTGGCTTCAGCAGTAAAGCTTACTACAGGATCAAGAAAATATCAACTGATAAGAAGTATAATAACTCATAAAGGAAGATAAAGTTTACTTACAACTTCTTCATCATCATCTTGTTCATCTGATTTTTCTATTTTTTTTGTAAATAATATTATACTAATAATCAAGGCCAATATAATCCATAAGATATAATAATTTTGTGGTATAAAAAAGAAACTAACAGCAAATATAGCAGAGATTAAAAATCAAATACCAAAAAATGTTTTATGATTAAATTTTTTTAATTTTAATAAAAAACCAGTAATAATAAGTGCAGATAGAAGCAAAACAGGATTCATAAGATTAGATCCTAATGGAGTACTAGCTGCAAATAATATATCTCAAGTAATAAGTCCTACTATCAAGACTAGGGCTTCCGGTCAGTTAGTTATAAATCATGTTATTTTTCATAATCATTTAACTCATCTTAAAGAAGCAAGTACTAATTCTATACTAAATCATACAAAAAACATCAAAACAATTATTCAAGATGCTCAAAGAAAAGATTCAGTTAAGTTTCATCACATAATTAATGATGATCCCAAAAAAAATGCCAAAGCTAATCACCAAACAAAAAAGTCTAGTTTTTGCATCGATTCTAAAACTAATTTTTTCATTTATATTAATTATTAAATTTAAATAATATTACATCTCAGTCTTTTACAACATAATCTTTTCATTGCAATGAAACCTTTCATGCTTCCCTAGCTCATGACCATCATTTGTATTCTACTATATCTATCCAGTTAACAACATCAGCTTTTATGAATCATTTTTCAAAGTCAGTATGTATAACTCAAGCAGCTTGAGGAGCAGTATATCATTTGTGAATAGTCCATGCTCTTACCTCTTTTTCTCATGCTGTAAAATAATACATAAGACCTAATGCATCATAAGAAGTCTTGATCAAATCATCCAATCAAGTAGATTTTAATCACATATCATCTAAAAACTCTTTTTTTTCTTCATCTGACATTTCTACCATATCAGCTTCTAGTTTTGCACATATAGGAACAACTCTATTTGAAGTATTTTCTAGTCATAGTGTTTTTTTAAGTTCATCTTCAGATATATCCATCATATCTTCTGAAACATTACAAGCGTAAACAAATTCTTTATTTGTTAATAAGTTTAAATCTTCTATTGATTTAAGCTCATCCTCATCAAGTCACATATTAGTAACCAAAACTCATTCATTCAACTTTTGCTCTACTTTTTTGTATACTTCTATAGCAAAAGCTACTCCCTTGTCGCTTCTAGCTTTTTTTGCATCAGAAGTTATTCTTTTATTAACTGTTTCTATATCTGCCATTATAAGCTCTGCATTTATAACCTCTATATCTGATTTTGGGTCAACTTCTCAATGAACATGGATAATATCATCATCTTCAAATATTCTTACTACTTGCAATATAGCATCTGATTCTCTAATATTAGCTAAAAATTTATTACCCAAACCTTCTCATGAACTAGCTCATTTTACAATACCTGCAATATCAGTAAATTCACATGTAGCTGGAATAATAGCTTGACCATTTACTGATTCTCTGATTTGTTCTAATCTAGAATCATTTACATTTACAATTCATACATTTGGTTCTATAGTACAAAATGGAAAATTTTGAGCATCAGCACTATAGTTTTTTGTTAATGCATTAAATAATGTTGATTTTCATACATTTGGTAATCATACAATACCTATTTTCATATTATTATTTATTAATTTTTAAAAAACTTCCGCCAAATTATATTAAAAAACACAATTTAATCAAAAGAGATTATTATTTTTTAATAAAAAAAGAGATTTATTAATTAATAAATCCCTCTATTAGATAATGAATCTTTCATATAATTCATATGTGCTTCTATTTTTTGTTCGAAAAAATCTGAACAATATTTATTTTCTATATCACTAAATTCTCTTCTCATATAAGCTTTTAAAAATGATAATTCACAATATTTCAAAAGTGGATCTTCTATTTGTTTGATTTGTTCAAGACTTGGAGAATTAATAAATGCTTCTTTGCTGTTAGGTTTATATTCAGCTGAAACTGATGATAATATAAGAATAAATAAAGATAAAATTAAAACTACTCTTTTCATTTGCGACATATTATTATAAATAACTATTTTTAATATAATCTTTTTAATAAATTAATCAAATAAAAAAGAGAGAAAA
>JASMTS010000005.1:0-42421 GCA_041694155.1 Candidatus Altimarinota bacterium | reverse complement strand
TCCCATCATATTGATCATCTTCTTATGTAGTTTAGATCATATTGCATTGCTAGGTCAAAATCATCACTATATTTTCATCATGGTAATACATACATTCATCATACCAATACTGATCATCAGATTGTATTTCTTGTTGATAGTGTTCATTTCATATATAGTTGATTTTTTAGTGTATATGTTCTTTGTGTAGAGTCTGTTGTAAATGGTACTCCATCATTTCATACACTTATAAGTCCTCCGTCTGCATATATGCTTGCATTTATATATCTAACTCATGGTTTTACATATATATTTCATGCATTCGCATAGTCTTGGAATACATCATAGTTATCTTTTAGTGATATGATTCATAGTTTTTTTCATGATGGGTTTAGGTCTCATGTTATTATTACATTACCATCTTCTACTACTAGTGTTTCATATCATAAGTCTCATGATATTTCATAATCTCATCTTACATATTTTACTCAGTCTACTATTTCTCCAGAATCCATACTTGATATATTTGTATAGGCTGATTCTCTAATTTGTCATCTTACTCATAATCATAGTATATTTGAAAAATTTGTTTCTTGTCATGTAAATTCTTGTTTTCATCATCATTGTAGGTTTCATAGAATTTTTACTCATTTAAATTTTTCTCATTCACTATTTATTGGAGTAGAATCATCTGAGTCAGATTCTTTACTTAGGTAGTATCATACTTCGCTTCATGCAAGGTTGTATTTTACTACTGGTAAGTTTATTTGGATTCATGGGTTTTGATTTAGTTCTGTAGCTCATGTACTACTATTTACTCTTGCACTAAAAATTGTTCCATTTGTATCTGTTAGTGTAGATCAGCTAAGTGATACATTTTGTACATATATTCATGTACCATATTCTTCTACTTGGTCACTAAAGTCATTTAGTGAGTAGTTTGATAGTAGGTTTTTATCTAGTGTACTTTCTCATAGTAGGTTTAGTTTGTAATCCATTTGTGTTCATATGCTTGTTTTACCATCCCATGTTCATGTATATGGATTTTTTACTTCTATATATCATGTAAATGGTTTTTTGTATTCATATTCTATTCATTGTAGTTCCATTGTTGTTGATCAGGCTTTGAATCTTATTTTTCAGTCTGATCTTTTCATTGGAGTTTTTGATTTTATGTTTGGTATTGTAAACTCAAAGTTTTGTCAGTTTATTTGTTGGATATTTATATTGTTTGGTATACTTTCAAAGTTTAGGGCTGTTCATGTATTATCTATCATATTTGATGGTATTCATGATGTGTCTGTAAAGTTTGAAAATACTCAGTTTATTCACCAATTTACTATTGATTTATTTTGGTTTGTTGTTCATGATATATTTACTTTTACATCATTTGTATCTAGGTTGTTTGCAAAAGCTCAGTTATCTTGTGTTGTTGTGTTTGATAGTCACATATTTACTGTTTTTGTCTCTGTTTGTGTTGCTGGTCTTGGAGCATCTCATGGACAGCTTGAAGAGTCACATGATGAGCTTGAGTTACTTGTACAGTTTCATCATACACATGTTGTTGTTGTAGTTGTTTTTAGTGTACCACAGCTACTTGTATTGGCTGACCAATTATTTGTTTGTTTACAGTTTATACTTCAGTTTGTAGACCATGTTCATTGAATATTACAAGTACTCCATGATGGTGACCAACTTGATATATAG
Source organism: Candidatus Altimarinota bacterium (assembly GCA_041694155.1). GTDB lineage: Bacteria > Patescibacteriota > Gracilibacteria > BD1-5 > UBA6164 > JAAZVM01. Next base: position 40,735 of record JASMTS010000005.1, on the reverse strand, counting down.
CTTGAACATGATCATCCGTTCGTTGTTGTCGTACTTGTTGTTGGTTGAGGGGCTCATCAAGAACTTGTTGATCATCCTCAATTTGAACTTCATCATCAAGATCAACTTGATGTTGATTCTCATGGTATAATTTGAACAAGGTTAGAATTGTTAGAACATCAAACATTTACCCTTCAATCAAGTCACTTATTAACAACCGCATCAGCTCAACCATTACTTACATTTTTGATAAAAGTATCATAAGAACCAAGTACTGAAACTGTATCTCATTTGTGATCAACAAATTCAGTAGAAGAATCTCAATTATACTCAATAATAGCTACTGCTGCCATTTTATCTAGAAGTCAATCATGAACTCAATCACGAACAACTTCTAACTTAGATCATCACAAATCAACTTTTGGACTTGGGTCTCTTCACTCATTTTTTCACCAATCATTATAGTGGGATTCTGCTGACTCAGTTTCTCAAGATAAAACCGAAGCTAAGACATCAGGATTATTAGCTAAATATGATGCAGATTGTTCTTGTGACCACTCTGCAAAAGTGTTATTTATTGATAATATTAATCAAATAAATAACAAAAAAAGTTTTAATACAGTTTTCATATTACATTGTTTATTTATATTTAAATTAATTTATATTTAATAATGATAACAATCTATCAAAATAATCATTTCAGACAAGTATTGCAAAAGCTCAATTATTCTCTTTAGATATTTCTGAAAACAAAAGCTTGTTAGCATAATTACTTTGAGAATTTATTGTCTTTTTAATGTATTCTAAAGCTTTTTCTTTATTTCATAAATTAGCATAAGAGTAAGCAATTTGAAAAAACAACTCTCATTTATTACTTTTTTCATATCACATCAATGTAATATCTTCATCTAAACTAGATATTGATTTATCAAAACTAGTTATTGCCTGATTGAATTTTTTATTATTTAAATTTAAATATCATAAATATTTATGTGCAATTGATAAATTAGGGTAAATATTCAATGCATCATCTAAATGTTTTTTAGCAGTTTCTAAATCTTTGTCCATCAATATTAATCATCTGGCATATCAAACATGAGATAAAGGATACTTATCATTTTGATTCAAAGATAACTCAGCATAATTAAGTGACTCTTCAAAGGTATTATACAAATCTTTTGTTGTATTTTTAGTATCAGAATATAATACCAAAGAACTTAATCAATAATATATTTCAGATTTTAAAAAACTATTATTTGTATTTTCTAAAGCATATTCAAAATACTTTTTTCATTGAGTAATATCTCAAAAATGAATTAATATTCTTCAAATATTTAAGTTTATAGAAACATTTTTATTATTTAATTCATAAGCTTTTTTATAATAATTATAAGCTTCTTCTGAAAATCATAATAATTGATTTAAATGACCTATTTGATTGTATACTACAGATTTTTCTATATCTCCAATATTTTCTAATTCTAGTATAGAATAATAATATTTTCATGCTTGTTCATAATTTTTTATTATCTCATTAGCATATCATTTCAAAAATAATACTTTATAATTATCTTCCATATTATTAAGAATATCCAAAGCTTTTTTAGAATAATCAGATTCATTATAATAAGCATTTCAATAGTTTAAATATGACTCTGCTAATAATATTTTAGAATCATAAGAATTATCAGAAGATTTTTCTAGATTATTTATTACATTTAAATAATTTCAGCTTAGGAATTCTTCTTTATTATAAATTAAGCTATTTTCTTTAGAGTCAAATTGTTCTTTATTCAAAGAATCATTATAATTTATGTTATCTTTATTATCAATACTAGCTGTTCAACAAGAACTTAATATTAATATAAAAAATAATAGATATAAAATTTTCATAATAAATTTTTATTAAAGTAATCTATAACAGATTAACATATTAAAACAAAAACAACAAAAAAATAGAACAAAAGTTCTATTTTTTATTTATTAATGGTGATGTCCTCAACAACATCATCATTCATTATCATGATTATGTTCTTGAGATTGTTCTTGTAAAAATCATATAAATGTTTCTACCAAAAGCTCCATAACCCTTGAATCTGAATCAACATTTTTTCAATCAACATCAGGAATAACTTGTTTTAGTAGATCTAAATGTTCCCTATATTTATTATCTATTTCAATATTTATTTTTTCCATATTTATTTTTTATTTTTTAATCTTTTATTATCTATATTTTTTTTATTAAATTTGTCCTTTATATTTTCAACCAACTTTTTCCTATTTTCTAAAACCTCATCTCATCATGTTATTTGTAACTCTCATTTTTCAGATAAAAGTATAGCAATAGGTCTAGTTATAGGAATTTTTGATAAAATAATATTTATTATTACCATAATTGGTACTGATAATAACATACCAACAACTCACCATAATGTTCACCAAAAACCTAATGAAAGTATTATAACTAAAGGACTAAGATTTAACTTATTTCACATAAACCTAGGTTCTATTATATTTCACATCATAACTTGCACTCAAACAAGTCAAGATATCATAAATAATGAGTCATATAAACTAAATCAAGGTTGAACTAATGATAATAAAGAAGGAAACATTACAGCAATAATAGAACCTATACTAGGTATAAAATTAAGAATAAATATTAAAAGTGCCCAAAATACAGCAAAATCTAATCAGAAAGCTATCATTACTAGATAACTAAAAAAAGCTGTAAACATTGATACAAATGTTTTTATAACAAAGTATGATTTTACATCTGACTTTATTCTGTCTATTATAGAAAGTATTTGATATTTCTTATCACTTGTTCATATCATCAAATACAATTTATTTCTGAAATGCCTATATTCTAGTAAAATAAAAAGAACATAAAAAAGTATTATTCAAGCACTAGAAAAAATAGAAGTAACTCATCATAAAGTACGAGTAAATACATACTGTAAATTTATTTGATTTAGTACCTCAGTTACATTAGTAGGTTCTGGTATACGTAAATATGCTAATGAATCAGATATTATTTTTAATATTTTCTCTTGATATTCAGGTAAAAGCCTTATAAGTTCATCTATATTAGAACCTATCATTTTTCATACAAGCCAAAATATCATAGAATAAGAAGCTAATGATAGTATGAAAGATATAAATGAAGGGATTTTAAATCACCTAAAAAAATTGGATAATCATATTATAGCAAATGAAAAAAGTAAAGCTATAATAAAAGGTATTATCAAACTAGCTCATATGTATAATATATAAAAAGATGAAAATAGTAATATTATAATCATTCATAAGTTCAATATAAATGAATTTTCTTTTTTAAACATAATAAATTTAATAAAAATTATAATTTTATCTTAAACAAGACTTCAGTTCTTTAGAGAGATCTTTTATTCATATATTTTTTGTACTAGATACTCCTATTATATCTTGTCAGAAAAATGTTTGTTTTGCAAAATTTAGTGATTTTTTGTATTCATTTACAGATAATTTATCTATTTTTGATAAAACGATTAAAACAGGTAACTCTAACTCTAGTATATATTTATACATTGCTATATCTGATTCTTGAGGTCATAACTTTGAATCAATTAATAAAACTACTTTTTTAATATTTTCTCTTCTTTCTTCTAAATACCAAGATATAAGTCAATCTAGTTCTTCTTTTAAATCTTTTCCTAATTTTGCAAATCAATAACCTGGTAAATCTGTAAAAAAATATTTATTTTCTACAACAAATATATTAGCTAATCTAGTTTTTCAAGGTTTTGAAGATGTTTTAACAAGATCTTTTTTTTCAAAAAGTGCATTCATTAAACTAGATTTTCACATATTAGATCTTCACACAAACACTATTTCCTTGTTATTATCAAAATAATAATCGGTAGTTCATAGTCATATTGATTTTGAAAATTTTACTTCTTTAAAATTCATTTATAAGATATTTTGTTAATAATAAATATATATGTTATAATAAGGAAGAATTTAAAAATATAAAGTAAAAATACAAAAATGTTTCAAAATATAGAACAAAAAACAATTAATAATGCTATTACAGCTTATTTAATGGTATTTATATCATGGCTATTACTCCTAAATAAAGACAATAAATATATAAATAATGATTTTGTAAAAAATCATGTAAAATCATCAATTATTATACATATATTATTTGCTATAAACTATATAATATTTATTAGTAACTGATTACTATATCAAATAGAAATATTATGATATTGATTGAACATTATAATAGCAAATATAATATTTCTATTCTTGATTTGATTATCAATATTATGAATATATAAATCATCAAAGTGAGAATTTTTTAATATTTGAAGCTTCATAAAGTCAAACAAAAACATAAAACTAGAAGTTACAAACGAAGTAAATTATGACGAAAAAGATAAGTTATCTATTATACTATCATATATACCATTTATTTGATATACTATATGATCAAAGTATGAAAATAAAAGTATTAAAAATATAATAAAATTGAATTTATTTGTATCAATAATAATATATTTGTTTTTTATATTTTGATATAACAATTTAACAAGTTTATTTATTTTATGATATACAGTATTTATAATATTTGTATGAATAAATTTTTTCACAAGAAATGAACTTATTAGTTTTGACTTACCTTATTATTTTTTACCTAGCTGAAAAATAATATTGCAAAAGACACTGATAACTTATATATACAATTATTTAAAATGAAACTTTGATAATTTTGAAAATACGAAAAAGTTAATTATAAATAAAGAAAAAGAATATAAAGAAAAAGAGTTAAAAGAAATTGAAAAAATGGAGGATATAAATATAAACAAAAACCTTATATATATACCTTTTATTAACTTGATTTTTATAAACAAAATAAAATCTAAATACCATTTACATATAAAAAATTGATTAACAATAACTGTAATATTAACTATACTAATATTATTAAATATATTTAATATAATATATTCATCAATTATTTTATCTATACTATTTCCTATATCATTTGGTATATGAAAATTAGATACAAAACATTATAAAATGCCTTATATATATGAAATATATATATTATTTGAACACACAATAATGTATTTTAAAAAAACAAAAAAAGCAATAAAAGATAAACATAATGAAGAAAATAACCTGAGTTTAAAAGTAAAAAAATAAAACCTAAGATTAATATCTTAGGTTTTATTTTTTATTTATTAATTTTATTAATTATTATTTTCGTTTTCTTCTTCTTTTTGTCTTTGTTCTAATTCTTTATATTTAGATATAGATTCTTCTATAGCAGATTGTAACTGTTCTCTAGTAATTTCTCATCAATTACTATCTAATAAATCAACTCTAGTTTCATGATCTCTTATACCATCTCAAAAGAATGCTGTAGCTACATTAACATATACTCATTCAAAATTATCTTCATGATCAGTTTCTTGCATTAATCTAACATTTAGCAATTCTCCATCTTCTGTCTCAAAGCTTCATACATTATAGTTAGTACCTAATCAACTACTAACCATATTTATTGCATTATCTAAATATTGATTATTATATTCTTCTTTGATATCTTCAATATTTCACAAAACATAATCTTTAGCACTCTCTAAAGAATCCAAATTTGATGGTAAATCAGTTAAAGGAAAATCACTTACTCAGTCAAAAAATGGTGTATCAACATGTATTGAAGGACCTGATTCATCAAATTCTAAATTTATTGTTTTTCAATTTACTCATGTAAATTCTTTAATATCTTCATTAGTTCTAAATATTTCAGCTATCCATTCTTTAACTTTATTATATCATTCAGATATACTTTCTCCTACTCAATCTATAAATGAATCTTCTTCTACAGATTCTTGATTATCTTCTGTTTCAGGTTCTCTAATTTCTTCTTGTGAGGCTTCTTTTTTTCAAGTATAAAATTCAGTAACAGATTTTTCTACTCATAAAGCTTCTAAAGTAGAATTTCAAGCCATTCAATCAACTGTTAATCAGTTTTTTTGTTGAAAAGATTTGATAGCAACAAAAGTTTCTTTTCAAAAACCACCGTCAGCTCAATATTCTGGTAAACTTTCATTAGCATTTAAAAGTAATTGTTGTAACTCTGTTATAGAATCATTATTAGATCAAACTCTTTCATAAAACATTCTAGCCTTATTTAAAGCTTGAGTTGCTTCTTGTTCTTCTATTTGTCTCTCTTGCTCTTCTTGTTCTTGTCTTTGTCTTTCAGCAATAGCTTCTTGTTCTTGTCTAAAATTTTCTAAAGTAGAATTATAGTCTTGTATTTTTGAAATTAATCATTCTAAATCTTCATTAGTCATACCAGATAAATCTTCTGGTTTTACAGGAACTTCTCAATCATACTCAAATCAATCTGGAATATCACTATTTACTTCAAGGTCACTTAAATCAGAAATTAGTTCTCTTTTTTCAGCTGAATCTAAGTAACTTTGCCTCATTATATTATAATTATCTATATTAGATTTAACTTGATTTAGCTCTTCTAAGGTCATATCTTCAATATTTTCAGGTATAGGAGGTCTCTCTGTATCAAATCATTCTATAGAAGGTTTTATATATCATTCGCTTGTGATTAGATCTATTAATTCTGATTTAGCTAATTCTTCAGATTCTTGATCTAATGTTTCTCAAAGTGATGTTTTATTTAATCTTCTACCTCTTCCATGTTGCTCCCACTTCCTAGAAACAGTATCATCTATGCTGACTTGATTATTATTATCAATATCATCATCAAATGAAGTTAAGAAATCACTATTCCAAGTAGAATCATCAAATTCTCAGTTTGAAAGTTGTATATATCAATATTCATCAGTATTAACAGTTGCACCATTAATATATCATTCCATAACATAAACTAAAAGTCTATCTTTATTATCATTTAGTACAAAAGAAAATTTTTCTCTATTATCTTCTGGTAGTTTTGACATCATATCTTGATAATCTGGTATTTTGTATGAGCCATCAACAATAGACATAATATTTCTTAGTGCCTCATAATCATTTTGGTTATTAACAGTATAACCATCTTGTAACATTTCAGTAATAACAGATTGTAAACCTTCCTTTGTTTCGGCAAATACTTCTCATTTATCTTCACTATAATGCTCTTTTAAAGCCTCTAGTTGAGCTAAGTCTTCTCAATCAAGAGTATTATCTTCTAATGCTTGTTTTAAAGAATCTTCAAAACTAAGATCTTCATTTTGATTGTTTTGTTCTGGAGCAGAAGGTGCCTCTGGTGCAAAACTATTTTTTATAAAAGAAATAAAAAGTATTCTAAATTGTTTTAAAAATAACATAATTTTTTATAAAATAATTAAAGTATAGTTAAATAATAACACAAAAAAAATATATTGTCCAAAAATTAAACTTTTAATTAATATAATTTTGATATACTGTATTTAATTATAATTTAAAAAACACAATGGAATTATTTTTTTATACAATAATATTAGTATATTGATTATTATTTTGAAGTTTTGCCTCGGTAATTATTCACAGATTAAAGTCATGAGAAAAATGAATACTATGATGAAGAAGTCACTGTAATAATTGTAACTCTAAATTAAAATATTATGATTTGATACCTATATTTTCATGGTTATCTACATTTTGAAAATGCAGATATTGTAAAACAAAAATATCAAAAATTTATCCAGCTTTAGAAATATTTAATTGATTATTATTTCTTTTAATATCAATGTTTTTGGTAGATATTAATCAAATATTAATATTTGATTTAAATGAAATAATAAAATTAATATTTTGGTTAATTATATGATTTATAACAACTATATATATTTTTTATGATATTTTATTTTTAGAGATACATGAAGGTATAATGCTAACTTGAATATCTACTGCATTTTTATGATTATTAGTAAATGATTGGTTTATTAATATATTACCAACATTTAATAATGGTAATGAAACTTTAAACTTAATATATAATATAAGCTTTATTCCAATATCAATAATGATATTATGATTGTTATATCTAATAATGCTTAAAGAACTCAAAATAAAATATGATTTAGCAATATTAAGTATTATAGTATTAATAATTATAGCATTTTTAAATTTAACATGATATTGAATAAAAGATTTATCATTACTTAGCTGAATAATATGAGCTTTAGGAATATTTATATTTTTCTTTTTACAGATTGTATTGTCATGATGAAAAGCTTTGTGATGATGAGATTTGAGAATTTGAATAATGATATGACTGTTATTATGAGCTAGTTTTTCAATAGCATGATTAATGATTACTTATATAGTAGGTAGTTTTATATCAATATGATTAATAATAAATAAATATATAAAAACAAAAAAATCAAGAATAGATACTCAAGTACCTTTTTGACCATTCTTATGAATATGATTTTTTATAACAATATTTTATATAGAATATATAAGTAAGTTTATAGAAGTACATTTTTAGTTATTGTAAAGTCAAAATAATTTACAATAATTAAAAATTTTGATAAAATTGATTTAGAAATTAGAAAATAAAAACAAATTAACTATGGAAAATAAAAAAACTATTATTGCTATAAGAGATTTTATATCTTCTGCTGAAAAATCTATAAAAAGTGCAAAAAAACTTTTAAAAGATGTAATTGACGAAAATGATATCAACTTAGAAACAAATACAAACTTTGATACAAAATGACTTAACTCATATAGTGATCAAGATGCAAAAATTATAGAATGAGTTTTTACATGATTAGAAATGCTAGGATCAGATGGAAACAAATATCCTGTACCAGTAAATTATTCATCTAAATCAAAAATGGTACAATGAGACAAACTAAAACTAACTATAAAAGAAAATTGAAAAATGCTATATAAACAAATAGCACCTATTGAAAGAACTTATAAAACATGATTGGTGGTAAAAGAAAAAGATAAATATCAAGTAGTAAGTGAATGAAAGACATATGACTTATTAACTGCTGCTGTAACTCACTTCAAAGCTAATATTTGAGATAAAGTAACAATAATAGTACCTGATTGAAAGGATGCTACATTTGCAGCTATAGAAGCAGTAATTCCAAAAGAAGAAGAATAAAAAAGAAAAGCAATTAAATTGCTTTTCTTTTTTATTCTTCTAAGTTTACAAATTCATTTGAACTATCTGATAATTCTCATTTTACTTTGTAACTAGATACAGGCTCAGGGTGTTGTCATAAAGTTGATAAAAATGTATGTTTTCATTCTCAATAAGGAACAACCAATCTAGCTTCTATATTTTCAAATATCTTAGCTGATTGCTTAGATCATGTAATAATTAAAACATCTACATCTCAGAAAAAACTTAGTATCTCTTCTTTTAGCTCAAAACTATCATTAGAAATAATAACTAAATGTTTTCAATCAAAAGAAAAACTATAAAAAAGTATATTGTTATACTCTTTTACTTCTAATAATATTCAAGCTTTTTCAAATTCTCAAGGATGATTAACATTTAAGTCATCAATATATACTTCTGAAGTAGTAATATTAAAATTAATCTCATTTTTTGAGTTAGATATAATTTTTATTAATCAATCAGTATTTTTTATTTCCATTATTAATTTTTAACTATATAAAAAATGTTTTATTTCTTGATATTATAGATCATATATCAAACATTACTTTGACCTTTTTCAAGTCATTTAATGTAAACCATGAATATCAAACAAATCTTTCTTCTTTTTGAACTTCTGGATCTTTGTTTCAATTATATTTAACCAAAAATAAATATACATCCTTATCAATTACAGGGTTATTTTCTAAATAACCGGCAGTAAAAGTATAATTTAGTTTAGTTACAAACTTGATTATCTCTAAATCATTTTGTTCTAATCAAGCCTCTTCTGATATCTCTCTTATTGCAGTATCTTTGGCTACTTCTCATTTTTCAATATGTCATTTTGGAATAACATATATTTCTTGGTTTTTAGAGTTAAGCCATTTTAAAAGTAAAATTTCTACTTTTCATCACCTTTTACGATATACAATTCCCCCTGAACTCTTTTCATATTTTTTTGCCATAATTTTTGAGTTCTAATTTAATCTAAACTATTATAAATATAAATAAAAATAAAAATAATTCAAGTTCTTTTAGAAATAATGTAATTTTTTGCAATAAAAAAAAATATATAGTAAAATTTAATTACAAAAACAAAAACAAAATTAAAAAATAAAAATACTATATGGGAAAAAATAATGATATTTTAAAAGATCTTGATTTATTTGAAGAATATGAAAATGAATTAAACCTAAAAATACAAGATTTAGAAGAGAATAAAGATAATATTATTTACAAATATGAAATAATAGTTGATACAAAAAATATAAACAAAGAAAAAAAGTCATTTGATATATTTAAAACATTGATTTTTATAATAAAATATTTAGCTACAACTAGTGCTATATTTTGAGTACTTTTAGTGACAACAAATTATAGTGCATATGTACAAGTAGCAAAAAGTATTATTTTTAAAGAACAAGCAGAACAAACAAGAAATGGTATATTAAACTCAGTAGAAGCTTCAAAAATAAAAACTCAAATAACGGAAGAAAAAAAAGAAAATAAAGATGAAGTAGTTGAAGCATCAACTATAGAAAAATACAAAAAAGATTTAGATGAAAAAGATATTAATATAGACATTGAGATAACTCCATTTTCAAACAGAATAATTGTTCCAAAAATATGAAAAAATATACCATTACTTGAAGTTAAAAATAGAACAATAAGCTGAGAAAGTGAGTTAAATGATATATTTATGAAGGAGCTAGAAAATTGAATAATTAGATATCCTGGTAGTGCAAAACCAGGTAATGAGTGAAATAGTTTTATTTTTGGTCATTCTTCAAATCTTCCATGGATGAAATGAGATTATAATGATGTTTTTGCAAAATTAGATAATTTAGTATTTGGTGATGAGGTAATAGCTTATTACTGACAAGAAAAATATACATACAAAATAAGAGAAAAAAAAGTAATAAAACCTGGTGATGTTTCGATTTTAAAACAAGATCCAAACAAAACAAAAATAACACTTATGACTTGTCGGCCTATATGAACAACAATAAACAGATTAGTTGTAATATGAGAATTAGTGGAAAAAGATTAATTGATATAATTTAAAAAAATGCTTTGATTTGAATATAAGTACCTTACATCTTCTGAAATATTATCAAAAATAGTAAATTTAATGGATTATTCAATAATTGATATCATTATATTAGTTATTTGATTAGTTTTAATTATAATACTAACTTTTTATGTATTCCCCTTTATTAATATTTATAATAAAGAGAAACAAAAGCTAAAAGAAAAAAAGAGAAAAAAAGAAATGCTAAGGAAAATAGTACTACAAAAAGAAATAAATGAATCAATAGCAAAAGAACTTGATATTAAAAAAGACTAGAAAATTCTAGTCTTTTTTATTTATACAAATTATATATTCTTCGTGTGATGAGTCCCTACAAGCTAAAGGTTTGTATGTTGTCATTTTTTCAAATCTTTTTTTAACTTGCTGTGATAAATCGTTAAAATCTTCTCATTTAAATACTTTTAAAAGCATATTTCATCATTTTTTCAAAAACCTATCACTAAATTCACATATAGCTATATTTAATTCAACACTTGCATATTGATCAACATCAAATCTTCATGTTGTATTTGGTGCAATATCACTAGTAATAAGATCAAATTGATCATTTCATATTATTTCAATAACTCTAGAACTAATATAATCATAATCAAATATATCTCATTTAATAGTAGAAACATTTGGATAAGAAAATGGTTTAACTTCTTTTAAATCTACTCATATTATAGTCTTTTCTCTAACTATATTTCTAATAGCTTGCAAAAAACTTCATGGAGCACATCAAATATCTATAACTGAATAATCAGGTTTTATCAAATCAAACCTTTCTTGAATTTCAAGCAGCTTATAAATGCTTCTAGCTCTAAATCATGCTTTTTGAGCTTTTATAGCATAATCATCTCTTACTATATACTTTCATTTATTAGTCTTCTTTTTTCTATGAAATCATGTTTTAATAATATTATTATTAGACTTATTTCTATTTCTTTTTGCCATTAATAATTTTTAATTTATAAAAAATACAAGTATTAACTCTCAATATCGAGTATATACTTGTATTTTAAATAATCAAACTATTTATTGTCTAAATCATTATAAAATTCAGCAAATGTTAAATCACTAGTTTTTAAATAAGTAGCCAATTCTTGTCATAAATATCTCCAATGCCAAGGTTCTATTTCATATCAGTCTATATCAAGTCCTTTTTGATAAGTATTGTGAAAACCATATTTATGAGCATTTTTACTAAGCCAAGTGTAATACTTTTGTAGTTTTTCATTGTTATCCCAATCATATTTAGTAGAAGCTTCCCAAAAATCAACAGCTAATCAACTTTGGTGTTCACTATATCAAGCTTTTGCACAAAGATTATCAGGACATCATCTGTCTTTTATACCTTTTTGATAGTTATAACTCCTATAAGCACTAACAACAACCATCTTTTCTCAAAAATCTCTATAAAAATGGCTAGCCATTCTTTGTAAATTTTTATTTGCCTCTTTTCTTACTTTTTGTGTTCATCATTTTGCATCATATATAAATTCCCCTTCTATATTAACAAGATTAGCTGGTATATATGATTTGTCATCAAAACTTTTACTAGAATTTACAAATTTTTGTATTGAATCATCTGAATATAAATCAACAGAAGATAAAAACTTTTCTAAATCAATTCTTTCTTGTATATCAGATTTTAAATCATTATTTAATAATATCTCTTTTCAAAAGTCATTTCAATTTAAAAAGTCATTTATAAATACACTTAAATATTCTCAATTATTTTCAATAATATTATTATGACCTTGATTATCTATTTCTATAAAATATTTATTACCCATATAATTATCAAAAACTTTTTTTCAATGCCAAAATGGTATAATTCAATCTTCATTTCAATGAATAACTAAGGCATCCTCTTTAAAGCTCTTTACTGTATTGTATGTATCAAAACTATCCTTCATAAAAAATAGTTTTTGAGCTGCAAATCAAAGATAATGTCTTGATGCATCATATCTAGAAGAAAGCGGAGAAAATAATATAATTTTATCAAAATCATGATTTGATGCAAAATCAACTCATACAGCAGTTCATATACTATATCACCAAATAATTAAATCCTCATTTTTTATATTTTTTTCTTTTTTTATATAATCATAAAACTTATTAGAAAAATTTATAACATTATTTTTATATGGAACACCTTCAGATAATCAATATCAAGGGTAATCATAGATAATAACATTATATCACAATCATGCTATATAATTTATCCAATTATAAAAATAATAAATTGGTCAACTATTTCAATGAAAAAAATAAACAGTTTTAGTATTTTTTAGTCATGAATCAACATATAATCAATTTATGTTATTTCAATATCAGTCATCAATATTTATATCTTCATAATCATATTTTATAATTTTATCCATTGATCAATTTTCAATTTCTATCTTGTATCACGGAAAGGTTGATAACATTTGCATTTTTGATGATCAAAGTAATAATCAAAAATAAATTATAAAAATTATAAAAATTATAATTATATATTTCTTATAATTTACTTTTTTATTATTTTCATTAGTTTCTGTCATTTTTATTTTTTATTATAAGTCAATTTCAAATCTAGACTCTCTAGACTCAATTATATTATTTACTACTTCGTAAATAGATTCCATAGAAGTATATTTACTACTATCAAAACTCAAGCTAATTTTTGAATTATCGTGAAACTTAGTATCAACTATTTTTGGGTTTATAATATGAACTCTATTTCAACTAAGCTCACTTTTTAATGCTCCCGCAAATCACCTAAGCCCAAACTTACTAGCTTGATAAACGGCTCAGTACTTCATAAATTTTTTTGATATAATACTTCACATAAATATTATTTTTGATTTTTTATGCAAAAATTTTTCTAGCTTTTTTAGTAAAACTATATTAGAACTAAGATTTAAATTAATTATATCAAAATAATCTTTCTCTTCTCACTCAAAGAAACTACCAAAATATCATACTCAAGCATTTAAAATAATAGTATCTAGCTTGATATTATCTTGTTCTAATTTTTTACACAAATTGTCAAAAACTTCATAATTTGTTAAATCAATGTTAAATTCACAAACTCAATCAATATAACATTTAGACCTAGAAATACAAAAAATATCATTATATTTAGAAAGCTTATTTGCTAAAAAATATCATATTCATTTTGATGTTCAGGTAATCAATATATTTTTTTTCATATTTTTTAATATTCTAAACAAAGTATACATTTATTATCTAACTTTTTAAACATAGTATAAAAAGTGTTTCTAACCTTTTTTGATTCTCTATAAAATCAATCATTATCAAGTTCTAGCATATGAAGTATATCCAAGTCTTTATATTTAGAAAGTATTTTATTATAATCTTTTTTTGTATATAATAATCATGAAGCAAAAGATGAATATGTATTCGAAACATCTATTTTTTTTGATATTTCATCAATAAAATCACTATATATTTTTTCATAATCTTTTACTGGCAAAAGTGGTAAATACCTAACTCATACTTTATATCATAAATCTTGCAATTTTTTTATAGAATCAAGTCTATCATCTAAACTAGCTGTTCATTTTTCGTATCTATCTATCAAAACTTGAGGATTTAAAGAAAAAGATATTTCTGTGTTTTTTGGAACAAAACCTAGATCTAAAATAGGTTTTATATTTGCTCATTTAGTTCTAATCTCCATTTTTACATTATCAAATTGTTCAAAAAATTCTATAAATTCTTCCATGAAATTGCTAAATCAATCCATTCACAATATATCAGAATAGTCTGAACTATAAAACCAATGAGTTTTGTCTTTTGGTAGAGAATTTATTTTTTGTATAATTTGTTTTTTTATATCGTCATAATTTACAAAAATTACCATATTGTCATTTTTAAAAGCTCACTTCAAATAACAATAACTACAGTCATATATACAATTTAAGCTTGTCTTAAAGAAAAAAGCACTGTCTGTGTGTCAGTATCAAGGAGGAGCTTTAGAAACAGCACTTGAATTTAATTTAGCTATTATTAGTGATTTTGAAGTATTCAAGTTGGATAGATCTTTATCAAAAATATTTTTATAATTATCGATATATATAATTTTAGATTTTTTAAATTTTTCTAATAATATTTTTGTCTGTTTATATTCTAATGCTTGTTTTTCTATATATATTATCATTTTTATTTTATTAAATATCAATCTAAAAATTTTTCTAAATCTTTTAAAAAAGTTTTTTTATTTAAAGTTTTATTTTTTTTGAAATAGTTGTCAAAATCTTCTCAAACAAGTGATTTATATCTATAGAAATATTTTTTAAATATTTCTTTTTCACTAAAAGTAAAATTATAGTCTATAAAATATTTATCAAAATTATAAGTTTTTTCTTTAGTATCTAAATATTTTGATACTTTATCAATAAGCTTATTATAATCCAAGTTATCAGATAAATTATTAGAAGCTTTTTCGATATCAAAATGTAAAGTTTGATATCATATCTTATCTACGGGAACTTTTAATATAGTTCTTGGTATTTTAAAACTATCACAAACTAGCTCAAATCAATAACTTTCCATATCAATATATTTTTCATCTCATATTGTATCAGCATCATAAACTATTTTTTCACTAGATGCTATAGAGTCTATTTCTAAAAAGTTAATTAAATTAGGCACTATTAACTCCTTTCAATTTGATAAATTATAAATTCTAGCAACCTGAAAAGAGTCTATCTTTTCATTTTTGTAACCACATACTCATATATTTATAACAAAATCAAAGTTATTATTTTCTAAAAATCTAGAAAGATTTAATATTGTATTATAGTTACCTACTCAAGTTGTAAAAAAACTAATTTTTACATCTTTAATTTTTAGATTTTTTATCTTATTTTTTACAACATTTAACTCTTTTGATAATGCACAAACAATTAATATTTTTTTCATTTATATTCTTTAAATTTATATTTTTAAAATATATTAATAGTTATATTTATTAAATCAATATAAAATAATTTTAATATTTTTGTCACCTTTAAGTTAAAACATCGTTATAATGTATATATATTTATAACAAATCTAATTATGAAAAAAAATATTATATTAATAATCAGCTTATTTATAATAACTATTTTGAATCTACAAAATACATATGCATGTTCATGTATGATTCCTCCATGACCTAATGAAGCAAAAAATATGGCAACAAATGTATTTATATGAACCGTTTCAGGTATAGAAGAAAAAAGCTCTTTTAATTCTTATGATAAATATAAAATTAAGCTCTCATGAATAAAAAATATAAAATGAGAATGGTCAGATGTAAAAACAGTTTATACAGCTCAAAGTTCAGCAACTTGCTGATTTAATTTTGAAGAATGAAAAGAGTATATTGTTTATACAAATTGAGAAGAATGAAGTCAAAATGTATCATTATGTTCTAGAACAGCATTAACTTATAATGCCCAAGAAGATATAAAAGAATTTGATAATATAATAGAAAAAAATAAAAATACTTCGAATATAGAAGAAAAAGAAATAATAGAAAATAAAACTAACATAAAAATAATATATATAATATCATTTTTATTATTAATAATTTTATTATTAATTACATTCATTAAATATAAAAAAATAAGAGATTAATTCTCTTATTTTTTATTATCACAACTTATTATCAGCTACAAAATATTTAGGATCTTCTATAACATTTATATCAACTATTTTGTCAGCATTTTTTATAAGTTTTATACAATCTTGTGAAAGATGCTTTAAGTGTAACTCTTTTCAAAGTTTTTCATATTTTTCTGTAAGTCAATCTATAGCTTCTATCGCACTATGATCCATTACTTTTGAATCAGCAAAATCTATTATAACAACATTAGTATCATTTTTTATATCAAATAACCTTTTAAACTTTTCAACTGAACCAAAAAACAAAGGTCACTCTAAATCATAATGAGTGATATTTTTATCATCTATGGTTCTTACAACATGTATATTTTCTGCTTTTTGCCATGCAAATACAAGAGCTGAAATAACAACTCAAGCAACAACAGCTATTGCTAAGTCTCAAGTAACAACAGTCAACAATGTTACTATTATAAGAACAAAAGCATCACTTTTTGGTATTTTATTAAGCATTTTTAATGTTGGCCAAGCAAAAGTACCAATTACTACCATAAACATAAGACCAATAAGAGCTGCCAGTGGAACAATAGATATAAGAGATGTAGCAAAAACAATCATTAAAATAAGAAAAATTCATGCTGAAATTCAGGATAGTCTATTTCTTGCTCAATTATTTATATTTATCATAGATTGTCATATCATAGCACAACCTCAAGCACTACCAAAAAATCAACATGTAGTATTTGCTACTCATTGAGCTATAGACTCTTTATTTCACCTACCTCTAGTTTCAGTTATTTCATCTATCAAAGTCAATGTCATCAATGATTCTGTAAGTCATATAATAGCCAAAATCAAAGAATAAGGAGCTATTATTTTAAACATTTCTATAAATCAAACATCAATTCATGGTATATGAAAACTAGGAAAACTAGCACTTAAACTATTATATCAATTTTCAACTAAATAAGTTGATATAGTTCTTACAGATTCAAATCAAGGTACAAATGCAACTATAAGTGTAACAACAACTATAGCAACAAGTCCTGAAGGTACTGATTTTGTAAGCTTTGGTAAAAAGTAAATTATAGCCATAGTTAAAGCTACTAGTCAAAGCATTATAAATAAAGGAAATCAAACAATCCATTCTCCGTTGACTTTGAATTGATCAAGTTGAGCCATAAAAATAAGTATAGCAAGTCAATTAACAAATCAAAGCATTACTGGATGAGGTATAAGTCTAACAAATTTTGCTAAACCAAATAATCAAAACAATACTTGAAAAATTCACATCAAAACAACAGCTGCAAATAAATATTCTATTCAGTAATTGCTAACAAGACTAACCATAACAACTGCTAATGCTCATGTAAATCAACTAATCATTCATGGTCTACCTCAAAAAAGAGAAGTTATTAATACAACCAAAAAGGCTGAATGAAGTCATATTATAGGATTAATTCATGCAACAAAAGAAAAAGCTATAGACTCTGGAACCAGAGCCAAAGCAACAGTCAAACCAGAAAGAACCTCTGTTTTGAGAGATTTTTTATCTCTTAATTGCTGTAGAAATCATATTTTTTCTAAATATCACAATAAAAACATATAAATTATGATTAAAAAATAAAAAACAAAGGGCAACTTAAATATTTTAAGTTGTCCTTTTGATAACAATATGAGTATATAAAAAATATATAAAAAGTAAAAGTTTTATATATTTTTTATATAATACATAATTAAATTATTAAAGCTTGATTATTTAAATAAGTGAGTTTTATAAAGAATAGAATGTAAAATCAAAAGAAAAACATCTTTACTCTTAAAATTTAATACATTATAATTATACTAACCAACTGATACTAAAAATACTAGAAAAGAATTTCTTTATAAAATCAATTACTTTTTCTATCCAAGATTTTTTTTCTATTATTTTAGTATTTTCAATTTTTTTCTCTTTTTCATTATCTTCTAGTCAGAATACTTGGTTAAATTTTGAACATGGAGCTAAAACTTGTAAATCATTCTCTAAATTATTCATATTATAATCTTTATCAACTTTAGGTTTAGTAGAAAAATCAATAACAAAATTAACACTTTTTTCCTTGTCTAGATATATTTTATCGTTATCACAATATATTTTAGCATATCCTTGTAAGTTATTATTAAAAACAAAACTTCAACTATATCAATTTTGTATAAAATCATATTCTTTTTTTCACATATAAGTCTGTCAATCTTTTGAGTAACTCATATCTCTATTAAAATCATTAAAGTACTTATCTTTAATATTGTTTTTATCCAGCAATATTCATCATAAATTATAAATTAAAATATCATCTTTTTTAGGTAAGTATGAAATTTTATTATTAAAAAAATCATATACACTCACTATAATACTACTATATGTTTCAATTCATCAACTAAAAAGAAATACATTATTATCTCATTTAGAAATGATAGCTTTTTCATAATCAATTCAACTTTTAAGTTCATTATTATCTAACATATCATAAGTAGTAAATGACTGCATTTTAGAATCTGATAGAACTTTTCATATAAACAAATTAGGACAATTATTGAAATAATCATTATAACAACTATTAATATCATATTCAGCAAAAGTGGTTTTATTAAATAGTAATACCACTATAATAATTAATATTTTTTTCATTTTGTTTAGTTAAAAATCAAATGCTAGGAGAATTATATTTTCCTAGCATTATTAGTCAATACTAATAACCATAATCCGTGTAATATATTGGTCTATAAACATAAAAAATGGTATTAGTACTGTTAATTGAACCTAAGGAAACATTTTTCTTTACAGGGTGAGGATCAGCATTTTCATAGGTGACATCGATACCGTAATATCCATTATAACGCTTCCTTGTAACAATCATGGTATGATCAACGACACCATTACCTTCCCAATCAGCAAATATTATATCTCCCTCACTTATACGACTAAAATCCAATGCTTGTGTAGGATTATCCTCAGTTCTAAGCTGAAAATGTAGCCCCTTATAACTAGGATTAGCATTTTCCTCTGCGTAGATGTAGAGTTCATTTGCTCCTTTCCATGCATATGATGCATTACTCTCATGCTTGAAATACCAACAATAAGTACATCCGTTTGAATCTATTGCAAAACTTTCTGAATTATTATATGCAACTTGTGGAGAAGTAGTACCAATCAAACCAGCCAGAATTGCCTGACTAGCAAAATTAGTACAATCCCCTCCAAGTTCGGATGCCCTGTATGATGGAAAATAAGCATTCCAAGTATTCTTATTGTCAATCATGCTTAAAGCATAATTGACAGCATTTGTGGAACTGTAATGACACTTATTATCATAGTAGTTGGCACAAGTATTGCTATTAGCCGCAAAGGCTGGGGTGTTAAAACAAAGCAGAATTCCTACAATAAGAAAAATTAAACCTTTCATCTTTACCTCCTCAGGTAATTTTAGTTTCACTCCTCAAAATTAGGAGTTAAGTGATTTTATATAAAAATCTATATAAGTAAATATTTTTTTAGCTGTTTTTTTAGGATTAATTATAAATTGATAAAAAAATATTGATTACTTTTTTTAATCAGAAAAAACAATATAAAAAAATTTGAAAAGCAACTCATGTAACAATTGTAACAATATATTAAATTATAACGACAAACATTCTCAATAAAACAAAAAAATGATTACTTATTTTTTTATAACTCTACTAAAGTGGGTTCACTTCAAATATTTAACTACTTTTTTTATAATATATATTTTTATTATCATCTATATCTAAATAAATACTATCTCATTTAGATAATTCTCATGATAATATTTTATTCGATAGATAATTAACAAGTTTATTTGTAATAGTTCTTTTTAAAGGTCTAGCTCAAAAATCTCTATCAAATCATACAGAAGCTAAATGTTTTTTAAGATCATCTGAGACCTCAGCTTTTATTCATTTTTTAGATAATAATTTAAATATATCTTTTAATACTAAATCAACTATATTTAATATTTCATCTTTTCATAGAGGATTAAAAACTATAATATCATCCAGTCTATTTAAAAACTCTGGTCTAAAATTTTCTCTAAGATCACTTTCTAAATTATCTAATATTTCATCATTTGATTTTCACTCTTTAGTCAAATCTTGTATTTTATAACTTCATATATTACTAGTTAATATTATTATAGTATTACTAAAGTTAATAGTTCTTCATTTACTGTCAGTAATTCTTCAATCATCTAAAACCTGTAACAAAACATTAAAAACATCTTTATGTGCTTTTTCAACTTCATCAAATAATATAACACTATAAGGTTTTCTTCTAACAGCCTCAGATAATTGTCAACCCTCATCATGACCTATATATCATGGAGGTGCTCATATAAGTCTAGATACAGAGTGTTTTTCCATATATTCACTCATGTCTATTCTTATCATATTTTTTTCATCATTGAAAAGTTCACGAGCTAAAGACTTAGCAGTTTCGGTTTTACCTACTCATGTTGGTCATAAAAACAGAAAGCTTCAAAGTGGTTTTCATTCTTCTGAAAGTCAAGCTCTAGCTCTTCTGATAGCTCAAGATACTGCCCCTAAAGCTGTTTCTTGTCATATAACATCTTTTTTTAGAACATCTTCTAGCTTAAGAAGTTTTTCTTTTTCAGACTCTAGAAGTTTTTGAGCAGGAATTCATGTCCATTTAGCTATAATTTCAGCTATATCATTACTGTCTACCCTATCTTTTAAATAAGTAGTTCATGATTCTTCCAATTCATGCATTTTATTTTCATTTTCTTCTATTTGCTTTTCCAAACTAGGTATTTCACTATACCTAATTTTTGCTACTTCTCACAAATTCCCCTCTCTTTCATAATATTCTGCCTTACCTCTAAGCTCATCTATTTTTGACCTATTTTGCTTTATACTCATAAGTATATCTTTTTCTTTTTTCCAAGATATTTCAATATCTTTACTTAAAGAACTTTTTTTATTTATTTCATCTTCAAGAGATGATAAAATATCTTTTGGAGTATTTTTTTCTGCTTTTTTAGCCTCTAGCTCAATTTTTAGAGTTCTTATTTCCTTTTCTAATATATCTAGTTCTACTGGTTTAGATATAGATTTAAGCTTAACAGAACTCATAGCCTCATCCATCAAATCAATTGCTTTGTCTGGAAGTTTTCTATCACTAATATATTTTATTGATAAATCAACAGCTGCCTCAACAGCATTATCAGTTATTTTTAATCAGTGATGATTTTCATATTTATCTTTTATTCACCTAAGAATAGCTAAAGCGTCAGTTTTAGTTGGTTCATCTACGATTACCTGTGCAAACCTTCTCTCTAATGCAGCATCTTTTTCTATATATTTTCTATATTCATTAAGAGTAGTAGCTCATATTAGATGTAATTCTCATCTAGCCAGACTAGGCTTCAAAAGATTTCAGGCATCATTTTGTCATTCAGCATTACCTGCACCAACTATAGTATGAATTTCATCTATAAAAAGTATTATTTTACCTTCAGATTTTTCTACTTCTGAAATAACACTTTTAAATCTTTCTTCAAATTCTCATTTAAACATAGCTCAGGCCAATAATGCTCACATATCTAAACTAACAATCTTTTTTTCTAGCAAATTATCAGGAACATCTTTTTCACTAATTTTTTTTGCTATTCATTCTACTATTGCTGTTTTACCTACTCATGGATCTCATACTAAAACAGGATTATTTTTTGTCCTACGAGATAGTATTTGTATAGCTCTTCTTATTTCTTCTTCTCTACCTATAACAGGGTCTATCTTTCATGACTTAGCTTTTTCTACCAAGTCTATTCAATACTTCTTTAAAGCATCCTTTGTTTTTTCTTTTAATTGTTCTACATTCATAAATAAATAGTTATGAATTAAAATAATTAACAATTAGCACTCATATATATTATGTGCTAATAATAAAATGTCAAATATTTTGTTCAAAAAAAAGATATACTAATCTTATTATTGTATATCTTTAAAAATTCTTTCTGCATGTCATTTTGCCCTTATACTCCTATATTCATTCATTACTTCTCATGAATTATCCACAATAAATGTAGACCTAATAACTCACATAACTATTTTTCAATAGTTATTTTTTTCTCAATAAACACCTAATTCTTTATGTAATACCAAATCTGGATCTGATATCAAATCTATATTCAGTCATTGTTTTTCTATAAATTTTTTATGACTATCTACACTATCTTTTGAAACTCATACCAATTTATATCATAAGCTTTCAAAATCAGACTTCATACAAGAAAAATCTTTATTTTCAACACTACAACCAGGGGTATTATCTTTTGGATAAAAAAACAATATAGTTTTTTTATCTCATAGAATATCTCATAAGCTTGATTCTTTTTGTTCTCCTTTAGAATCAACAACACTATATTTATTTTCTAAGTTTAATTTCATAATCCAAATATTATAATATATTAATTAAAAATGTTTTTATTTTCCTCCTCCCAAAATAAAAACATTTTTACTATTTAATAAACTCACCAAAAAGTTTTACATCCATATTTTTCAATTCAAAATTATCTGGCAAATTTTTTATTACTATATCTTCTGGCAAATCAATAATATCACCCGTATTTACATCAACCAAATGAACATGATTACCACAGTTAGACTCAAAATATGCTTTTTTTCATACTCATACCAATTTTCTAAGCTCTCAATCTCTAACCATTTCTTCTACATTTCTATATATAGATGATTTTCAAGCATCAGAATATATTTTTTTAATTTCCTCAAATATTTCTTCTACAGTAAGGTGCTTATCTTTACATATTTTTTTTATATCTCATTTATAATAATGCGTCTTCATCAATAAAAAATTACAATTTAAATTATCATATTTAGTTTAATTTTAATTAATAAAAAAGAAAAATCAAGTCTTTTTGAGAATTATTCTCATTAATACAAAGAATAACTTAATAATAAAAAAGAAGACTTAAAAGTCTTCTTTTTTATTATTTTCTACTTCACTTATAACTGATTTTAGATATTCTAAGTTTTTCATGGATCATTCTATAACAGTATTAGAATCATTAAAAACCAAAAAACTATCAATATAGTATAATTTATCGTTATCAGAAACAACTAGATTTTCTGTTCAGTATAAATCTAATATTTTTCATTCATCCATTAACTCTTCATATTTTCTTACAAAAAATTTAAACTGCTTAAAAAGTTTTGGTTTTAATATTAAAGATTTGATTAAATAATCAGTGTTTTCTTGAGTTAAAACATCTATCTTAATAGATATAGGAACACAAAATACAAATATATCATTTCAAGAAGAAACAAATCATTGGTTAGGTATTATATTTTTAAATTTTGATTTTATATATTTATAATCCTCTTCATACTTAGCTATATCTCATCTTAAAAAACTTTTTTTAGCAAAAAGCCTTATATTTCTGTCATTTTTTATATAATTTATCATTTCTCATATACAATTTGTACCATTTTGAACAGACTTTCTATGTCATGTAGGATACATTTCTGCAGCCACATCTTCTAATTCATCTTTTCTAGGAATATAATTATTTTCTATATTTGACATAAAAATATATTTAAATTTTACTATTTAAATTCATAATATCATAATATAAATAATACTACAAAAAAATAAGCACTAAATAATGCTTATTTTTTTGTTACAATATCTATTTCATATAATCAACTAGATATAAGTTTTTTATTTCATCAAAATGAATCTAAATCACTAATATTATTTTCACATATATTTTTTATCCACTCTCACTTAATTTTTTTTACTCAATGACTTATTTTTTTTCAATCTTGTTTCAAAAAATTTACATTAACAACCTTTTTTCAACTTTGAAGAATAATATCAA
The DNA here is from genome assembly GCA_041694155.1 of Candidatus Altimarinota bacterium. Classification (GTDB taxonomy): domain Bacteria; phylum Patescibacteriota; class Gracilibacteria; order BD1-5; family UBA6164; genus JAAZVM01. The sequence continues at coordinate 16,026 of JASMTS010000005.1, read as the reverse complement.
GTTTTTTTCTATGCTTTGAACAGTTAGTTCATAATCATATAAGTTTAGCATAACTTATTGGCAATAAATTAACAACAATATCATAATCAAGGGATGAAGTTTTTTTAGCTACTTTATCAGACCAATAATCATATAGTCATTTTGTTTCTATTGGAAGCTTATAATTAGCTATTTTATCCTGAGGTTTAACTAATCAATACATTCAAGATAATATAAGAAAATTATCATTAAAGTAATTTTTTCAAGATTCATTCATTCATGCATAATCAATAGCATTATACATAACTCAACTATATCTTTTTATTGACTCTAAAGTTCATCAAGAAAGTATATTTTTATTTAATTCTATTCATTCTTCATACCTAGTTCAACTACATTTCAAATCTTTTTGAGTAGCATATATTCAAATATCATATGGTTTATTGAAATCAAAAGTTAGACTTTCTTGCTTATAAAGATTTTCTAGGTTTTTTCCTTCACTAGGAGGTAATAAAAAAAGTATTTTCATTATTTTATTAAGTTATTTAATATATTTTTCTTTATTAGTTTCATTATCAACTTCGTTTCAATATTTATTATAATTAGTATAATAATAATCAACAAAATCATAAATATCTTTATCTTTAGGCATAAAAAATCATTCTTCTCTTATTGCATAATCTTTTAAAAATTCCCAAGCATCTATTTTATTTAAATATATATTTATAAGTTTTTTATAGTGACTTATATATATTTTTTTTAGATCACTGTATTTAGAAAAATCAAAAGATACTTTATTATTATCAAGTGAAATAATTCATGATTCTTTCAATATAGACAAATGTATCAAAGACTCACAATAATAAGGCTCTATTTCATTTACTTTTTTGAACGATAACAATCATATTGTTCTAATAATATGATCCCTTACTATATGCTCACTCAAAGCTAAATCAGAATTATTTCACATAAAATAAGCAACCAATCATCATGTTGTAGCTTTGAACTCTTCGATATTTTTGAAGACTCAAGTCTTTTTATTCATTATACTTTCACTATCTATATCAAGCCATAATGTATGACCAAACTCATGACCAATAGTTTCTATATCATATACTTTATAAAAATTCTCACTATTTCAAAATAAGTATTTTCTATAATCATCTAGCAGTTTTTCATCATAAATAATACTTTGTAGTTTCATAAAAGGTCTAGCTCTTTTATTAGATAGAACCATCTCTGGAAATGCAAATATTTTTTTTCATAATTTATCAGAAATAACTTCATCATTAGGAACAACTTGTGCTGAAAAAAGTCATGTAATCTCTGCTCAAAAATATAAAACAGGAGTAGTTAAATATAATTGAACTCTCTTAAAATTAGATTTTGAGAATTCATATGATTTTTTGTAGTTATCTATTCATACTTCAGAAAAAATAGATTCATACATGTTTTCTATATCAGATTCAACCACACTATCAAATACTGTATTCAATACTCTCAAATCCCACTCTGGAGCAACTGCTTTTCTATATTTATCTTCATAAAATTCTAAAGGGTGTCATATTTGAAAAGGAGTTTTTATTTCCATCCAAGCTTGGTCAACCAAGGACCATTTATAAACCAAATTATCAACATCTCTTTCTGAAAAAGCATCCTTTAAAGCATGCAAGTAATTTAAATAATAATCTTTTGCAAAATATATTTCATCTTCATGCTTTTTTAGATTTTTTATAAATTTATCTAAAGATTTTATTATTTGATTTATTTCATATTTAAATACATCGAAATAACTTTTTGATGTATACTCTCAATTTTCTAGCTTTATCAAAGCACTATAGCTTCTATCTGCTACTTCTCAGAAATGTCATTTATCAAATAAATTATTTTCATTTAAATAATTTATTATTTTTTCACCATTATTATCAAACATTACTTCTAAGTCCCTATTAACTCAGTTTATTATATGGTTTCTCCAAGGAACAAAAAAGTTATTAAATGATTTTCATACATTCAAAACTCAAGAAAATACTTCCATATAGAAATCACTAAGTAAATTATTTTTTTTGATATATTCTAATATTTCTAATTGTATTTCATAATGAAATTTGCTGACATAATCATAAGCATCATTTAAAACTTGATCTTTTTTTTCAGAAGAAAGAGAATGTTCATCCATATATAATTCCAAAGAGTTTTCTTGCAAATCTACTATTCTAAAATATGCACCTAATCTAGTAGTTTTATTTTTTTCTAATCATACAAAATCCAAAAACTCATCTAAAACTTCTCTATTTTCATTATCATTATCAATTCATGAATATAATTTTTTTAGAGAAGACAAAACTTCATTATTATATTCTATGATTTTTTTTATATTTATCTCTATTAATCTTTTGTCCATATTTAAATATTTTATTTGTAAATTAGTTTAATTTATATATTTATATTTATTTTTAATAAAAACAAAAAAAGAAAAATTAATAATTTTTCTTTTTTTGAATCCAAAAGTCATCTTGTCTTACTAAATTATTAATATCAGAATCATTTTTCAAAACTTGTTTTAAAGCCTCTTCAACAAATATAGTATTTTGACTTCATTTAAATAAAATTATATATTTATCACTTTTGTTTTTAATATAATTTTTCAAAAATAATCAAGCTTCAGAAGAATATTTAAAATTTCAGAGATGATCTCAAAAACTCTTTTTTGTTTCTTTTCAAACACTTATAACTTGTCAAAATCTAGAAGCATACTGAAATATTTTTTTATGTTGAGCCAAAGAATTATCTCATAATTCTCTCATATCTCATAATACAAATATAACACTATACTCTTTAAATAAACTCATTTTTAGATCAAGAGTGTTGTCTATCATTTTTAAGACACTTTCTGGTGCTGCATTATAACTTGAATCTATCAATATAGAATCACAAATTCACTCATAAATATCATACCTTCATTTTTGAGTTTCAAATTTTATAAAATCTCAATCCTCAAAATCTTTAGAAAATCATTTTTTTAATATAGATAAAGCTAAATCCAAATATAAAAAATTATCTCCTCATAATAAATTAGTAGATATTTCTTTATCTCTTATTTTTATATAAGAATATATTTTATTATTAATAACCTTATACTCAAAACTATAACTATTTTCTAAATTAAAAAACTCATAATCTCAAATAATATTTTCTGAATAATCTCTCAAATAACTATCTTTATAATTTATAAAAGATAATTGTTTTGAATTATTTATAAGTTTCATTTTTTCATGCAATATATCCTCTATTGAATAGAAATTTTCTACATGAACATAATCAAGTTTCGTAAAAACACTAAAGTCTGGCTTAGTAATTTTTAATAAAAAATCCATATCTCAAGGATGATCTATTCCATATTCTAAAATTATTATATCATATGGCTTTTTTCAAAAAACCAATTTTATAATAAATACAAAATATATTTTTATTAAAGAAAAAATTCATGGTTTATAATTTTCTAATTTAAATATAGAAAAAACCAAACCAAGCTCGCTATTAAAATTTTTTGGAGATGTGTATATTTTTTTATCTTTTATATATTTATTTAAAACTTGATAAACAACAGTCTTACAGCTAGTTTTTCATACACTTCATGTAATTCATATAACAAAAGGTTTATGCTTTTTTATGTATAACTTAGCAAGTAATAAATAAAAATAATATAATAATTTTAGTAACTTTTTTTTCATATATTTTAAGTATTAATTAATTTTTGATAATTAACCCAAACAAGAGCGTCGAAATGCAATTGAGATATTCAAAGTCTATTTGATAAAGCAGAATAAAATAAATTTATATCTCTATATTCTCATTTATATTTATCAAATATTGAAATCAACCTAGAATCAATAGGTATAGATATACTATAAGGGTATTCTACAAAATCATAAATATTTCTAGCTCAATATCCAAACATTTTTATAGTAAATGTTATTGTTTTAGCATCCTTTTTTTGATTCATTATTTTTGCTAAATCATCTCTAAGATTTAACATATTTTTGTAATAATACTCTCATTTTCAATGGAAACCTAAAACAAAATCTCTTAATTTTTCAACTCTCTTAATTTTTATATTCAAAAGCCTTTTATTATTTTTTGAATTGCTAATAAAATTAATCAATTCATCTATAAGATTAGAATAATTTATTTCTTTTTCACAAAAATAATTAGAAAATTCTTCCCAATAATCTTCTCACTTACCAGAAAGTTGATAACAGATAATAGAGTTAGATATTATAAGAGCTAAATATAAATCATAATCAGAAAAACATTTACTCAATTTTTGTAAAGCAATAAATTGCCTATCAGACTCTTCTATTTTTAATATATCAGCTAAATTATAATCCTTTATTTTTTCGTATAATATTTCCATAAAAAAAACTTATAAGATATTTTTATAAATCTTATAAGTTTTTAATTATTTGTAAAATTTAATATTTAATCAAAATAAATTTCATCCCAAGATTTTACTCTTATTATATTAGGATGAGATTCTTCCCTATAAATATTCCATGGCTTATCAATAAGATATGTAACTATTCAAGATTTAGCCAAATCTAAGGCATAATCTATATTATCTTCAACCATATGAAAAATATTATTTTCAATACATATTTGTGATTTTGTTTTTTCTTCTTTTGAAAAATGATTTGCAAATATTATATCATCAAAAATACCTGGATAATGCTTCTCTATCCATTTTTTTGTATATTCTCAAAATAAATCACCATTTCTTGCTGTAACTATTTTAAATCTATAACCTAAATCTATATGTTCTTTTATTTTTTCAATAGCTCATATAACTGGTTTCATATTAAGATAATCTTTATCAGAAAACAATGCAGATCTAAACCAATCCAAAGCATCTTCCAGACTCAAGTCATAATCTACCAAATGATGTATATAATAATCAATTATATTTTCTCTTTTTATAATTTTTCATCTTATTTTATAATCATGATGTTCTAAGGCATAGTCAACTAGTTCAGCTAAAACCTCATCCATATCAACTCATATAATTTTTGGCATATTATTATTTTTTATTAATTCTAATTTTTTATTTTTTCTAAATTTTTTTATTTCTATTTCCCTTTTTGTAGCATCACTTCTATTACTGCATTTTTCATAATATAAAAGTTTTACTGGCTTTCTAGATAAAGTATATTTAGCTCATCATAAAAACTCTCAATTATGCTCTTTTATTCTCCTGATTAAATCTTTTGTTATCCCTGTATATAAAGAGTTATCATTACATAAAAGAATATAAATATAATACATTTTTTATAAATTATTTTGTATAATAAAAAAAGCACTTGTAAATCAAGTTGTTTCTGTCCTTAATATCCTATTCCCTAAAAACACTTTTTTAAAACTAGCATTATCAAAAAAATCTACTTCACTTTTATCAAATCATCATTCAGGTCATACAAATATATTTACATCTTTTTGCTTATCTATTTTTAGATCTTTTAAACTAATAGCATCTTCTTCATCAGATGTATGAAATATTATATTATATGCTCAATAAAAATCACTTAAATCTAAGTCATCCAAAAATATAATCTCCGGCACTCTAGATCTTCATGATTGCTCAACTGCCTCAATAATTATCTTTTTTAGTCTATCAATTTTATTTGGAGACAAATTGATTTTTTGACTTCTTTTACTTCTAAAAAATAAAAAATTACTGACTCATACTTCAACTCATTTTTGTAGTATTAGTTCTATTTTTTCAAGCTTATTAGGAAAAGCATTAATAATATTTACATCAAAATCATTTTCAGAATTATTTTCTATATATCATTGTTTTTCTAAGTATATTTCTCTCTTATCAATAGAAATAATCTTAAATATATAATCAATATCATCTATAGAGTTAAAAAAAATAATTTCATCTCAAACTTTGACCCTAAGAACTTTAATCAACTGATTTAACAAGTTTGGATTTTTAATAGTAACACTGTCGTCACTAGATTCAAGTGCTTCAAAATAGAATCTTTGCATAATTTTATATTATTTATAAATTTTAAATACTATATTAATAATTTATTATTTTATTCAAAATAAAAAAACTCGTGCTATATCACGAGTTTTTATCTAGGCATACCATAATAATCCAAACCTTTTTTATCAACCATAGTTTTAGTGATAAAGTTTTTCTTCTTTCATCTAATAAAGAATCATCTTTCATCAATAATACCTTGCTCTATCAATGATTCAACATTTTTAGTTTTTAATTTTTTCTTTGGAAAGCTTTGTTTATTTTCAAAGTAATGATTTCTCTTTTTATAAGACATATTTTTTCTTACTTGAGGGTTTTCATTACCTATATATACTTGTGCTGACTTTTTTTTGTTTTTAGCCAATTTTCTTGCAGCGGCTTGTTTTTTTACAATTCTCGAAGTAAGTCCGTGACTATTTGCCATAATTATATGATATTAGTTTATTAAATTAATTTTTACTTATTATAATCAAAAAAGTAGAAAATACAAAGTAAAAAACATATATATACTTTCTACTTTTTACTTTCTACTTTATTATTTTTTTATATGGAGCGGGGGACGAGGTTTGAACTCGCACACCCAAGGGTTGAAGCCTTAGTACACTCACTCTATTATGTTACCCCCGCAAAACAATTTCTGTTTATTGCAGGAAGCATTTTATAAATTTTGGATAATAAGTCAAAAGTTTTTTTATACTTTTTTATTAAATAAATTTAAATTTTATTTTTTAAAAATATATGTTAAAATAACAGTAAATATTTTATTAAAAATAAAAAAATGTTTGAAGAAAAATTCTCAGAAATAAAAATTAGAATAATGGATTGATTATATCAAGATTTTATAAATTGATTGGAGGTATATTTACCAAAATTTATATGAGCTATAATCATATTATGATTTTGAATATTGATTTCATTTTTAACCTACAAACTAATAGTATATATATTTAAAAAGTTTAAAATAATTAAACTAATAGATAAGTTATTTACAAACCTAAATAACACTATAGCTGACTGAAAAGAGTTAGAAGAAAAATGAGAAACCAAAAAAACAAAAATATCAGATAAAATAAAAATAGATAAAATAGTAGGTAAAGCTTTATCATATTATATATTCTTAATATTTTTTAGATACTCTATTGTATTTATATGAATTAAAGAAGTAGAAAATTTCTTATGAGAGTTAATAGCCTACTTACCTAGCTTATTTATAGCAATAATAATTGGATTCTTTTGAGTGAGGTTTGCAAACTTTGTATACTGAGTTGTATTTCATGCTCTTGATCTAACAAAACAAAAAACAGCTAAAATAATAGCTAGTTGAGCAAAAATAATTATATTATTTTTTACATTGATGGTTGTATTAGATAAAATATGAATAGCAACAGAAATAACTCACACTATATTGGTATGATTTGTTGCCATGTTAACTATAGCATGATGATTAGCTTTTTGATTATGATGAAAAGATATAGCTCACGAAATACTTGAAAGTTTTAGAAAATAAAAAAGAGTTTTAAAAAACTCTTTTTTATTTTATCTCAAAATTATTTCATTTTGAATATATTTGTGTTTGATCTGGAGATGTTATAGCTGGAAAAATAATATCACAATTTCTAACACTTGCATTAAAATCTATTGTATTAACACAAGGACAACTATTACATGAAACATTTCAATATATAAGGTCTCATCATGAATACTCACAAGTTTTTGAAAATTGTTTTGGTTTACAAAAACTTCAACTACATTCATATCATTCTTTACAATCACTATCAATACTACAAGAATCATCCAAAATAGGACATCAATTATTTCTTTGGACTCATGGAACTAATGGACACAAATCATTTATATCATCTATTCAGTCATTATCAGTATCTTTTATATTTTCTTTATTATCATTATTTAGTTCATCATCTCATTCCTGATTAATTTGATCATCATCTTGATTAGTATTCAAATCATCCTCTTTTTCCGGACTATAAATTCACAAATCTCAATCTTCACATCAATATAAAGAAGACTCTATATCAGATATACTACATAAATATAGCTCCTCACTAACATCTCAAACTTTAATAAAAACATTTGCGTCAGTTATGTTTCATTCATTATCTACAACAGTAACAACTGCTTCATAAACTCATTCATTTTTATAAATATGTTTTGGGTTCTTACCATATCACAAATTACCATCTCAAAAATCCCAAGTATAAGAATCTATATTATCGTTGGAAGTAATAGCTTCAAAATTTACCAAAAGTGGAGAGTTTCACGAAATAGGATCTGCATCAATTAATACTTTTAAATTATCAAAATCATTTTCTTCACTATCCTTATTTCAAATATTTATATTATTATATACTTCAGCTGTATTTCAATTATCTGATATTACTCTAAGATATACAATATAATCTCAAGAATCTAAAAAATCATAATTATCTAAAAATTTTCAATATTTTTTTATTTCTTCTCAAGTTTCATAGTTATAAAATCTCCATATATATTGTTCTTTTGTAGATATTTTATCATCTCAAGATATGGAAACATCTCCAAAAAAATCATATATTTTGTTATTTCATTTAAGTGAAGAAATATTACAAGACTCTATATTATTTAAACTACATTCTTTGTCATAAATTTTCATTTTTAGTCAAATGTTTGAATCCTCCCTATCTATACATGAGTTTCATTTCATAGCAACATAAGCTATTTGCAAAAACTTTTCTTTTGTTATTGCTTGCTTTGGTCTTAAATACTCAGCTTCATTAATAAGATTAGAAGTTTTCATATTTCAGTAATTATCATATTCTACTATTTGATAACTTAATGCTTTTTCAAAATCAGGATAAAAAGAATAAACACTACCATCATCATTTTTTGGAGAGACATCTTTTGATAAATCTTTTGTAATTTCTCCAGAATATATTTTTGATCTAATTATTTCAGCCTCGTAATTATTAAGTATTCATGATGCCCTCATAATAACAGCTAAAGCTTCTTCCAAAATAATGGTGTTTTGAGGACAAAATGGGGCTTGTCAGTCAGCAGATTCTCAATTTTCACAACTAGTTCATACATCATATCATTTAACATATCAAGAGTCTTTAGCTGAAGCAATACAATAAAAGTATTTATTATTTTTAGATAAGTCAAAAAATAATTGATCTACTTGAGCATATTTTTTTGATAAATCATAACTAACATTTGGAGATATACACTCTTCGCAACTTACCTTCATAACTATACCCACAAATTCGTCACGATTCAATAACTGTTTAGGATTAAATTTTCATTGAGAATCAGGGAGTATAGCTCAATTATCAAACATATACTGAAGCTCATCATAATATTCATAACCACTATCAATGTCAGAAAAAACCTCCTCTATAGGTATAGAAGAAGCATCAACCTTATAAATAAAAAATATTTGAAAAATTGATATTAATAAAAAAAATATATATTTAAGTATTTTATTAGTCATTTTTATATAATTATGCAAAATTAATTAACTGCATACATAACAATTCCTGCAGCTACTGAAACATTTAAAGATTCCTTTATTCATCTCATAGGAATTATAACAATTTTATCAGAAATTTGCAAAATTTCACTACTAACTCATGAAATCTCATTTCACATAACAAGTACTATATTTTTTTCTTTTATATCAAATAACTCCCTATAATCTATTGATTTTTCATCAAGCTCAACACTCCATATTTTATATCAATCTTTTTTTAGTTTTTTCAATATATCTATTGGTTTTTCATAATATTCCCAATCAATAACATTCTCGGCTCAAAGAGATGTTTTACTTATGTCATTTCTAGGAGGAGTTGGAGTTGTTCAGGTCATTATCATCTTATCAAATCAAGCTCAATCACAATTTCTAAGTATGGCTCAAACATTTTGCATACTGCGAATGGAGTCTAATAAAATCACTTTTGTCATTATATTTTTTAAAAATAGTAAAAATATTAATATATTTTATACATTTTTTTTACAAATTATCAATTGTTTTTCTTTTATTTTAGATAAAAATATGTTATAATAAAAAAAATATTAAAACTAAAAACCAAAAAATGCAAATATTGTATATTATAGGTATTTCTCTACTGTTTTATGCTGTTTATAAAATAGTTATAAAAATCATAAAACAAAAATATGACTACAAAAGAACTTTGGAGTTAACTTTTTTAAAAATAACTCTACCAAAAAATAATAGTGATTTAGATGAAAAAAAAGAAACATTAAAAGACTTCAAAGAAGCAATAAGTCTTATGGAACAATTATTTTCATCATTAAAATCACTTAGTTCTAATAATATAAAATCAAAAATACTGTGACAAGAACTAATAAGTTTTGAATATGTAGCTCACCATAATGAAATACTTTTTTATATAGTAGTACCAAAAAAATATAAATACTTAATAGAAAAGCAAGTTAACGGTTTTTATACAGACGCTATATTAGAAGAAACAAAGGAAATAAATATATTTAAAAATAGAAAATATATAGAAGCAACCTATTTAAATACATCAAAAGAATTTTTCTTTCCTATAAAAACATATCAAAAATTGGAATCAGATCCAATGAATAATATATTATGAGCTTTCTCAAAACTAGAAGAAGATGAGTCAGCAGTTGTACAGGTACTATTAAAACCAGTAAATGATTGATGGCAAAGTAAATCAAGTAAAGCTAGTAGCCAAATTATAAATGGTAAAAAAACTTTTTTTACTCTAAATCCTCTAAAATTAATAATATGACTAGTAGATATATTTACTAGGAGCTGAGATGAAGAACAAAAAGAAGATAACTCTAGTTGAGCACTTACTCAAGAAAGAGCCAAAACAGTAGATGAAAAATGAGACAAAACATGATATGAAACTATAATAAGAATTATAGCAACATGAAATAATCAAGCTATGGTTGAATCAGAATTAAAAAATATAGTTTCTAGTTTTACACAGTTTAATTATCCAGATTTTAATAAATTTAGAACAACTAAGTATTTTAACAAAAAAGCACTTTTAAAAAATTATATTTTTAGATATTTCAAAAAACCATTTTATTTAAAACCAATGGTTTTAAATACTGAAGAAATATCTTCAATATATCATTTTCCTCATGCGAAATACAATACAACTCCTGAAATAAAATGGCAAAATTTCAAAATAGTAAAAGCTCCAAATAATATACCAAAAGAATGACTTTTATTATGACATAATGTATATAGATGAGTAAAAAAAGAAATAAGAATTAAAAAAGAAGATAGATTTAGACATTTTTATGTAATTGGTCAGACTGGTACAGGTAAATCTAGTATAATGCAAGTTATGGCAAGACAAGATTTTGCAAACTGAGAATGAGTTTGTATAATGGATCCTCATGGTGATTTAGCTAGAGATCTACTTCCCTTTATACCTAGAGAAAGAGCAGATGATGTAGTAATATTTGATCCTAGTGACACTGATAGACCATTATGATTAAATCTATTAGAAGCTTGAAGTGAAGAAGAAAAAGAACTAGTTGCTATGGATGCACTAAATATAATGATAAAATTATTTGGTAATGAAATATTTGGACCAAGATTACAAGACTACTTCAAGAATGCAATTTTAACACTTATGGATTATCCATCATGATGAGCTATAACAGATGTTGTTAGAATGTTTACAGATACAGACTTTCAAAAAGAAAGAGTTAGACATGTAAAAAACCCTGTAGTAAAAGCATGGTGGGACAAAACATATGCATCTATGTGAGATAGAGAAAAAGCAGAAATAATCCCCTATTTCCAAGCAAAATTTTCTGGTTTTACATCAAGTAAAATGATGAGGAATATAATATGACAAGTAAAATCAAGTTTTGACATATTAGACATAATGCAAAACAAAAAAATATTGATAGTAAATCTTTCAAAGTGAAGACTTGGTGATATGAACTCAAAATTATTAGGTATGATATTGGTGTCTAAAATACAAATGGCCGCAATGAGAAGAGATAATATACCAAAAAATGAAAGAGCTGATTTTTACTTGTATATAGATGAGTTTCAAAACTATGTTACTGATAGTATTGAATCTATATTATCAGAAGCTAGAAAATACAGACTTAGTCTAAATATAGCTCACCAATACCTATGACAGTTGGAACAATCGGATGCTTTAACTAAATCAAACCTAAACCTTAAAAATGCTATTTTTGGTAATGTATGATCAGTTATGAGTTATAAAATATGACCAGAAGATTGAGAATTTATGGCAAAATATTATGCCCCTACTTTTTCAGACCAAGACTTGGTAAATATGGATAAATTCAAAGCTACTATGAAACTAGCAGTAGATAATCAACCAACTACTCCTTTTTCTATAATCCCAGTAAATCCATACTTAGAAACATGAGATGAAAAACTGGCAAAAGCTTATACAGAATTATCAAGATTAAAGTACGGTAGAGATAAAGAGTTTGTAAGTAAAGAAATAGAATATAGAATTGGAACAAAATAAAAAATAAGAGAAATATTTCTCTTATTTTTTTATTTATAAATTTTCTAATTTGTAAACTTTACCATTATCATCTTCAAAAAATATTTCATCTCATGAATAATATATTTTTTCTAAACTTATAGAAGTTTGATATAAAATATTTTTTTCTTTAGTTTTTGGATTATATAAATAAATAGAGTTTTTATTTAGTCATTCTAGTCATAAATTATTTTTTCTAATATTATCTTCTTTTGATATAATTCATATATAACTATTTTTATAATAAACAAAATCTTCAAAAAAAGTAAAATAATCTAATATTTTTGTTTTAATATCATATACATAACTTCACTTATTAGTGTTGATTATATATTTATTATTATATTGCTTAACATACTCTATATCAACAAATAGATCCAATTTTAATATATTATTTTTTGATAAATCATAAATATAATAATTATTTCAGATTTTTAGTAAAAAATTATCAGAAGAATAAATACTTAAAATATCTAAATTATTCTTTGAATAATTTTCAAACTTTGAAACAAATAAGTCACCTTTAAAAAGATCTAATTTATCATTATTTTTTTTGAAATAAAATATATTTTTTCATACTTCAATAACCTTATAATATTCTAAATTTTCTTTTAATTTCGATATTTTTGATTCTACATTAGATGAATCATTTGATTTATTATTTGATTCTATCTTAGTAAGCTTTATTTCTTTTTCAATATTTCATGAGTTAGATAAACTTAAACTATCATCTTTTTCTGATTTTTCTTTTAGATATATAAAGTTATAGTAATATATTCATCATGTTATAAAAATAAGTAGAATTATTATTCATAATCATCTATTTGAAAATTTACTCCAAAGTAATTGTAATCTATAAAACATAAAAATAATTTATAAAATATTTATTTAATAATATACATTTATTCTCTCAAACAAAATTTTCTTGATTAAATAGACAATAAAAGTATAATAAAAAAGAAATCTTTAAAACTAACAGCAAATTAAAATAATGATTATTGATTGAAAAAAGTTGGCTGAAAAAATATATGATGAAATAAAAAATGAAGTTACAAAACTAAAGAAAAAACCAAAATTAGTAGCAATATTAGTTGGAAATAACAGTTCTAGTATAAGATATATAAATCAAAAAAAGAAATGGGCTGAATATGTATGAATAGAGTTTGAACTACAAACTTTTGAAGAAAATATTTCAGAAAGAGAATTATTAAACAAAGTAAAAGAGTACAATAGTAATGAAGAAATAAGTTGATATATAGTTCAGTTACCACTACCAAAACATATAAATTCCAAAAAAGTAATAAACTTCATAGACCCCAAAAAAGATGTTGATTGATTTCATCCGATAAACCAATGAAAAATACTTATCTGAGACAAGAGTTGATTTGCTCCATGTACACCTGCATGAATAATGGAGGTATTCAAAGATGAAAAAATAAATTTAGAATGAAAAGTGATATCTGTAATAGGTAGAAGCAATATAGTTTGAAAACCTATAACATCTATGTTAATAAATGCTTGAGCAACTGTTATAAGCTGTAATAGCAAAACAAAAGACCTACAAAAACATACTACACAATCAGATATAATAATAGTAGCTGCTTGAAAGCCTAATATATTAAAAGTAAATATGTTAAAAGTTGGAGCCATGGTAATAGATGTATGATTTAGTGTTATTGATGGTAAAATACATTGAGATGCAGATACAAAGCTTATAGATTTAGTCTGAAACAAAGTAACTCCTGTACCAGGTTGAGTATGAGCACTAACTGTTGCAATGCTTATGAAAAATACAATAAAAGCACATATGCAACAAAATAAGTAATAAAATTAGTCTAATAATCTCTATTACTAGGGATTATTAGACTAACAACAAAAAAATATTAAAAAAGTTTTGACTTATAAAATATTTTTAATAGAATATCTCTCGCAAGTTAGAGATAACTTTGTATGCGGGTATAGCTCAATTGGCTAGAGCATCTGCCTTCCAAGCAGAGGGTTGTGGGTTCGAGTCCCATTACCCGCTCCATTTTTAAGAAAAACTATTACGAATTACGAATTACGAATTTACTACAATTTTATTTGTAATTTGTGTTCGTAATTTTTATTACAAGGGTGTATAGCTCAGTTGGTTAGAGCGCACGACTGATAATCGTGAGGTCGGTGGTTCAAATCCACCTATACCCACCATTGAAATTATTTATTTTCGGGGACTGGCGCAATTGGCTAGCGCACACGCTTTGGGAGCGTGGGGTTGTGAGTTCGAGTCTCGCGTCCCCGACCATTTGATACAATCCATTGAAATAGCATTAACTTTTCCGAAGTTAATGCTATTTTTTATTGGTTCTGTTGAGTCATTATTGAATATAGAATATGAAAAAATAAAAAACTTAGACATATGTCTAAGTTTTTTTATTTAACCCACATATATGTTGAATTTCAATAATTAGTACTAGAACTTCAAATAGAATTTCAATTTGGATTATCATTCATTCATCAAGTTTCCGTATACCCCCTATGAGTAATAGAAACGTTAGTATAACCACTATTTCAATTACATCTATACCAAGCATTTAATCAAGCTCAATAACCTCACCAAGTATCACACTGTATATATGAAGGTACTCATTCCGTAAAATAATTAGAATATTTAGTACAATAAGTTACACTGGGGTGTGTATTAAATGAGTTTCAATATGAGTCATGCCTATATTCACAAGCTCAAGGCCAAAAATATTTTTGCGAAAAACTAGGAGTTGATGTTCTATATCATATATAATCTCAAGTTTTTGTTTTTATAATATTAATTATAGTATCTGAAAACTTAGCAGAACAATTATTATTTAAGTTGGTTAAACAAGACAAGTCTCATTGAGAATTCATATAATTAT
Source organism: Candidatus Altimarinota bacterium (assembly GCA_041694155.1). Taxonomy (GTDB): domain Bacteria; phylum Patescibacteriota; class Gracilibacteria; order BD1-5; family UBA6164; genus JAAZVM01. The sequence goes on along the minus strand of JASMTS010000005.1, from coordinate 574 downwards.
ATAATAATCAAGAACTATTTAAGTTCTTATAAACCAGAGTCCACCCACCTCAATCAGTTGTCATATCACAGTAAACTTCAAATCATACTCAGTTATTCTCTGGATCTATTGTGTATGTTCAATTTCATGTACTAGCTCCATTATCAAGTATTTCTTTACAGCTTGAATATACTATATTTTCTTCTACTACTCAAGTATTTTCACTTCTAGCAACTATTTCATTATATAATGATTCTCAAGCTAATATTTGTATATCATTTTTATTAAATACTGCACTATATTCTGTTGTATTTACTGATAAATCTATATCATTTCATATTTCTTGTAGTGGTATATTTGTTGTTGGTTCTAATAGTGTTCATAGTTGATATCATATTGCATATGAGTCTCTTGTTTCATAATTAGCATATGTTTTCGGGATTACATTGTTATATGCTGTATTATTATTTTCTAATAATGTTAGTAGTTGAAACTTTGTTTTTGATCAGTTTGTTGTATATGTATAGTAATTAGCCTCTAGTGGGTCTTTGGCATCATCATTTACTTTGATATCTCTTAGTGTTCATGTTCAAGC
>JASMTS010000004.1:0-3341 GCA_041694155.1 Candidatus Altimarinota bacterium | reverse complement strand
AAATCCAGTTTATTAATATATAATATATATTACCCATATGAGGGTATTAACCAAAAAAGAAGGAGAAGTAAAATGCTTGACTCTCAAACCAAAGAAGACCTAGGTCTACAAAGCAATTGGAATCGTTTTTCAAAATGGAAAGGTAATCGCAATAAACAATATGAAAAAGCGACTGGTCGCTCTTTCAAACAAGATGTACCGGACCCTGAAGAAAGACGAGAAATCTATGAGAAAGAGTTGAAAGCTAAAGGTATAAAAGTTTGATTTTATAGCTTTAGCTTACTAAAAAAGCCACCTACAAGAGGTGGCTTTTATTTTTATTTTTTTTCACAATATTCAGTATTTCTTATATAAGAGTATCAAGAAGGACAAAACATTTTATCGAAACACTTTTTTGTATCAGAAGTTCCAGCAGCATCTATACAATGTGTATAAATTCAATGATTGAAACTACCTTTTACTTGCTCAAAAGTATACTTTTTAAGATCATTAGTCCAATAATCATAACCTCATTTATCAGGACATCTTCATACTCAATAATATAAATTTGAAATTTTATCTTTTTTTATACTACAATCAAGACGTGAATCAGCCTTAACTCTTGTTTTAGTTGTAGAAGAACTAGTAACACCATTTCTAATTATTGTACCACCCCATTTACATGTATATGATGTATCAGTTCTAATACATTCATTTTCACAGTATGATTTTGTTCTTAACCATCTTTCCATGCTTGAGGTTGTTCAATTGTTATTATCTTTATATATATAACATAATTTCTCATCTGAAATTGAAGAACTAGAACTGCTATTGCTATTTGATCATCAATTAAATCAAACATATCATCAAATATCAAAATGATCTACTGAGTATTTTCATACATGCTTATCTATATTAAATCAATAATTTGAATTTATAAAACTTTTATATATTCAACTTTTAGAATCTGATGAAGAATATATCCATCATCAATTTCATTCAGATAGATATTTAGAATAATTACCTCTTCAAGAATCATTAGTAATGGTTCAAATAGAACCATTAGATGAAACAGTTTGATTTTCATAACCTTGCAATACAACCTTTTTTATATTATATCATTCTGGATTATTTATAAACCAATTAACTTTTTCATAAGAACTAAGAGCTAAAGAAATATTTTTTTGTTGTATATTAGGTCATAAGTTAATATATATAGTATTATTTGATGATTTAGGCTCATAAACTGTAACCATCAAACCATAAACAGAATTAGTACTATTTTCTTTAATACAATTATTTCACTTTTTTATATATCAATTTTTACAACTACTATAAGTTATAGTTTTACTTCAAGGTATAACTTCCCATTTAAGATTATTGTTACATTTAAATTTAGTTATTTGAGTATATCTTCATTTAGAATCTCAAGTATGTAGTTTTTTTGTTGTAGTTGATCATTTTGCTCATTTTGTCATAAAGTGTCATCAAACCTTATCTCATCATTCACACATAACACCTGTTACTCATGACTCATTAAAATCAAAATTATAATTATTAGAGTCACATTTAATACTGATATTACTTCTAGATGTTACAAAATATGTAGATGAAATAGTTTTTCAAGAAGCTAGTGAACTAGATCATGAAGATCATTTAGTAGAGTAATTTATTCTACACTTGTCTCAAGATTTAATATATCAATATAAAGTTACAATTCATCAACCATTTGGAACATTTTTTGTTGAAATATTAATATTTGTTTTACTAGTAGATAAATTAATATAACTTTTACTACTAGATGAAACAATTTTATCGTTTCAACAAAGAGTATTTGCTGATCTTGATTTGTATTTGTGACAAGTATTACAGTCTACCCATGGTCACTTAGTTCAATCTATTGTAGTTGACTTTCTCGAGTTCCATTTATCCTCATCAAAAAAATAAGTTCTCTTATTAGGTCAGTTTTCTTTTGTTCAACATGTAAAATACTCAACAACTTTTCAAAATCAAGATGAAGCAACTCTAACATTTGAAGAATCTCATGAATTATTATTAGATCATTTATAAGTATAATAACATGTAGTTATTTTTCAATTGACATTAGTCCAATGATTTGGGTTATTTTTTCATACTGGTGCTCAGAATCAAGTTATATCAGGACAAGAATAATGTCATCATGATTTAGTACATCTTTCAGTACTACCACTTTTTCACCAACTCCAAGAACTTGGACATTTCAACTTTGGAATAGAATTCTTATTTCAATTAGAACTAGAAGTAGAACTATTTGAATCAGAAGGATTAGATAGTCAATTTCACTTTACATAACTAATATACTCTATAAAGTCAGTGTTATTACATATATTTTTTGAAGTTCTTGTTCTACCATAACTTTCAAATCTACAATCAAGATCTCAATTTACAACCTTAGTAGTTAAAAGTTTTTGAGAAGATGAAACTTGGAATCTATCTCAAAATTTATTTTTATCTCTAGCATATTCACACCATTTTTTTCAGCTAATTGATAAAGTATCCTTATCTCATTCAAATTTACAAGAAACAATTCAATTAGAACTTATAGTAGATGATTCTAGATTTGAATTATTACTACTAGAATTAGAAGAGTTAGATGAACTACCCTTACAAACTATATAATTTGAATTACTATTGTTAGATGCTTTTTTGTTATCTTCAATATTAATAATATATCATGAATTACCTCCATAAATATAAAATACATCTGATGATGAAGTCCAATAATATCAATCAGGATAATTTAATGATTTTCAAGTATCATTAAATAAGTCTCATGAAGAAATTATAGTTCACCAATCATCATTATCTAATATTCTATATCAATTTCAACACTTATTATTAATATCAGATATATTTGTAAAACTATGCTTTTTAGGTAATAATTTCCAATTTAATTTATTATTAGCTCATCATGTATTATAAGTATTAGAGCTATCATTAAAATCTATATCTGAATTTGAATCATCACTTGGTTTTGTGTCATTTGAACCTTCACAATCTCAAAATAATTCACAGAAAAAATCTTCTAATTCATTATTTTGTCTTGAAATATTTCTTATATTTTTAACTCACTCTTCCAAATAAGAGAGCATAGAAGATATTTCTTGATTACCTGAATAAGTTTCTCTTAAATTTGATAATTTATCTTCTATTTTAGAAACAAAAACTATATAGTTTTTTTCTGTAGAAAATCATTCTCTTGCTTCTAGTACCTTATTTAAAAACAAATCAAGTTTATTTTTATAAGGAACATTTTCCATTTGTGGTGCAACATCATATGCACTATAGTCAGATGTATATGTAATAGATATACCAGTCAATCA
>JASMTS010000003.1:0-70002 GCA_041694155.1 Candidatus Altimarinota bacterium | reverse complement strand
AATTGATGATTTATATCAAGAATGGAGATAATTTCTTCATTCTTTTTTATTTTTTTATATCTAATTAAATACAATTTTAAAGTTTCATATTACTGTAAATAGATAAATTGTATTTATAATTATCAAACTCCAAGTGGTAAATTTGTTTATATTTTTAATTATTAGATAATAAAGAGCTATTGGTATAAAAAATATTTTGACTATAAAAAATAAAAATGGATAATCTAGCATTATTAATATAACTGGATTGATTTCAATTCATCAACTAATAATAGATAAATATGTAGAAAAATAATCTAAATCATTCAATATCATAAATAGTAAAAATAATACAAAATTAATTTTTTCTAATGTGATATCATAATTTTTGTTCTTCTTTTTGTTTTTCATATAGATTTTAATTTATTATTAATATTATTTCTTTTTTTATCTTTTTCTTTGAAATTTTTTGAAATATATTTAATCAAATCTCATTTTGTATAGATACTTTCTCATGGTTTTATTAGTTCTTTGGTGTTATAATCATATTTAGGGAATAAAGGGTAAAAATTAAAATTTAATCATCTACCTACTACATCAGCTTTTTCAAAATCCATTTCTTCAGGATTAGGGAAGAAGTAATCTTTATGCCATCTAATTAGTCTAAATCATTTATAATATTTTCTATAATAAGTCGCTAATCTTCTAAATTTCACATCAAGTTCTAAAGGGTTTTGAACTACAACTAAAAATAATAGATTAAGTTTTCTAGGTTGGTATATAAAATCTAGAAGTTTTGCATTTTCTCATCAAAAATTATTCTTAAAATCTCTAGGGTTAAAATAAATACTAGCTTCATCTAGAGCAATATTAAACTTGATACTTTTTTGTAAGTTATTTCAGTATTTATTATGAAATAATTTTGCATTTTTTTCGTATTCTTCTAGTTTGTTTTTCTTATGAGTATATAACTTATCTTTATATGGATAAAGATTTATATATAGGTGATAATCATATATATCATTCAATATATTTATTAGATCTATATGATTTGATATTTGAAACTGAGAGTATCAATTATAATAATTAGATATGTTTATTTCTTTTGTTTTATTATAATTTTTTAAATATTTTGTTATATTTTGTGTTTTTCAAGCTCAAAACTCTCACATAACAATATAAAATCAATTCATGATTTGATTTAATTAGGAAATAATTTTATAAAAAATTTTTCCTACTACTAAAATAATTATTCAAAGAATGTAGTATGATAAAATATTTATAGTAAATCATGCAGTATAGTTTGATAGAGCTACTCAAACTGTTAAATTGATATGATATAACAAAAATGCTATTAAAGTTGTTGTAAAGTTCAAAAATAGTCACCAAAATGCTATTATGAATAACATCTTAAATGATTTTCTTACAAATTCATAAAGTATAGGAATAATTCATGAAACAACTTTGGTTCAAGTTTTTGTTATAAATCAAAGAGCTGATATTATTGCTGTAGCTATTGTTATTAATATTGCTGGCATAATTTTTAGTAAAGTAATATTCTAACAGTTATTATTAGTAGAGGAAGTCAGATAAAAAATAGTATTAAATAGTCTATGATAGTAAGTTTTCAAGGAATATATAATTGTTCTCATCACCAGAAACTAGTTCATATTTTTATATGTTTTTGAAATTCTATAGTCTGGAGTGTTCAAAAATAACAATAAGTATTTTCTCATATTCATCCAAATACTCTTAGAACTGAAAATATATTTTGAAGTGGATTTGTTATGAAATCTAGTATTTTATTTGGTATAAATAAGAGTTCATCTATAAAGGGTATTTTATCATCAAATCATAGATTTAATATATTTGTTAGGTCTATACTCAAATCATAAGATCAATTTGAATAATAAGCAAAACTTCAATCTGAATTAAACATATCGCAAGTTTGTTTTTCATAATTTACTCAGATTAGTTCTCAATAGTCATTATTTCATGGATTAAATGTTATTGAAGATGTTCATCAACTTCATATATTAAATCAATTACTTCACATATCTAATGCTCAACTAAGAGAATTTTTTAGACTATTGATTTCATCACTAGAGCTTCAAAAAAGATTTTTTATAGTATCTATTAATGTTGAATTATTTTCTGTAGAGTCATTATTAGTATCAGTATTTGTATTGTCTTGAGTAATATTTGTATATCAACAACGATAAAATTCTACATCTCATATTTTTGTTTCATCATCATAATAGATAAATGCATTTTCATCAGTTGAGCTATATTCTATTTTGTTTCATTCTATACAAGTTAAACCATCTCAGTTTTTTACAAGATTTCAATTACAATTTAATCTAGGGTTAATGTCAGAATTGTATATTTGACAATAAGTTCATTCAATATTTATATATTGATCAGAAAAAGTTCAAATTTCCGTTCATTCTCATACTGTTGCTCATGAATCTATAGTTCAATCTCAAAAAATATTTTCAGAATTTAAATATTGTTTAGTTCATAAAGTATAATATGTGGCTAAATCATTTTTTTGTATTAATGGTGAATGTTTTGCATTAGGGAAGTCTCATATACTATTTACTATAGATATATCTATAAAACTATATTCTCAGGTGTTAAAGTCATATTGATTTATAAATTTATCTTCTAATAAAATAGGAGATTGTCATGATTGATTTATTTGAGAAAAATATCATCTCAAATTAGTAGTATTACTTGTATAGTCTAGAGATATTACAGATTTATCATTTCAATTAGAAAATACTTTATATCAATTTATTATATAATCTGTTTCTCATCATCATTGACTCTGACAAACTCATAATAATTCATTACAACTATAATTTTTAATAGAATTATTACTTAAGTATGCATATTGATTACTAGTTGTTTGATATAACATTCATGATTGAAATGCAATCAATTGTGAATAAGGAATATTTCAAGTATAATCTAAAACTCATAAATCAGGATTATCTAAATCAATATATCTTAATGGATGAGTTGTTCATGTACTACAATTAGAGTTGTTTCATTTAAGACTTCTTTGTCATATTATTAATTTGTTTTCAGCAAATCATATATATGTTTTTGATGTACATCTATATCAAGTATTTCATCAGTAAAAAGTATATAAATCCAATCAATCAATATCTGAATGATAATAATAAATGTCTGATACATGATTTTGAGCATTATTTGTAGGTCATGTTGTATAGTTTGGAATAGAAACAATATCTCAGTTTAATAGTTTTATATATATTTCTACTTGTCAGGAATGTTCTCATGATATATAATGAATAGTATTTCATTTTTCATCATAAACATATGCTCTTTTGTATCTAGTGGCAAATGTTCTAATATTTCAGTTTATATTTTCACTATAATATGGTGAATAGTTTCAAAAATCTTTTAATTCTATATTTTCAGCATATGTAGTATTGAATATTAGTATAGAAAATATTAATATTATTATTTTTTTAATCATAGTTTAAAAGATTTAATTGATAATGCTATTAATGAAAATCAAACAAAAAATATAGACCAAAACCATATAATTATTGTGAATAATAAATCTTGAGATATATAATAAGCTCAATCATCTCACATGAATCAAGCTCTATATACAAATCAAGTTCATGTATAAGTAGGATTATTATCTAATTGAATATTAGGACATTCTAATCATTCTATTTCTTTTAGATTATTTCTATCTGTAAGGCTAGTAAAAGTACAATTTCATAAATTCATATTTATTTATTATTAAATATTGAAATAATTGATCATAGAAAAAATATTCAAAATAATAGAAAAGTTATTCAAAATATATTTTGAAAGAAAAATCAAAAATAATTAATGAAAAATTGAATATATATTCAATTTGAAAATATTAGATCAAACATTTTTGTTTTATTATTTTTAAGTTAAAAGGGAGAAATAATCTCCCTTTTCTTATCTTCTTTTGATGAATCCTTTCACGAATCCAAAGATAAGGAAAACTGCTAATAATGGCAGAATTAATGGTAACATTTGCATTCATACACTTATAAATGATTGAGCCATGTTTGCTATACCAGTTGCAAGAGTAGAAACTTCAGCAGGATCTACAGTTACTAATGCATCTGATGAAACAGTTGCTCAAAGTGCAAGTAATGAAATAAGACCAATTGCCATTGATGTAAATATAGTTCTCATATAGTTACTATAATTATGCAAATAAAGTATGGAGCTCAAATTTTGAGCATCAAAAAAAGCTCCTGTATATTAGAAAGGTATGAGGCATAACCTTCCTATATACAAAAGCCTCAGTTTTATTTTTAATAAATAGACATTTTTAACAATTACATCTTTACATTTTCAAGTAAATCAACTAATTGTTCCTCAGTAATAGTAATATACTGATTTTGGTCGTAGTATGATTTAATATCATCTGACCACTTCTTTTTTACAGTTTTCAATTCTATTAGATTTAGAACAGTTCAAGCTCTTTCTCAATTAGGAATTGTGAAATCATAAGATGAAATTATAAAGTTTCCATTCTTATAAATTTCTTCTTTCTGTATTTTTGTTGTTTGTTGTGACATAACAAAAAAGAAGTTATAAAAATAAAATGCTTAGATATTAAAAATAAAACATATATTTAATATCTAAAAGCATTATATTAAAAAACATTAAAAAATCAAACTTTTTTAATGTTTTTTGTATGTATTTAATTTTATTATTTTCAGTTATTATTTTTGTGACTAGAGTAAAACCACATTAGATGATTTATCTTATCTTCATATGTTTTTAACTTTACTCATCACATTTCTATCTCTAATTCTTTGAGTTTTTGTACAGTTTCTGGCTCTAGTCTTACACTTTGTGATTTCATAATATAATAAATAATTAATTAATAAATAGACATTATTAGTATATTAAACATCATACATTATGCAAATAATTAAAATGTATGATTTAATTAATATGTAATAACATTATTTATTTTATCATATGTTTATTATGTTAGTCAATTACTAAGTTTTATTAACTGTTTTCAACTATTACACAAATAAGATTAAAAATTCTGTTATTTTTCTTTTGCTTGTCTATGTTTTTCATATTTCTTATATATTTGTTAATTTTTTTCTTTTGTTCATCATCAAGAATTGATAAACATAATTTTATATCTTCATCAGTATAATCTAATTGATATTTCATTGCTTTTGGTATGTTATTTATTTTCATAATTTTTTAGTTAATTTTATTTAATTGTTTTGTGATAAAAAAGTTTAAAATTCTATCTCAGTATTTTTCATATAATTTTTCAAATAATAGTTTTTCAGATTTTATATGAGAGTAATTATCCATATATGCATTAGCCATAGAAAGATAAAGTCTTATTTTTTTGTTAGTTATTTCTCATACTAAAATATCTTTTCTTTCAGGTCTTTCATATCTTTTAAATTTAGCTGTTTCTTTATAAACTTCTATAATATCAAGATCATAAAATTTATTAAAATAATCCAGAGAATATTGTTTTATATACTTAAAAAGAGCATTAATTGAATTATTTGTTAATTCTCTAATTGCTCTTGATTTTTTTCTATACTCTAGACGAGTAATCGGGAAATTTTCTTTTATGTATTCTTTGTAAACATAATCTCAGTTTACTTTTGTTTTATGTTTATTTTTTTCTAGGATATCTAGTTTTTTGTTATATAGAACAAGTTCATGTCTATCCATTTTTATATTTTTGTATGTTAATTGGTCTCATATTCATACTCAGTATTCTTTTTTGTAGATATTTTTATAATATTTCATAAAATCTTTTATTTCTATATTTCAGAAATCTATACAAAAATCTATTCTTTTAACTATTTCATTTTTATTTTTATCTATTTCAAATATTTCAAGAAAATATTCAAAATATTCAAAATATGATTTAAAAAATAATCAGTTGAATTCAATTGCATTAAATACATTTTTATTCTTTTTTTGAGTGATTTGTTTTATTTTAATATTACAAATTTCATTATTTTCAGTATCTAGTAATTTATAATACTTCATTTGTTTTCAAAATCACCAGTCAAAAAATATAATTTTGAATCAAAAATTAAGGTTATATTCATGTGAATTTTCTACTATTCAATTTAGAGTTTTTAGTATATCTAATCATTCAGGAAGTTTTATAGTTAGAAAATCTATATTTTCATAATATACAAAAGGATTTAATTTTAATATCTCATTCGTATTATTTATTGTAGTTTTATTTTTTTTCATTTTGTTTTCGTTAGGGAGATTTCTAGTTGTTTTAGCTTTTATTTTGAGTTTTTATTTTTCTATTCGCCCTACATTATCATTGTAGGGCGATGTTTTTAATCTAGATATATTCTATCTTTTATTACAAACTCTCAGTTTTCGTCTTTTCAGAGTCTAATTTCAGAGTGAGTATATTCTCTAAGTAATTGTTTAATTTTTGTTTGAGGTAATTTAGTTATCATAATTGTTTTTATCATTTCAAATAAACAATTAATTTCTTCTATGTGATTATATTTTTTCATAATTTTTTAGGTAAAAAAATAAAGAGCAAATTATTATTGCTCTTTAAAATAAGTATAAACGGTGGATTTTATTTATTCATAATTTCAATTTTTCAATTTTTTAAAATTTTAGATAAATCTAATTTTGAATAATATAAATTATCCCATCAGAAAATAATTAATATATTTTTTTCTTTATCATATTCTATATTTTTTGTAAATAAATCTTTAATTATATTGTTAGCTTTTTTAATAGCTATTTCTTTTGTATCTTCATTTTTTAGAGTATCATTTGTATATCTATAAATATATCATTCAGATAATTTAGGTAGTTTTTCAGCATATATTTTTATAATGTTAATTATATCTTTATTTTTATTTACTTTGTCTGTTTCGTTTATAATATTCCGAATATAATTTTCCCAAAATACTCTTGATATCATTGGGTAATATCAAAGTAAATTATCATTTATTTTTTGTTTATATAATATAAATAACCTTTTTTCAACTTGTTTAAAAACAAAATTTTCACTAACACCTGAGGAAAATTCTAAAGTATAGTGTCTTATATCAGCGTTTTTGTAATATGTAAAAGCGCATAATAATTTATATATTCAAAAAGCGTAGGCATCTAAAATTGATATATTTGATTCAAGTTCATGGTATTCTGATCAATATGGTTTTTCTTTATTTAATATTATTTCAGGAAATTTATTTCAAGGATATAAATTTAATAAGCTATCTTCTAGTTTTCATATTTTATTTTTAAAATTAGATATTATTATATTAGATTTCAATAATCAATCTATTTTTTTATATGAATTTTGAATTATTCATTCTTGAGTCTCAAACACTTTTAAAAGAAGTTCATATTTTAGATAATTTTGTTCTATTTTATTTTTGTTAAGAAATTCTTCATGTATTTTTAAAATAAATTTTAAATAATTTTTTGCAAATATTATATCACTCGAATATCAAAAAGTTTCAGAATCTCATAAAATATTTAATTTTGATAAAAAATTTAAATCTTCAATTAAATTTTTTAATATTATTCAATTTTGGTTTCCAAAATCAATATTAAAATTTCAGTTTAGTTCATGAACTAAAAAGGAATTATTATTTTTAAAAGATCATAATATCACTTTTTTTAAAAATTCTTGTTCTTCATATGAAAATTGGGTTCTTTTTTCTTTTTTATATATAAATATTATTTTTTGTATTGTAAAAGGGTTCTCAATTAAATAATCTATAAATCTTTGATTTTGTATTATTGTGATAAATTGATGAGCATATCACCATTTTTTTTCCTCAATTTCTTTTTTATATTTTCTTAAAAAATCATCAAAGAAGTATTGTAATTCATCAACTATATTTTGAATATCTTTATTTTTAGCTAAATAATGAATATATATAATATTAATTTTTCAAGTTTTTATATCAAATTTATTTATTTTATTAAAAAATAAATATGGAGTTAAAATTAATCAAATAATTATAATATATAAAGCTGTGAATATTTCCCAAAAAATAGGATATCATAATAGAGGTAAAGGTTTTCAAGGAATTAATGGTATTAAAGTACCGATAACTGAACTTAATAATGGTACAAGAACTAAAAATACAATAAATTTATTATATCTTACTCTGAATCTTATTTTATGTATTGAATTTATTAATTGGAATCATGCAAAAAAAACTCATATTAGAGTCATGAATGCTCATATGTTAAAAATAGTAAATTCATTATTGTAAAATTCACTACATAAACCTAATATATTTAATCATATACAACTTTCCATTTTTATTTATTTTTAATTAATGATGTTAAAAACTTTATTTGATCCAATTTTTTTTATATTCAAATTTCATTAGCTTTATTATATATTTAAATTTTTAATAAGAAAATTTATATTTCATTTTTATAACTCAAATTAACAAAAATCTTAGATTTTAAATCTAGGATTTTTATTGATTTATCTTCTCTTCTGAAAAATCTTTTAATGGAGTATTAAAATAATATTCTGTAAGTTTTGTATATTCTAGGGTTCATTTACTTTCAAGTATTTCTATAATACTTTGAAGAGCTAATAACTTATTTATTTTTACTTCTTTATACAATTCAAGTTTATTAATTAAATCTTTTTTAAATTCTTCTTTTGATATATATTCTTTAAATCATTCAGTATTATCTATAATTTTATCATCAAAATATAAATTAAATCTAGTTAAAAATACTAATAATCAATTCTTAACTTTTATAATTCATAATGAATCTAAAAAAAACAATCTTTCTTTTAATTCACTAATAGTGTAGTTTCATTTATAATTTTTTTGTAAATGAATTAATAACTCATTAAGATTTACTGAATTTTTTATATTTACTTCTCAATAATCACTGTATATATAATCTAAAATTAATTTAGATTCTTTTGCACTTGCTTCATAATGTTTAATTAAATTTTCTTTATTTTTAGATATAATTATTCATTTTTTTTCACTTATTATACTTTTAAATAAATAATAATTTTTTATTTTATCATGAAAACTAGCACTATTTGATTCTTCAAATGATTCAATATTTTTAACTCTTTTTTTATATATATTAAATATATTATCTCTATAATTTTCATCTTTTAATAAGCTTCAAGCTTCAATTATAACATCTATTTCATCATTATTATTTGATTTTCAAAGTATATTAAGTGATTTAATAGTACTTGTAACCTTATTAATTCTTATTTTATTATATTCAAAATCTTCTCATAAATCATTAATAAAATTATCTTCAAGTTTATTTAAATCAATTGCTTTCTTTTCTTCAATAATTTTTAATATTATTACTTTAGCTAAAACTTTTTCTTCTGCATTTAAAAAATTATCTTTTTCTATTTTTTCATAACAATTATTTAAAACTTTATTCTCAACTTTATTAAATAATACAAAAGTATTGTCATACTTTCTTTTTAATATATTTATTCAATTAAATTCTTCATTTTCTAAAAAACTTAATAAAATTTTGATTTCAGTAATCCAATTTTTGTTATTTGTTTTTATTCAGCTTTTAATGGCAATTTCTCTAGGAGAAAGAACTACTTTATCTTTAATGTTTACATACTTTAAGAACTTCTTTATATTATAGTACTTTAATCCACTATAACTTAGGTTTTTTATTCTTTTTTCTATATCAAGTTTATCATAAAAAATTATGTTTTGAGAAATTTTTCAATCTCTTCAAGCTCTTCAAATTTCTTGAGTATAGTCCTCAATATTTCAAGGTAAATCATAGTGAATTACATATCTAACATTATCTTTATCAATTCACATTCAAAAGGCTTTTGTTGCAACAATTACATTTATTTTTCATTTAATAAAATCTTCTTGAACTTGTTTTTTGTCATTTAGTTTCATTCAAGCAAAAAATGACCTAATATTTATTCATTCATCTCTTAAATGTTTTTCTATTTCTATTGCTGATTTAATTCTTCAAGTAAATATAATAGTTGGATTTTTATCTATATTTATTTCTTTGATTTTGTTTACAAGTATTTCTAATTTTTCTTCTTTTTTTTCAATATTTATAACACTTCATTTAATATTTTCTTTTAATATTTCTTTTGCTTTTATTAGTTTTATATCTTTATTTTTAAAGTAATCTAGAATTCATTTTTCTACATCAACTGTAGCTGTAGCAGTTAATAAAGTTAAATTAATTTTTTTATTTAGATTTTTCTTTTCAATATCTTCTATAAAATATTTTATAAAGAAATAATCAGGTCTAAACTCTTGTCACCATAAAATAAGAGTATGTGCTTCATCTATAACAACTCTTGAAATATATCTGTTTTGTAGTAACTCTAATATTTTTTCACTTCTTAATGCTTCAGGAGTTATAAAAAGTATTTTAGTTTCTCATGATTTAATTTTATTGTAAATTATGTCTTTTTCTATTCAGTTTTGATCTCATGATAAATAATTTACTTCATTAAATTGCTTATCTCTTAATCAATCAATTTGATCTTTAATTAATGCTTTTAAAGGTGTAATAATTAAAGTTAAATGTCATAATTTACTACCAATAAGCCATGCAGGAAGTTGATATATTAATGACTTTCAACCTCATGTTGATAAAATGGTTAAAAAATCATTATTTTCTAATCAATTTCTTACTCATTCAACTTGAGTATTTCATCTAAAATCATTGAATCATGAAAATTTTTTTAAGTGAGTTTTTATATTGTTATTTAAATCCTTTGTTATATTAGAATAAAAAGAATTCAGTATATTTCTTAAATAATTTCTTAGTTCAACATTTTCATTGAATATAAAGTCTGATAAAGTTATTGTTTTTTTATCTATAAATAAAACTAAATAAGAAATAGCTAGTTTTTGATTAATATTTTCACCAAAAATATATGATTTAATCGCTTCAATACTTTGATTATTAAGCAATTCATTATTTGATAGAATAAATTTAAATTCATTTACAATTTCTTTATTACTTAATTTTTTTAGCTTATTTCAATTTATATCATTATAAAAATTAAAGAACTCGTTATAAAAATTATTTTCATATAAAAGCGAAAATAAGATATTTTTAATTTTTGAATTCAAACTGTGAAAAATTTGTAGATTTTTATTTAGTACATCAAAAGTAGTTTTAGAATCTTCTAGTGGATCATTATTTATTGATTTTTTGAGGTTATGATGAGTTTTATTGAATGATATTAGACTATCAATTAGTAAAGTATCAATATTTTTTTCTTTATGATTCAATAATGTTGGTAATTTTCATCAATCATATCAAAAAAAATTATGACATATTTTATAATCTGAATTGTTTAAAATATTACTTAATTCTATTTTATTTACTTTTTTTTCTACTTTTTGTTTATAACTTATATTTTTTCAATCAAAAAATACATCATGATATGTGTTTACTCCATGATTGTTTGTATATTCGTTTCAATATAAGTCAAAAGTAGTTATTTTCATAAATATTATATATGTATTTATATATAATATTACTTTACCATAAATAGCTTTATTTTGTCAAAAATGAGCTTTTTAATAACTTATATTAATTACAAAAATCTTATATTTAAAATCAGATTATATATCTTATCTAAACAACTTCAAATATTCTTCAAAAACATATTCTTTATTTCTTTTATTAAGTGTTTTTTGTTCTAAAATTCAAATTTTAATAAAATCTTCTATAAATTTATTTGCAGTTGTTGCTGAAGATATATCAAGGATATTCATTATATCTTTATAATTTACTACTGGGTTTGAGTATAAATAATTTAGAATAACTTGTGCTTTTTCAATTCTTCTTCAAAAATATAATAATTTTTTTTCAGATTCTTCTTTGATTTGTAAAACTTTTTCTAGAGTATTAGTAGAGTTTTTGCATGTTTCAATTATTCAATTAAGAAAAAACATTATAAAATGTTCTATATTATCTTGTTTTCTTACAATTGTTAGAGCATCGTAATATGATCATCTATTTTTTTCTAAAAAATCAGAAATATATAATATTGGAGAAGAAATTATATTTTTTTCAATTAAATATAATATGATCATTAATCTTCAAATTCTTCAGTTTCAATCTAGGTATGGATGAATAGTTTCAAATTGATAATGAGCAATAGCTATTTTAATTAATTCAGGAATTTCTAATTCATCATTATGTAAAAATTTTTCAAAATCAGTTATTAATTCCGATAAATCATTTTGATGGGGTGGGATAAAAAAAGCATCACTTAAACTAGAACCTCAAATCCAGTTTTGAGATTTTCTTACTTCTCATGGATTTTTGTGTTCTCATCTAGCTCATGATAGTAACTCTTTATGGATATTGCAAAATAATCTAAATGATAATGGTAAAGATTCTAATTCTTTTATTCATAGATTAAGAGCTCTAATATAGTTTTGTACTTCTATTAAATCATTTCTTTCTTCTATACTTTTATAACTTATGTCTTTTGCAAATAAATCATCAAATTCAGTTTTTGTTCATTCAATTTTACTTGATTGAATTGCTTCTTTTGAAATATGCATACTTATAAAAAAATTTATATCAGGTATAAATTTTGAAAAACTTTCTAATTTTCATAATTCTAGATTGGCTTTTTCAAGTAATATATTTATTTTTGAATCTTCCCATGAAAATTTTTTATTAATTTTTTCAGGTAAAAAGCTTTTATATTGATATTGTTGTATATATTTTCATGATTTAAATTTATTTTCCATTTTTTTAATATTTAATGAAATAATATAATCCTTATTACAATTTTATATCTTAATTTGGAATAAAGAATTTTATATTCCAATTATATTCAAAAAAATGGAATAAGGAAATTTATATTTCATTTTTTTCATTCAAATTAACAAAAATCTTAGATTTCAAATCTAGGATTTTTTTATTTGTTTATTTATACAATATTTCATTCAAATTCTCTTCTATAAACTCCACCATTCTTCGTTTTTTCGATGAAAAAACTTCGAATGGCACAGCCACCAAACACTAATTACAAAGAAAAACTTTGAATGGCACAGCCATCAAATACTAATTACGAAGAAAAAACTTTAAATAAAGCAACCATTAGAATTGAAGAATGCCCTTCGTAGCTTTAGCTAAGAACGGCTATTAATTATAAATGTATATTGTTAATGAATAAAAAATGTTTTATGTATATCTTATAAGAAGCTTGGAAAAAAGAAATGAATTTTATACATGATTTAGCGAAAACTTGAAACAAAGATTAGAAGAACATAATACATGAAAATCAAGACATACAAATAAATATAAACCTTGGGAATTAGTTTTTTATTCAGCTTTTAAAAACAAAAAAGAAGCCTTAGATTTTGAAAAATATTTAAAATCTGCTTCTTGAATTGCTTTTAGGAATAAAAGATTGATTTCTGAGGTTTAATTTGTTACTTAATAAAAATTATTTTAAGTACATTTTAAATTTTTTATTATCTTAGTTTATTTATTCTCCTAAATTAAAATATGTTAAATTATTCAGAATCTGACACAAGAGCAAAATATATAGACCCCAGTTTAAAAAATAGTAATTGGGAAGAAACAAGTATTATAAGAGAATACTATTTTACAGCTGGGAGAAAAGGTTTGTGATGAAAAAGGTGAAAAAGAAAATTTGCTGATTATATACTTACATATAAATGAGTTAAATTAGCTATTATAGAAGCTAAAAAACAAGATTTGTATGTTACAGAGTGATTGGAGCAAGTAAAAGATTATGCTAATATATTAAATCTTAGATTTGTCTATTCAACAAATGGTAGAGAAATTTATGAGTATGATATTAAGAACTCTATTTGAAATATTATAGAAAAATACCCAACACCTGAAGAGTTATATAAAAAAACAATTTGAAAAGATAATCTAACAAAACAAAAGTTGTTAGAAGAACCTTTTTTACTTTCTGATAAAAAACCTAGATACTATCAAGAAATAGCTATAAATAAAGTAATTGAAGCTATAGCGGAAGACAATAAAAGAATACTTTTAACTCTTGCTACTGGTACAGGTAAAACTGTAATAGCTTTTCAAGCTGTTTATAAGTTATTTATGTCTAGATGGTCACTTGATGGTATATGAAATAGAAGACCAAGAATACTTTTTCTTGCTGATAGAAATGTACTTGTAGATCAAGCAATGAATACTTTTAATCCACTTGAAAAAGATATATTAAAAATCAACTGAATAGAAATTAAAAAAAGATGATGAAAAGTTCCTACTAATGCAAATGTCTTTTTTGCTATTTATCAAGCTCTTGTTTGATGAAATCAAAATGATGATGATGAATCATCTGATAATTCTGAATATATAGAAGAACAATATTTTAAAAGGTACCCAAAAGATTTTTTTGATTTAATAATAATTGATGAGTGTCACAGATGATGAACTCGTGATGATTGAAATTGGGCTGAAATATTAAAGCATTTTGAAGCGGCTGTTCATTTATGACTTACAGCTACACCAAAAAGAGAAGATAATATTGATACATATAAATATTTCTGAAAACCAGTTTATGAATACTCTTTAAAATCTTGAATTGATGACTGATTTTTAACACCTTTTAAAATCAAAAGAATAAAACTAAATATTGATGAACTAGCATTAAATTCTGGAGATACTGTTTTATCATGAGTTGCAGACAAAGATGTATACTACACAAAAGATATGGAGAAAAATATAATAATACCTGAAAGAAGTGATTTAATAGCTCAGACAATATTAAATCAGATAAATAAAATGGATAAAACTATAATCTTTTGTACTGACCAGGATCATGCTCTTAGGATTAGAGATAGTATAAATAAGTATAAAACAGTAAATGACCCAGATTACTGCGTGAGAGTAACAAGTAATGAATGAGAATTATGAAAACAATATTTAGAAAGATTTCAAGACAATGATAAAGATATCCCAGTAATTTTGACATCATCTCAAATGTTAACAACTTGAGTAGATGCTTTAAATGTAAGGAATATAGTACTTGTTAGAAATATTTGAAGTATAGTTGAATATAAACAAATAGTAGGTAGATGAACAAGAGTTTTTGAATGAAAAGATTATTTTACTATTTATGACTTTTTAGGTGCTACTAATGATTTTAGAGATGAATTATGGGACTGATGACCAGAGGAAGAAAACTTAATAGATAGTAAAGAAAAAAACAATAAAGAATCAAAAACTCCAATTGATACATTACCAGTAGATGATTGAAAAGAACCAAAAGAAAAAAAAGAAAAACTTGTAGTTAAGCTTTGAGATAGGAGAGAATTAAAGGTTATAGATATAGAAACTAGATATCTTGATCCAAGTACATGAAAACATTTAAGTAGTGAAGAGTTTTTACAAAAAATAGTATGAGAATTACCTAATTTTTATAAAGATGAACATCAACTTAGAGAATTATGGTCTAATCCTGAAACAAGAGAAGAGTTATTAAATGGATTATATAATATATGACTTGATAAAGAACAACTAGATGATTTAAAAAATATGTTTGAAGCTAGTGATTCAGATATATTTGATATATTAGCTCATCTATCATATGGTAGTGATATAAAATACAGAAGTGAAAGGTCTATTTATTGAGAAGAAATAGTAGATAAATATGATAGTTTAAAGGCTAGAGAATTTTTAGAGTTTTTACTTGCTTTGTATGTAAAAAACTGAATTTTAGAATTTAGAAAAGACTCTTTATCTAGTAAAATTCAACTATTTAATAGATGACAAGCAAGAGAGTTAGCAGAAGAGTTTTGATGAGTAGAAGAATTGAAAAATGCTTATTATGAGGTGCAAAGGAGTTTATATGTTAAGTAGTTTAGTTCTTAAATATAAAATATTATGAAAATATGAAATCAAAAAGCTTCTCAAATAAATAATATTGAGAATTTAAATTGAAATTTTAATATATGATGAAATAATTTTGAATTAAATTTTGAAATTCAAAAAAATGAAAAAGAATTAATAAGTTTTTTATTAAAAATACAAGAAGATTTAAAATCTAAATGAGTTTATTCTGATGAAATTGAATGAAAAGAGAATGATTTAAAAAATAGTATTGTACAAAAATCTACAAATTGAATATTAAATTGATACAAAGAATATGCTTCAAAACTTAAAGAAATAACTGCAAAAACAGTTTGATTATCAGAAACCTTTTGAAAATTATACAAATTATGAGCTTCAATAGGAACTTATATTACTTTACTATTTTAAATTATGACAGATAAAAATTATTGAATTGATATTCAACAACAAAAATCTGATTCTATATATAATATTGAATCAAGTAATACTAAAATTATAAATAATTATAATTTTTCAAAGACTAATATTGATAAAAATAAAGAAACTTGCTTAATTAAACAATCTTTTATAGAATCTATTGAAAAACTTGAATTTGCTTGATTTAATTTATCCAAATTATTTGTATGGCCTGAATTTTATTTTATTTCTTGAGAAGAAGAAAATAATATTGAAGGTTCATTAAATTCATTTTTGGACGAAAAGAATAAATGTTGTTTTCTTAAGTGAAATGATCTTTCTTGAAAAACAAGTATATGAAAAAAAATTTTTTTAGAATCATTATATTCTGATTTTTTTCCAATTTTATTAAATTGAAATAGTATTAATAGGTGAAATATAAATTTTAATAAAATTTTAGAAAAAGAAATAATTGATCAATATAATTGTAATTTAGAAAATTATAAAAAAAGAAATAATAAAATAATCATAGTTGATAATTATCATAAATGAGTTAATAAAAAATTTATAGATTATTGTAAAGAACATTTTATAAAAATTATATTCATAATTTCAGATGATGATTTTGTTATGTATTTTAAAGATGAGGAAGATTACATTGATTTTGACATTTATTCAATAAATACATTTAATAACTCTAAGAAACACGAATTAATTTTAAATTGGTTAAAAAAAGATTATCAAGAGGAAGATGAAGTTTATGATAAAATTTTTGATTCATTAGAAAATAGAATTGATGATATTACAAATAGAAATCATAACGTTCCTATGCATCCATTTTATTTATTATCTATTATTCAAGCTTTTGAAAATGTAGCTACTAGAGATTTAACTTTGACTTCATACTGACATTGTTACCATGCATTAATAATATCTCAATTAGATAAAAAATGTATTAATAATACTGATCGGGATTCTTGTTTAAATTTCTTAAAACATTTATCTTATAAAATATATAAGTTAAATTGATATAATTTTGGTTCTATAACAAATGATGAATATGTAAAATTTAAAATTGAGTATTTTGAAAACTATACTAAAATGCCCAATTCATCATTAAATAAGCTTCAAGATGATCAGTATGCAATATTTAAAAATAAAGATTTTAAAGTTAAATTTGAATTTGAATATATATTTTATTATTTTGTTTGAAAATTTATAGCTGATAAAGAAAATAATATAAAAATAATAGAAAAATTAAGTGATACTATTTATAAAAAATCTAGCTCAAATATATTAATTTTTACAATTTATCATACTTCTAATACTAAATTATTAGAAGAAATTCAACTTCATTGTATAACTATATTTGATAATTATAAAGTTAATTTATTATCAAATGATGATACTTGTTTTTTAAATAATTTAGTTAATGAATTACCAGAGTCTATATTAAGTAATAAAAGTATTTCGGAAAATAGAAAAGAAGAACAAAAAAGTAAAGATAATAGTAATAAAAATTATAAAGAATTTACAGATAATGAAATTGAAGAAGATAAAGACTTATTAGAATTGAGTAAGGCTTTTAAAGTAATAGAGGTTTTATGACAAATTTTGAAAAATAGGTCTTGAAGTTTAGAAAAAAAGATGCTAGAAGAATTATTGCTTGATATTGAAAATTTATGATTAAGATTAATGTCTTATTTGTTGGAAATGATTAAATCAGAGGACTTTGAAAAATCTATAGAAAAAATGATAGATTTTTATGAAGAAAGAAAAGGAAATAAATATATTTCCGAATTTGATAAGAAGAAAAAAATAGAAAAATTTGTTCAAAATATGTGATTAAGAACAATAATGTGAATTTTATTTAAAATTTTTCAATCCGTTAGTATAGAACAATTATTAGATTTACAAAGATCTATTACTAAAAAAAATCAATATCCATCTTATGAATTATTATATTCATTATTTAGTTTAAATTATTGAAAATTTAAATATCAAGAATTAAGAGATCTATATAATAAATTTAAAGAAGATAAAAATAATTTAGCACTTAAAACAATGTCTTTCTTTATACAAATATATATGAATAATCATTATATTGAACATAGAGAACGTCAATCATTACATAGCTTATTGTGAATAAAAAAATATATACCAAATAGGGTAAAAAAATAAATTAACTAACTAACTAAATAAATGCCATATCCAACAAAAAAACTTTGAGAAATTTGTGATTTATACCAACCTAAAACCATTTCTACAAAAGAAATGATAGAAGATTGAAAATATCCAGTATTTTGAGCAAATTGAATTATATGAAAGTATAATAATTTTAACCATGAAGAAAAAGAGCTTTTAATTACATGTAGATGAGCTACTTGTTGAAGTATAAATATTTCTGAAAAGTTTTCATGGATAAATTGAAATGCAATGGTTTCTCATATAAAAGATAATAATATTATTTATTTAAATTTTCTTTATTATGCTTTTAAAAATTTAGACTTTTCAAAAGTAATTTCTGGTTCAGCACAACCTCAAATCACAAGATGATCATTAGTTGATTTACCAATCCCACTTCCATCACTTCCAACTCAAAAACTAATAGTTCAAAAATTAGACTCATCTTTTGAAAAAATAGATAAATCTATAGAACTAACGAAAAAGAATTTAGAAAATTGTGATGAATTAAATAAAAGTGTTTTAGAAGAAGTTTTTAGGGAATCAGAGCTTGAAATAAAAATGTGAGATAAAAACTATTTAGATATTGTTGATTGAGATAGAGGTAAAAACTACCCCAAAAAATCTGAATTTTCTGAAAAATGATATTGTTTATTTTTAAATACTTCAAATGTAAGAAATTGATTTTTTAATTTTGATAAATTAGATTTTATTACAGAAGAAAAATATAATTTATTAGGAAAATGAAAAGCTTTTTTAAATGATATAATTGTAACTACAAGATGAACAATTTGAAATACAGCTTATATTGATGAAAATTTTCCTTATAAATTTGTTAGAATAAACTCTTGAATGGTTGTTCTAAGAATAGATCTAAATAAAATTTTCCCAAAATATTTAATACATTTTATAAATTCAAATTATTTTTTTAAGCAAAAACAATCTTTGGTCTCTTGAAGTGCTCAACCTCAGTTACCTATATGAGTTATGAGAAAAATAAAAATCCCACTTCCACCACTAGAAAAACAAATAGAAATAGTAAAATACTTAGACCAAGTATTTGAAAAAAATAGAGTTTTAAAAGAAAAATATGAAAATAAATTAAAAGATTTAGAAGAAATGAAACAAAGTTTATTAAAAGAAGCTTTCGCGGGAAGATTAGTTAAAGAATAATATTTTAATAATTAAGCCACTCCAACAATGAAACAAAAAATATCAAGAATTACTGATATACTTAGAAGAGATGATTGAATCTCAGGAGCCATGCACTATACAGAACAAATTTCATGGATATTATTCTTAAAGTTTTTAGATGATTTTGAAATCAGAGAATCAGATAATGCTTTTTTAGATTGAAAAGATTATAATTATATAATTGATGAGAAATATAGATGGTCTAATTGGATTAAAAAACCTAGCTGAGATGATTTAAAAGACTTTGTAAATCTAGAATTATTTCCATACTTAAAATCATTTAAAAATATAAATGAAGATTATCATTCTATAAAATACAAAGTTTGAGAAATTTTTTCTTATATAGATAATAGAATTGATTCTGGTCATACTCTTAAAGAAATAGTTGAAATAATAGATGAGCTAAATTTTCAAAAACAAGAAGACTTGTTTGAATTAAGTCATATTTATGAAGATTTGCTACAAGGTATGTGAAACGATGGTTGAAACTCTGGAGAGTTTTATACTCCTAGAAGTATTATTAAAATCATGGTAGATGTATTAGATCCAAAGGTATGACAAACTATTTACGACCCAAGTACTTGAAGTTGTTGATTTTTGATTGAAGCTTTCAATCATATGAAACCAAATGTAAAAAGTGATAAAGATTTAGAATTTTTAAATAAAAATACTTTTTTTTGAAATGAAAAAACATGACTTGCTTATATAATGTGAGTAATGAACCTTATATTACACGGTATTTCAAATCCAAATATTAATAAAAAAAATACTCTAACAACTGATGTTAGACAATTACAAGAAAAAGACAGACATGATATAATTCTTGCAAATCCTCCTTTTTGATGAAAAGAAAAAGATATTATTCAACAAA
Organism: Candidatus Altimarinota bacterium; assembly: GCA_041694155.1. Classification (GTDB taxonomy): domain Bacteria; phylum Patescibacteriota; class Gracilibacteria; order BD1-5; family UBA6164; genus JAAZVM01. The sequence continues at coordinate 49,484 of JASMTS010000003.1, read as the reverse complement.
ATTTTCAGTTTAAAACAAATGCTACTGAAATGCTTTTTTTGCAACATATTTACAAAAGCTTAAAAGTATGATGAAAAGCATCTATAGTAGTTCCAGAGTGAGTTTTATTTAATACTTGAAATGCTTTTAAAGATATCAAAAAAGAGATTTTAGAAAACTTTAATCTTCACAGTATTATTAGTTTACCGGCTTGAGTATTTTTGCCTTATAGTTGAGTTAAGACAAATATTATTTTCTTTGATAGGGAATGAAGAACAAAAGATATTTGGTATTATGAAATTGATTTAGGTAGAAAACTTACAAAAAATAAGCCTATAAAATATGATGAAATAAAACATATTCCAGAATTACTTAAAAAAAGGGAATTGTGAGATAATTCATGGATTGTAAAATTTGAAGATATTAAGGATTTTGATTTGTCAGCAAAAAATCCAAATAAATCCAAAGAAGAAGAGATTAGAACTCCAAATGAGATATTTAATGAGATACAAACAAACGATAAAGAAATTAATACTTTGTTATTAGAATTACAAAAAATATTAAAATAGTTACTATAATATAATAAATCAAATATGGCAATACCAAAGTTTAATGAAACAATGCTACCTATATTGAAAGTTATATTAGATTGAAAAGAATATACTCTAAAAGAAGTTGTAAAAAAACTTTATCAAGAGATGGTTGAATAGATGGTATAATAAATGAGTATGAATTAGGTTTGAGTAGATTATATACTCAGGCTAAGAGATTTACAAAATGAAACTTAGGAGAAAAAGATATAAGAAATTTTATCTGATCTATGAGTTGAGATTTAGATAAGTGAATATTTGTTACAACAAGTAATTTTGACAGTAAAGCAAAAGAAAAATCTAAAAGTGCAATGCACAAAATAATTTTAATTAACTGAGGAAAGTTATCAGAACTAATGATTAAATATAATATATGAGTTCAGATAAAAAATATATATGAAATAAAAGAACTTGATTGAAATTTCTTTATAGAAGATTAAAAAACACCTTAAGAATTATTGTCTTAGGTGTTTTTTAATTAGAATATTTTATTTTTATTTAAACAAGAATGTATTAAAAAATAATTTGACTTTTTATATTTATTACTCATTATATATATAAATATTTTTTAATTTATATAATTTATGAAGAAAGTAGAATCAAAAGAAATTATATGATCATTATCTTGATTGAATTCTGAATGATTATCTGACGGAATAGCTTCTATGTCAATAGAAAAAATTGATAATATAATATCTAATTGAGTAAATGAAGTAGTTTTAAAATGAGATGATGATTATTGGTTTTCATATGTTTTAAATAAGATTGAAAATAATAGTGATTTAAGTCATAAAGAATTAGCATATATGAATCGTATATTAAGAGTTCATAATATGCCAGATTTAACAAGAGAAAAATGAAATCCAGTAAATATGATTTTAGAAAAAATAGTTTGATCTGAATATTTTAATTGATTTGATTTTGTTAGAATTCCTGAGGTAGTTAATGAATACGAAACTTTTGATTTATTTAATTTCCCTAAAAATCATGTTGCTAGAAGACCTAGTGATAGTTATTTTATTGATAAAAATGAGGAAATTTTAGAAAAAAGTATTTTACTTAGACCTCATACTTCTGTTATGTGGAAATATGTAATGGATGATTTAAACTGAAAAGAAATTTTAGATAAATGATTAGACTTAAAAGTATTGTCTGCCTGAAAAGTATATAGAGTTGATGATATTGATACAACACATCATGAGTGTTTTCATCAGATAGATTGATTAAAAATCACAAATAAAGAAAAAGAATTAATTAATCAAGAAACATTAAAAAATATATTATTAAATGTAATATATTCAATATTTTGAAAGGATATTGAGTATAGATTTAATGTTGATAGTTTTCCATATACTCAAGAAAGTTTAGAAGTAGAAGTTATGTTTAATTGAAAATGGTTAGAGGTTTTATGAGCATGAGTTGTTCATCCTTCTGTATTGGAAAAACTATGACTTGATCCTAAAAAATATAATGGTTGGGCTTTTTGATTTGGTATTGAAAGACTTGCTATGGCATTGAAAAAAATTCCAGATATCAGATTATTTTGGAGTAATGACGAAAGAGTAAAAAATCAATGGTGAAGTTTTGAGCCATATAAAGAAGTAAGTAATTTGCCTCCAATTTATAAGGATATATCTTTTATTGTACCAAAAACTAAATTTTTAAAGGATAATTCTAAATCAGATAATAATTGAAATATAGATATAGAAAATGAAGCTGATTTATTTGATATTGCATCAATAGTTAGGGATATAGCTTGAGATTTAGTTGAAGAAGTTAAGGTAACCGATATATATGAAAGTGTTAAGAAGTTTTGAGAAGATAAAAAAAGTGTGAGTATTAAGATTACTTTTAGATCATTAGAAAAAAACCTTACAAATGATGAAATTAATATAATGTATTTTAAAATTAGAGAAAATATTAAGAATGATTTAGGTTATATTTTAAGGTAGTGATTAAATAAATTAATTTTAAATATTCTTTATTTTTTCATTTTAAGAATTTTTACCAACTTTTATTAGTAAACTCATTTATAATCTAAAATATAATAAATGGATGATTTTAAACAATATAATCCTAATATAGATTGAAAAAAATTATTATGAAATAGGACAAATATATGAAAAATATATTCACAAATATCTAAATCAATGAATAGTATGTGAATATCACAGAAATTAAATTATAATATTTTATCTTCTAGTATAGATAATTTATTATATTGACTTATTCCATCTTATTCACCTTTATATGATAATTGACAAATATTATTATGAGAAACTAATATTGAAATTAATGATATTGAAGTATTAGAAAAAATATCTAACTATTTAAATGTTTATTTTTGAGATAAAAATTTACTAGAAAATTATACTAATAATATAACTTTATTGTCACAATTTTCATGATTAATGATAAAAGATATTTTAAATTGAGATTGAGATTTTAATGAGTATATTTTATGAAAGTTATTTAGGAAATGATCATGAAATAAAATAAAAGAATATAGTCAACTAGAGTCTAGGCTTATAGATTTTAATTTAAAAGAAATTATATTATTTTTAGAAAATTTCTTATTTAAAACTACATGAGAGCATTATTCTTTTGATAGAGTATTAGAAAAGTCTTTTCCTTTTGTTTCACCTTGATTTGAATTTGTATTTATTTGAAATAGAAATAAAGAATTTAAAATTGTATGATGATTTATTGATGATAATTTATTAAAAGATTTTAAAATAAATAAAAATTATTTTATTTTCTGAATAAATATAAATAAATTTTTTTTGGATAAAAACTATAGTTCTAAACCTTCTAATAATAGTTGGAAAAAAATATATATATGAAATTCTATTAATGATATATTAAATTCTACATCAGATATAAAAATATCATGAAATGATAATATTATTTTGCAACCAAATAAAATAGAACTTTTATCAAAGGATAAAATGAATTTATATCTTTGAAATTGAGAATTTTTAAATGACTCTAGATTAAAATTAAAAGTTGATTGAGATAACTTAATTATTAATTGAGACTTTAATAAATCCTATTATGAAAACATAATTGATTATTTAGTACATTACTATTGATGAAAACTAATAGAGGAAAATGAAAATACATTAGTTATTAGATTTAAAAATGTTGATGCAAATTATATCTATGATAAATTGATAAATAATGAAAAATCTACTTTATGTTTTTCTAAAACTGAAGTAGAACAAATAATTTGATTTGAATTTAATTTAATAGAAATAAAAGATATTTTTTCTAGATTATGATATGATTTATCTTTTGATAATGATAATTATTTACTTATTTTACCTTTATATAGAAAATCTTTAAAACAAGTTTTATGAGAAGTTATTTATTATATATTTAAAAATTATAAAAAAACAGATATAGATTATATAAAAATAAAACCTATTTTTGAAAATAAATGACTAATATTAAATGATTTATTACCTAATTTTTTTATAAACAATAATTTTGATGAAATAGATTTATCATGTTTAGGAAATACTTTGTATAAACAATTTGATTTAGAAAATATTTATTGAATAGAAAAAATTATAACATGAACAAATATTAAAATAAATAAGTCACTTACTCATGGATTAGTAGAATATATTATTAAAAATAGATTAAAAATATTGAATAGATGATTTTCTATAGAAAAGTTAGATGAGTGATTTAATCTGATTTTTTATATAAACTGTAAGGAAAAACATGATTATTTCAATGAAATATATAATTATTTGATAACAATAAATGATTTATTGTGAATTTGAAAAATAAATTTATTAATAGATAATGAAATTAATTTTTTAAAAAAATGACAAAGTTTTAAAATTTTATCAGAGGATGAAAAAGTTATTTGATATTTAGGAAAACTTGATGATAATAGAAAAATAAAAGGGAATCTTTACCTTTGTGAGATAAAAATAAATATATAATAATTTAGTTATGAATATAAGTATAATTAATATATCAGATTTTCCGGCAATTATTTCAGATTATGAAGAGTTAAATTGAATAAATTATTTAAAAGTTCAATGATTTATGGTTAATGATTATGACTTGTCAACAGAAATGCAAAATATTGAAAAATTGAATAGTTTATTATTAAATGATAATACTGAAATAGTTCTTTTTTCATCATGATGATTTAATGCCATTAACAATATTAATAAAATAGTTAGTGATGCTTGAAAGAATAATAAAGTATTAATATGATTTAGTGATACTTTGCATATTCAATGAAAATTTCATGATTATGAAAATATATATTGTATTTATTGATTTACTTTAAGAAATATATTTGAACTAACAGATATAGAAACTAATATGCTTTTAAATTTTATCAAAAATAAGGACTATAATACATTATTAAAAGTTCATAAATCATGAAATAATATAATTTCGTGAAAAATATATTGATGACATTTGATGATATTTATAAATTTATTATCAATTTATAAAATAGATAATTTAGAATGATGTATTTTGTTTTTAGAATTTCATTGAATGGAAGACTACTTTATTTATTATTATTTAGATTTTTTAAAAATAAATAATATTTTTTCAAAAATTTCATGAATTATTTTAGATGTTGAGGATATTAAATTAATAGAATATTTTAAAAATAATAATGTATTAAATATATATTCTCTTTGAAAAATTAGATATTTACCAATTTTTAAGGAAGTAATTATAAATAAATGAAATTTAATGATGCAAAAATAAGTGAATATTTAAGGTATGGTTTTTTAGAAGAATCATGTATTAATGATAATGAAATAGGTTGAATTAAATATGAGCAATATAATATAAGATCAAATATAGAAAGAGTTATATTAGATAATTTTTATTGTACTTGAGAAGAAATATGAAGATTTAGTGAGATGACTAAAAAAGAAATAGTATTAGCCTTAAGTTGATGAATAGATTCATTATTAATTTTTAAAGTATTACAAGAAATAGGTTTAGATTTTACAGCTATAAATATAGAGTATGAATGAAATTACTCTGAAAAAGAACAAGTGTTAAAAAATATAGGTAACTTTAAAAATATAAAGTTTATTAACAATAAATTAAATGATTACAATTGTATTGATGATGTTTTATATCCAAATATAGTATCACACCCAACAATATTTGCTTACAAAGATATTGTAGATAATTTATATGAAAATTCAATTTTGATAACTTGAGATTTATGAGATGAAATTTTTTGATTTACTGAAAGTTGATTAACAGCTTGAGAAAATATTCCTGAATATATATTTACTGAAGAACAATTATTACACCTTTTTAATTGAAAAGAAATAAAATCTAAAAAAATAGTTGTTGATAAAGAACAGTTTAATACTGAAATATTTTTATTTTATAAAATGGTAACATATAAAATGTGGAAAAATGTATTAAAATGAAAAAATATAGAATACTATCCTTTTTATAAAAATTTTATACCTTTTGCTAGATCTATAAGAAGTAATTGATTAAGTACTGAGAATAAGGATTTTTTATATTATAATTGAAGTAAGTTTTGATTATTAAAAGATAATATGGTGTCTAGCTGAATAAAATACCCTGTAGATAATAAAATTATTAATAAGTATTTATCCTATATTGTTTCAAAAAATGATTCTTTTATCCAAAATTGAATTGAAATTAATTTTGGATACCTAAAAAAGCTTATTACTTTAGAAACTCCTAAAAAAGTCAAATGGAAATTATTTTCTCTAATATTACTTATTAACTATTTAGAAAAAAATGATTCTAGATTTTGCTAATATTAAAGAAAACAGTCAGTATAATATAAAATTATTATGAGCAAAAAATACAATATTACCGTTATTATTTTTAGCATCGTGACTATCTTATAAATTTGATAAAAATATTATTATTGAAAATGTTTCAATTTTAAAAGACATAAAAACAGCAATAAAATTTTTAGAAAAATTATGAGTAAATATTAGCCAGGAAGGTGACTTAATAAAGATAAAATCATGATTTAGTTTTTCAAATTCATTAGATATATATTTATATTCTGAATTTAGGTATTCCATATTGAGTTTATGATTATTACTTAGTTTTTTTAATGAAATAAATATTCCTAAAACTACATGATGATGTAGTATATGAGAAAGGAAAAGTAACTTTCATTATGATTTTTTTAAATTAGCTTGATTTAAATTATCAGAAAATGAAGATAAAATTTTTATTAAAAAGTTTAAAAATAAAAATAATTTATTATATAAATCACCTATACCGTCAACATCTTTAAGTGAAAATATAATTATTTATTCTGTTTTATCTTACTGAAAATATGATTCTATAATAATAGAAAATTTTTATTGAGATAGACCTGATATAAAAGAATTAATTAAATTCTCAGAAAAATTTTGATATAATTTTACTTATAAGGATAAGCTGTTATCATCTGTTAATTATACTAAAGTTAATACTAATAAAATTGTTACTTTTAAGGTTATAACAGATTTTGATCAGGCTTTATTTTACATACTTTTATCAATTTTAATAAAGTCAAAAATTATAATAGAAAATTATTATAACAGTTATGATTATAATGAAATTAATTATTTGAATTCATTATTTTGAAATATAATTACTTATAAAGATAAAAAATTATATATTGATTGAGATAGAGCTTTTTTTATTGATAATGATTTAATAATTTATGCAAATGAATATCCTAATATAATGTCAGATTCTCAACCTTTGTTATCAATTTGTTCTATATTTGCTAATAGTATTAAAATTTATGATACTAGGTTTATAGGTAGATATAAATATTGAGAATATTATAAAAATAGTTGATATAATATTGATATAAATGATAAGTTTATAAAAATAATTAATAATAAAAATAAATCTTTATTCTCTGAAAAAATGTTTAATTTATATAGTATAAGAGAATCAGCTTTATTATTATTATTGGCAATAATAAAAAAAGAAAAGATATATTTATGAAATTTTTCCATTTTAGAAAGGTGATATGATAAATTGGTAGATAATTTATTAAAAATATGAACTAATGTTAAAAAAAATTGAAAATATTAATATTAAAAATTATTCAAGCTTTAATATTGATTATAATATAAAATATGCTTATATTATTAATAATTTAAATGATTATCTAAGTTACTTAAAAATATCTAATAACAACTTTAAAATAGTTTGAGATTTAACTAATACAATAATTGCCCCAAATTCTATTTATTGATTAGATATAATTTTATGTAGAAGTAATATTTTAATTGAAAATATTATTATTTCTAATAATTGAGAAATAGTTGTTGATTCATCTTTATCTTTAAAGTCTATGTGTAATTATTTAATCAGAAAAGGTTATGATTGTAGTTATTTATTATGAATACCGTGAACAATTTGATGAGCTGTTGTAAATAATTCTTGATCATGAAGGTTAAATAAATCTATCTATGACAATATTTTAAAAGTAGATTTTTATGATAGGGGTAAAAATATTGTAAAAAATAGAGAAGATATTTTATTTTGATATAGAGTATCTGAATTTAAGTTTAAAAATAATATATTTATTAATAAAGTTTATTTAAAGTTTGATAAGTTGGCTAAAAAAATATTAAAGGATAAGATAAATAAGAGATATTTAGATAGATCTATTATTAATGAAATTTACATAAAACCTTCGTTGGGTACCTTTTATTTAAAAAATAAAATTTTAAACTATCAAGATATAACGGATGGTAATATTTATCTAAAAAATAATAAAATTATTTCTAATTGAAAATATATTACATATGATGATTTTTTATATTTCTTAAATAAGACTAATAATTTATTCGAAGTTGAGATAGAAGAAGTTAATGATAAATATAAGGATGATTATGTATGATTGTTAATTCAGGATAAAAAGTGAAATATTTTATTACAAAAAAGAAATTGAAATTGAATAAATAATAAAAATAAAATTTCTTTATTTTGATGATGATCTGAGAATTGAGAATTTATTATTGATACTTTAAAAAGAGAAATAAAAGAGGAACTAGATTATACTATTAAGGATTATAGATTTATATGAATATTTTTGAAAAAATATTACAATAATTTTAATCAAAGATGCTTTATATTTAGAAAAAATATTGATGATATAAGTATATTTATAGAAAAAATAAATTGTAATGAGTGAAGTATTTTTATTAGTAACATTAATAATATTGATAATATAATTAATGATAAGTTATATACTGATATTTTAAAAAAATCATTGATTTATAGTTTAAATATTAAATAATTAAAATATTTTTATATATATCTAAGAAATATTTATTTAAAATAATATAGATTAAAAAAAGAATACTAAAATTAAATTAGTATTCTTTTACTACCCACACTCCTCACTCAACTCTCTGTCTGGAAACACTTCCAAAAGTTCTTCTTTTGTATCAAAAACTCTCAAATATTTTTTTGATAAATTTTTCCATCAGCTATCAGTTTCACAATAATATAAGCTAGCAGAATGATAAGAAGAAGTATAGTATTTGTAGTTTGATATTTTTTCTTGATAGTCTGACCATATTCATATATTTTTTTGTTTTGCTATATTTTGGGCATCCAAGAACTGTTTTTGGTATTTGTAGGGTTTATCATAAGTATATTCTTTTGCCATTCATGACTCTATCATCTTTTGGTTTATATTGATGGAGTCTACAAATATATATGCCAACAACCTATCAAAACTATCATATTTTCACTGGCTATCATCAAACTCTAGTTTTATTTGATTGTCTCATATTAGTTTTTCTAGTTTTTGTTTTGAGCTATCTCAATATTCCTGAGTATATCAGTATCTAGTACTAGAGTTTTCAGGTGCATCTATTCATATTAGTCTGATATTTTTGGATTTTCATTTGTAGTTTATTTTTATAGTATCTCAGTCTATTATTGATACTACATTATATGTTTTGGTATTTTGATCTTGAGAAGAAAGCTTTTTGTCTATGTATTGATCAACTTCACTCAATATATATTCTATTCTTGGGTTGTATTTTATCAATGGTATAATTCAGTCTAGTTTTTGACCAAAATCATAGACTTTTTGCTTGTTGGATATATATAATTTATCTATTACATTATTAAAACTATTTATAGTTTTTAAATCATTGCTATTAGCTGTGTATGTATAGCAATTGTTTATAGTTATAAAAAATATAACCAAAAAAGATAATAATTTTGTCATGATTGTTTATTAGGAGAATAATAACAACTATTATTATATTTTTTCTTTTATTTATATCAATATTTGTTGATTGTAATATTAATTTTGCAAAATAATATAAAAAATATACAATTATAGTATATATAATGTGTATAATACAAAAATATGTTAAATAAATGAGAAATAAAAATATATGAGTCAAAGAATTGAACTGTTGATGTTCATGTCAATTTTGATGATGAAACAGTTTGGTTAAATTCTTATCAAATAGCTAGTATATTTTGAAAAGATAGAACAACCATTCAAAGGCATATAAAAAACATATATTCATCTTGAGAACTTGATGAAGAATCAACTTGTGCAAAAAGTGCACAAGTTCAAAATGAGTGATCAAGAAAAATAAAAAGAAATATAAATTTATATAATTTAGATTTAATTCTAGCTGTTTGATATAGGACTAATTCTAAAAGTGCTAGTAATTTTAGAAAATGGGCTAGTAATATAATTAAAAATTATTTGATAAAGTGATACTCTATTAATCAAAAAAGATTACAAGAAAAATGATATCAAGAACTAGAAAAAACTTTAGATTTATTTAAGCAAACACTTAATTCTTGAGAATTATCAAAAAATGAAGCTTTATGATTAATAGATATAATAACAAACTATACAAATACATGGTTATTACTTCAAAATTATGATGAAGACAACTTAATTGATGAATGAAAAACAAAAAATCTAGATTATAAGCTTGAGGCAAAAGAGGCTTTTGAAAATTTATTGGAATTAAAAGAAAATCTAAAATCAAAAAATGAGGCAACTGATTTATTTGCAAATCCTAGGGAAAATGACTGATTAAAAGGTATATTTTGAAATATTTATCAGACTTTTTGATGAAATGACTTATACCCAAGTGTTGAATTGAAAGCTGCTAATTTATTATATTTTATAGTAAAGGATCATCCTTTTAGTGATTGAAATAAAAGAAGTGCCGCATTTTTGTTTATATTATTTTTAGCAAAAAATCATATACTTTTTGACGATAAGTGAAATAAAAAAATAAATGATAGAGCATTAGTTGCTATTACTCTTTTGATAGCAGAATCAAACCCAAAAGATAAAGAAATTATGATAAAGCTTTTAGTTAATTTAATTAATTAATCAAAAAATTCAAATATGCTATCAGATAGACAAGCTTATGAAGACTCTGTAAAGAAAATATTTACAAAAGACAATTGTCCTTTTTGTGACTTAGACTCTCAAGCAGAACATATTATATGGAGAGGGAAGTATTGGTATATACAACACAATAAATACCCTTACTTGTGATCCAAATATCATATAATGGCTATACCTTATTCACATACTACTTATTCTAGAGACTTAACTCCTGAAGAATACTCAGAAATGCCAGAAGTACAAAAAGTTGTAAAAGAGTTTTACTCTGATATGGATTATTTTTCTTTTCTTAGAGAAAGTTTATGAAATAGAAGTGTAGAACATTTGCACTATCATTTTTTACCATGAGTAGTAAAAACAGATTTTGTTGAGTGATTATTAAAAGATCAAGGTTTTTAATATTTTAAAAACATAAATTTATATATATTGACTTATTTTTTATTTTGATTATAATTTAATTTAAATATAAAATAATTATTTATAATAATGACTGTTAATTTTAATAACTCATTACATGATTCTATAGATTTTGATGTCGAGTTAAATACTTCTGAACTTTATAAGCTAGAAATAAGAGAATATTTTTTCAAAAAAGAATCAAATCTTATATGATATATAAAAGTTCATTTATTGGAGCCAGAAAGATCTGATAATATAGCTAGAATTATAGATACTACAAGTTGATCTGGTTATCAATATATGACTTCTAGTATGAAAGATATTTATGATTCTAATTGATATAATCCTAATTTTGTTATCAAGTGAGTTGCTAGTGACTTTTTGGAATATGTACTCAGGGATATAAAAAATATTTACAATTGAGATGATTGTATGGTCTTACTTTCTTCTTATGATAGTTGAGAAAAGTATTTATCAAATACTATAGATAATGTAAAAAAACAAACTAATGAGCTTATAAAATGACAGCTTTGATGATCTGATTTTTGTTCTTTTACTCTAAAAATATAAAAATAAAAAAAATAACAATTTATTATATTGACATATATATATTATTAAGTATAAATATATAAAATATAATATAAATTTTATATATGAAAAAAACATTGCAAGCTTGAGTTTTAGCTAGTGCTTTATCAGTAGCTACACCTTGACAATCAGCTTCTGTCGATACTTCAAATATTATAGATGATACCAAAGCATGAGTATCATCTACTTTGTCATTTGGTCAAAATTTTGATAATTCAGTTTATAGTAATATTTTGAATACTGCTATAAATAACAAAAATAGTCTAGACACAGCTATAAACTCTCAAAATCTTTTTCCTTCACAAGTTAGAACTATAGGTCTAGATAGGATGTCTTCGGCTATGCTTGGTAATATCAAAAAATGATGATTAGATGTTATACATCCTCCATTTGTAGATTATTGATGGTTTGAAGAAGTATATTGTGCTGGTACAATGAAATGATTTTTATGAGCATTAAAAAACCCTTCTGATAGAACTAGTTTGGAAAACTCATATATAAATAGAGAATGAGTAGATGCATGGATGCTTCCTGACCAGCTAAAAAAAGCAGGTCTTTATTATCAATTTTATGATCATATGGATCATTTTGATTTTGATAAAGTTGGTCAAAATAATATTATAAAAGACAAAGAAAAATATTATCAATCTTTACTTCAAACAGGTAATCATTTAAAAAACCATTGAGTAGAATGAAGTATGCTTTTTATATATTTCAATCTTAGTTCTTATAAATGGAGAGTAAAAGAATACAATCAAGAAAAATTACTTACAAACCCAAATGCCCAATTGAGTATAAATACTCACCAAGCTATGTTTTTGGGTAATTCTGACATGCAATTTGAAGCAGATGATATAAAAAATATTCAAGACTGAAATATGTTGCAAATGACTCAAGATATTGATGTAATCAATTATATTGCAAATTTTGTTCAAAATAGGGGATGATATATTTCTGCACTCAATAATAATACTAAAAATACTATTATAGATAATATGAATTATTTTCATTCTATGATAGATTTTTATATCAATTGAGAAAAGGTAGATTTGTATGATGAATTACAAAAACCTGAATGACAAAGAGTACAAGTATCTCCAGATGACGATATAAAAATATCAGGTCCAATTCTCATGGATGGTTTTCATGATGCGAATTCTAATAATGAATATATTTCACAAAACAATCATGTAAGAACACTTTTTTATTTTGAGTTTGTAACAATAGGAACTTATAGTCCTAGTGAACTTATGATACCAAATGACAACTTAAAAAATAGTCATTGAGTAGATTCAAAGTATAATGAAATAATCAATCAACTTGATATAACTAATCTTTATTATCTTAGAAAAGATGAGCACCTTAGTCTAAAATTAAAAGAAGCTATACTTAGATATCATTTTGAAATGTTTGATGAACTTTCTCTTGATGAAAACGAGTTAGATTTGATTCAAAAAATACAGTCTTTACCTAAAAATAGTAGAGAAAGAACATCTCTAAATTTTGATGCTATATCTTACAGGAGTGAAAAAATACAATCACTTATAGATGATTTGGATGCTTCACAAAGAAATATTTTTTATAATGAATATCAAAATCAAATAAAATGATTACAACTAATGTGATATATGCAAGATGAATGAGAACTAAACCCATGAGCAGTAAATATTAATGCTCCGATACCATATTTTGATACTTCAAATATTCCTTGACTTCATTTTGAGTATGTAGAACAAAAAAAGCAAGATATAATCTCATCTTATATAGAAAATGCCAATTTATGATCTGATAGTGTAGATTTATTCTTTTTTCCTTGAGATAACTTTGCCACTATTTATAGCCAATTACAGTCAAAATTATCTCTTTATTCTGATAGGTATCAAAATTTTGATAAGTTAGATTGATTAGATTTATTAAAAAGACATAAGCTTTTAGATATTATAATAGATAAGTATTATAATGAAAAAGATATAGATATAACTAGGTGACAAATCCCTAGTATGAGTAATGTCACTCTTCCTTTAGATTTTGTAAACAATGTTTTAGATGAGATGTTGGATGAATCATATGTAGAGAGTGTAGAATTATCTGATCTTGATAGCATGGTAATTGAAACAATATCAAAAAATAGGGAAGACTTTGATATATTGGCTCATATACTTGTTCAAGAAAGTTATGAAAACTGAATTCCTCTTAGAAAATTGATGAAAGAAGTATGAAGGATGCTTTGAAAAATAAGCTCTTACTGAGATTTTCAATTGAGACTTAACAATTTGAAAAATATAAACAATTCACTAATTAGACTTCCTAATGTAGAACAATTACAAAGAGCAATTTGATATATTAATGATCCAGACATTCAAAAAATAATAGAAAGAAGAAAGCTTAGATATGAAGAAGATATAGATTCAGACCTACAAATAGTAGAACAAATAGAGAAAAAGATTAAATATGTATCTTTTTTGACTAACGAACAAAGACTTGAAATATGAGAAGAAGTTTATGAATTATTAAAAGAGTTATTTAGATTTAATGATTCAAGACAAATAAATATAGTATGAAAAGTTGTTCAAAGTAGCTTAATTTTAGACAAAATGCATGGTCATTACTACAATCTCAATTGATGGTTACTTGCTTCTTGAGTACATACTGATGAAATATTATATAATAGTGATTTACAATCTAGATATAAAAAATTATTATTAGTAATAAATAATAGATCAGAAAAAACTACTCTTATATGAACATGAGAAAATTATTTACTTAGAGTTTTAGAAGCACTTGGAGAAGATATTGCTTGAGAAAATTATCCAAAGCTAGAAAGAAATATGAAGTGAAATATCTGATATTGAACTTCTGTACTATCTGATAGGCTTAGTTTTTATTCTTCTAGATTGAAATCTATTTCTAATGAAAATAACTCACATATAGTAGATGAATTATTAAGTAATATACAAAATATCAAGCAATCAAATTATTCAGCTTTAAAATATTATGAATTATTTGAAAATAAAACAATTAAATCTTTTTTAGCTCAAAATTGATATGATACTTATTTGCTACCAACTCTTAGTGAGTTTGAAAACACTTCTTTTAGAGAATTGTTTTATGATTATGCCGATACTCCAGAATGAATGGAACCACCTAAAAATTGGTGAGATGTAGAAGAAGTAGTAAAATTATGATCAGTAGCTTGAGTTATATCATTGTGATTATGATACTTATGATATCTTAGAAGAAAATTAAAAAAGCATAATAAACTTAAAATTACTCGTAATAATCATAATAAAAAAAATATTAGCTAGTATTAGCTAATATTTTTTTATGGCAATTTTATTTTATCTCATACCCATATCAAGTCTCAATTAGATTCTACTAATCTTTGTTTTGTCTCTCATTCATCTTGGTGTTCTATAACTTGTTTTATCTTATTAACTATATCACTATTTTTAGTTAAGTTATAATGATTTTTAGTTATATTCCACAAGTTATCTCATTTTTGTACTATATATTCATTTGATTCAACAGATTCTTGTATTTGTTCTTGATTATCTTGTTGATTACTTTCTTCTGCTTTTCTTTCTCATATATTTTCTTCTTGAGTTTCTTGATTTTCCTGAATATTTTCTTCTCTTTCTTCTACTACTTCCTGACTTGCTTCTGTTAATTCTTCTGTATTTGTTTGGGTATCATCTTCTTCTTGTTGTAATTCGTGTTCATTATTTTTTATTTGTTCTATATCTTGTTCTACTTTTTGTATAGCTTGTTCTATTTCAGAAATATTATTTTCTAAATCATATGATTCACTTAGACTTAGATCAACACTATAATCTTCTGCATTTTCTCATAAAAGTGATTTAGCTTCTTCTATTTTTTGTCTTAGTATAATAGTCACTTCACTATATCTGTTTTCTAACTGAGTCTGTCTTATTTCTTGTTGACTCAATTCTTGTCATTCTTGTTGAACTGCATTATTTTCTTCGGATCTATCAGTTTCTTCTGGAGTTCAATATCTAGTTTTAAGTCCTTCCTGAAATGAATAATCTCATGATTCTATGTCTGATTTAAGGTTGTCAAGATTAGTTCTTGTTATATTTTTTATCATTTCAGCATCATGATCTGATTCTCTTAGTTTTTGTATTGTATCATTAGTAAACTTATCTATTAATCAATTTTGTTCTTCATTTAATGATGATGGATTTTCTCATAACCATAACTCTACAAAATTATCTCTTTGTTCAGGACTAAGTTCTCATGATTCTACTTTTTGATTTAATAATTCATGTATTTCTTCAAGTTTTTCTGTAATTTGGGCATCATTAGAGATACTTTCAACAGGGTTATTATTAGCTTCAGGATTTGTCATAATATAAAAAGATATAATATAATATTATTTTTATAATATCATACTATATCTTTATTATCAAATATTTTGATTGTTTTATTGTTCTAATAATAGTTTTCTAAGTAAATCTGCTGCTTTTTGTTCATATTCTTGTCTCAATTGTACTTCTCTTTCTGCAAAGTCTGCCTTTGCTCTTAATAATTCTCTTTGAGCTTCTTCTTGTTGTCTTTTTGCTTCTTCTAATTCTTGAGACATTTCTTGTATTTGTTCACTCATTTTTCTATTAAGTTCATATTCATCTCTCAATTTTTGAGTCATTGAATCATTTGATATATTTATATTTCATCTCAATAGTTCATCATATGATTCTTGTAATTTTGAAATTTGTCTTAGTAATGTTTGATTGTTTTGTTGTTGATTTTCTAAGCTATCTCTAAGTCAACTATTATTTCTTTCTAATATTTCTATATCATTGGCCAAGTTTTCATTTTCATCTTCTAATTGGCTTACTCTTTCATTTACTCTGTCATAATTTGGTAGTATTTCATTGTATTTTTCTACATATTCTTTGTATGATTCTAGTTCTTGATTTTGTTGTGTAATATTTTCATTTTGTTGGTTAAGGCTTGCGTTTTTTTCTTCTAAAGAGCTTATTTGATCTTGCATTCTTGATATTCTTTGTAAAGCTCATTCTAAAGTTTGTGCTTTTTCTTCTAATTGTAATAATTGAGCTTTTTCTTGTTCTAGCTCATTTATATCTCACTTTAGTTCAGCTATCTCAGAATCTAATTGAGATATTCTATTATTTAATCTATCATTTAGATCTTGAGCTCTGTTTAAGTTGTCTTGTGTTTCGGCTAATAATACATCTCTAGCATCTCAAACTGTATTTATTTGTTCTATCAATTGATCTTTTTCTTGCATCAATTTATTTACTTCTTCTTGTCTTCTTTCTAATTCTTCATTTAATGATTGCTCATTATTTCTTAATGTTTCTATTGTTTTGTTTAATTCAGTTATTTTGTTTTGTAAATTACTATTTCTATTGTTTAAATCATTATTTGACTCTGTTAATTCTTCTATTTGATTTTTTAGTGTTGTTACTTGAGCATCATTTATTTGTCTTATATTATCAATTTCTTGATTTAATGTTCTTATTTCATTATCATAATTATTTCTTTCTTGGTCAAAAGCTTGTTGTAATCTAGCTATTCTAGAATTAGATTCATCTTCTACTTGTTTTATTTGTGCACTATGAGTAGCTTTTAATTCAGCTATTTCTTGTTCATTTTGTTTTATCAAATCTTGTATATCTTGATTTTTATCATCAATTGCTTCTTGATGTGATTCTATCAACTGTTGTCTTTCTTCTTCTAATTCTTGACTTCTTTTTGTATATTCTTGTTGAAGTTTATCTGTTTCTTCTTGTTTTTTTCTTTCTATATTTGCCAAGTTTTCTCTATATTCTATTTCTATATTTGTTTTTTCCTCTTTTAATACTTGAGCTCTATATTCTAAAACTCATATTTTTTGTTTTGCTTCTCTTAATTCTTGTCTAGTTTGTAAATATTGATCATTTATTTCTATTATTTTATCAAGACCTTGGTTTATACTATTAGGTATATCAGAAGCAAAAACACTTAAAAGTCTTTTGTTGTCTATTTCTATTTGAGTTTCATTTTTATCTGGACCAAATAAAGACCATCACATTTTTTCTATTACCATTTGAGAATTTTTTACTTCTCATGTTATAGTAATATTATTTGTGAACTCTGAGTTATCTGGCATAGAGTCTCATATACTTACATCTATTTCTCATTCACTTAGTTCATCTATTTTTTTGATTACTTGATCTAATTCTTGGTAATCATTTACTGAATATCATACTTTTAATATTTTTAAATATGATTCTAATAATATAGATCTCAAATATATTTTTGTATTTGGTCATATTTCTGACTCAATATATGTTCTATATATCGAGTCTAGTTGATTTTTATTTAGCTCTATTTGATCTATAGAATAAAAATTACCAAGCAAATCTATGACTTTTTTTGAATCTGTAATTTGTTCTATAGATTGTTCATTTTCTTGGTTTTCTTGCCCAGCACTTGAATTATTAGCTCATATTACAGATGCTACTGATATAGAAACAATAAATATATATTTATTGATATAATTCTTAAAAGATTTTTTTTCTAATGATTTGTTAGATTGATTAGATGAATTTAGATTATTAAGTGTTGACATACTGTATTATATATTTAATAATAAATTTATTTAAGGTATTTATACTATTAAAAATAAAAATGTCAAATAAAAAATACTAGTTTTTACTAGTATTTCATTTTCATAGATCATCGTATTTCAAAAATAATGATAATTCTTTTTTAAAGCTGTCACTTAAGCTATCCCATACTTTTTTTTGTCTTATGTGTTCAGCTTTCCAGTGTTCTT
Organism: Candidatus Altimarinota bacterium; assembly: GCA_041694155.1. Classification (GTDB taxonomy): domain Bacteria; phylum Patescibacteriota; class Gracilibacteria; order BD1-5; family UBA6164; genus JAAZVM01. The sequence goes on along the minus strand of JASMTS010000003.1, from coordinate 30,724 downwards.
TATATTTTTGATTCTTTGTTTGATCAATACTTTTTTCATAAGCTTTTTTTGTTCACCTTATCAAGTAATGCCATCTAACAAGTTTTTTTGTGTATTCTGATATAAATGGCCAGTTTTTTATAATTTGGTATGATTTTTCTTCATGTCATATAAAAGAAAACTCCATTTTTTCTTTATCTTTTATAGTTGATGATACTGGTTTTCATATATCATGTAGCAATCATGCTGCTATCATTCTATATTTTTTGTTTTTTATTATGTAGTATGTAACTCTCAAGGTATGTACTAGTACTCAATGTTTATGCCATTTGTTTTGTTTCCAAAAAATAGTTATTAGTTTTTGCCAAAAATTAGTTTTCATATATTAGTTATATAACTATTAAATTTGTTTTAATATTATCACAAATACATTATTTTTCAAACAATTATTCTTTTTATTTGAAAAAAATAATTATTAATTATTATATATATTATTATTAATTTATTATTTTTAAAACAAAATATATGTCAGATAAAAAACAAAACTTTAAAGATTCATATCAAAGATTGATGGAAATATCAGAATTGTTGGATAGGGAAGAAATAATAGATGTAGATGAGCTTATAGAATTACAAGATGAGGCAAAAAAATTGTATGATTTTTGTAATTCAAAACTTGTTACTTTAGATGAAAAATTAAAATCTAATACCAAAAAAGATGCTTAATGAAAACAAACTGACTCTTTCGCAATTTTTGGATATAGTAAAAGGTCAATTTGATGATATAATAGGTTATTATGAATACATATTAGAAGCAGAAGTAAAATCAGTAAAACAAAATAGACAGTTTTATTATTTTGAATTAGTTGAGATAAAAAATGGTAGAATACTTGATTCATCTAGAGCTAATATTTTTAACCCTAGAGTTATGCTTTCATTTTTGCATTCAACTTGAATATCTGATGTCTCGGAATTGGTTTGAAAAAAATTACTTTTTACAGTGAAGCCAACCTTTCATAGAACTTATAATTTTTCAATAAATATCCAAAAAATTCACAGTGATTATTTTGTTTGATGATTAGAAAGACAAAAAAAAGAAAATATAAATAAGCTTGTTGAACTGTGAATATTTAACAATAATAAACAATTAAGCTTATGATATCCTAGTTTCAAAATAGCAGTTATCACATGAGATAAAAGTGAATGATATAGAGATTTTAAGACTATACTTGAAGAATCAGGTTATAATTATGATATAGATGTTTATAGTTCTTTGGTAAATTGAGAAAAAGCAAGTATAGAAGTACTAGAAAGACTAAAAGAAATATCTACAAAAAGTGATTATAATATGGTAGCTATTATAAGATGATGATGAGGAAGTGAGTGAATGAATTGGGCAAATGATTTTGATTTATCATATGAAGTTTGTAATTATAGTATACCTATTATGTCTGCTGTTGGTCATACAGTTGATAAGAGTATTTTAGATATGGTTAGTTATTTTGACTGCAAAACTCCTAGTGAAGCTGCAAAAAAAATAATAGATATATATTATGAATATAAAAAAGAATTAGACATAAATTATGATTATATAAATAATATGATAAATGATTATTCTAATATTTATAAAAAAGACTTACTTTTTATATCAAAAAATTTACCTCTTCAAATATCTTCAAAAATAAAAAAATATGAGCATGATCTTAATATGCTAAATATAGATAAAAAGTTGATTTATCAGACTAATTTATTAAAAAACAATTTAAAAAATTTGTACTTATCTATAAAATCTAATTCACCAGATAAGGTTTTGAGTAAATGATATTCTATTGTCATTGATGATCAATGAAAAATACCATCTACTTATACAGTTGGTAGTACTTATACAATGAATACATTTGATTATAATTATAAAATAAAAATAGAATCAAAACAAAAAAGAGACTAAAATCTTAGTCTCTTTTTTGTATGAATTTTGCAAATTCATTGTTTATTGTTTGTTTATTTTCTAGTTCTTCCTCCTCGAAGTTTTTTATAAGATATGAAACAAAATCTTTTGCTATATTTGATAAATCTCTTCAGCTTTTTCATTCTAAACTTTTTATTGTTTCTTCATCTATATCTGATAATATTCATATATAGTGTATCATTATTTTCTTAATTTCTTGTTTATTTGGTCTTCTAAAATTTAGATTCAAGTTTGAACGACTTACTAATGCTGGGTCCAATTTTTCTAATCTGTTTGTAGATGCAACTAGTAATATATTTTCTATTTTTTCTACTCAATCTAGCTTTTTTAATAAAACTCATGTTACTCTTCATGTTGCTTCATGAGAATTGTCTCTATTGGCTCATATCTCATCTATTTCATCGATCATAACAACAGCTCATCAGTATTGTTCTCATACTTTTCATGATAATTCAAATATTTCATTCAATCTAGATTCGCTTTCTCAGTACCATTTTGAAGTAATAGAGTTTATAGGTATATATATAAATGGATAACCAAGATATCTACCTATTATTTTTCATTTTGTTGTTTTTCATGTACCAGGTTCACCTTCAAATATAACATAATTAGGTATTATAGATTTTATGTTAGGAAACATTTCACTTGATAATTTTTCGTATTTTTCTTTTTGTTTCCATGGGGCTAATATTTTTGTATCAACTTCTTCTTTTACATCTTCATATCATATAAATCATTCTTGTTTACATATAGTATCTATATCATTTTCTAGATTTTCATCTATTGTTACTTTTACTCACAAATTTTCTAGCTTTTTTATATTATTTTCATTTCATTCTTGTAGTTTTAATATTTTTATTATTAACCCTTTTAAAAATCCTGATAAAAATTCTCTTGTTATATTTGATGAATATCAATTTACACTTATTGATAATTCTTTATTTCTTGTTCATATATTTATTCTAAAATATCATCAATCTCTATTGTTTTGAGTAACACTCAAAGATACTTGATTTTCTGACATATAACTATCTTCTATTTGGATAAAAAATTTATCCATAACACTTACTCAATTTGTTATCGTTAATTTTGATATATCTTCATTACTAAGTTTTATATCAGAATTTAGGTCTATATTTACAATAAATCAGCTACTTTCTGACGATAATATATTAGATTTTTCTAATCATAGAGTATCTGCTATATCATTTGAGCTAAGTTTTTCATTATTATTTATTGAGTTTTTTATTAAATATTTATGTAATATTTCTTTTAATTTTATTAAATCATTATCTCTTATACTACTAGCACTTATATTTAGATTTATACCAGAGATATCATCTATTTCTAGAAGTATTTTTCATATTTTTATATTTCTTCAATCTAAATTTACTTTTTCTCCTCTTAATATATCAACTATTACAGAATCTTTATTTATTCTTTGTTTTAGTGATAGTCATGTATTTACTTGAACTGAATTATAGTTTTCTATAACACTTACTTCTTCTCATAATTCTTTTCTAAAGAAGTCTTTTAGAAAATACCTCAATTTATCTAAATCGCTTGATTCAAGTATTGTTTCTACTTGTTTTTGTATATCTGGTTGTAAAACAGTTAAGTTGTTGTTTGACTCTGATTCATCAGTTATATTTTGAATTTCTTCACTTTGTTGTAAATCTTTATCAGTTTTGTTTGGGTATTGGTCTATCAATTCAGAAAGTTTATCTTGATTATCATCACTTGTACTATTATTTGTTTCTTGATTTTTGTTATTTTTATCACTTTTTTGTTTTCACCAATTACGAGGATCTAATTTTTCTAGCATTTTTTTGTATTATTATTTAATATTGTTTTCTTGCTTTTTCTATTGCACTATTTGCAATTTTTAAACTATCTTTGCTACTTTCTAATCTAGATATATATCAATCTAATAAATACTCAAGATAGTTAAGTGATTTTATAGATTCTATTTTATTTAATATTTGTAATTTTATAACTTTTACTTGCAATGGACTTAAAGCCTCTTCTTGTATTATAGGTTTAGCTAATTCCATTATGTCTTTCATACAAGACAATAATACATTTAGGTATATTATATTGTATCATCAATTATTTCTTTTTAATACTTCACTTTTGAATAGTTCTTCTCATAATCAGTTTTCTATATTTTTAACAATATCATTTTCTACCATAATGTTTCATATTGTGCTTTTAAATTTTTGGGTAACTATTTCTATTGATTCAACTATATTTTTTTCAGATAAATTTTCACTAGTTATTATTTCATATATTATTTCTTTTACTTCTTGTTTTACTTTTTGTATAAAGTCATCATGATCAAGTTGTTCTATATCTAGTCATACAGATATCATATCAAGAAGTTCATAATTTCTGTTTTGTCTTTTTATAAAATCTATTGCATTTTTGTTATCCATTTATCTAGCTTTATAAATTATAATATGATATATAATCTATAAAAAATATTATTTGTCAATTTTTATTATTACTAAAAAATAAAATAAAAAAAATACTTTATTTTTAAAGTATTTTTTTATTTAAAATCCATATAAGATTTTGAGGCTATTATTCAATTTCATTCACTATATTTTCATTTATATATTTCTATATCTCATTTTGTTTCCCAAAAGCTTATTTGTCATATTTTCATTCCTGGGTATATTTTTACTGGTAATGTTGCAAATAATTGAAGGGTAGAGTTTCCATAAAATCATGTATCAATTAAATCAGCAGTAATATGTATAAATAATCATAGTCTAGCTATACCAGATTTATTATGTATTAGTGGAGTATATTTTTCACTACCAAATTTTTCTTTTGTTGATGCTAGAACAAACTCTCATCTATTTAGGAGTAATCATTCTTTAGGTATATCTATTACTTCATAATTATTATTATTTTTAGCATCCAGTATATCATCTTTGTATTTTAGTACTTGGTTTCATATGCATACATCATATGAATTTGTATTTACATTTTCTTCATTAAAATTTTCTATTTTGATATTTCAGTTTTGGATTTCTTTTTTTATTTCTTTTCAAGTTAAAATCATTTTTATTTTTTAATAATTAAAGATTCTTGTGGTTTTGAATAATTTTTGTAATTTCATTTATATAGTTTTGCTTCTCATTTTTTATCCCAAAATGAAACCTTTCAAGCTATCATATTAGGGTATACTATTATATCTTTACATGCATATATTTCCAATGTCCAGCTATGAGATGTACCTATATGTCACATATTGGCAGAGAGTTGCATAAAAAGTCATAATCTTCACATATCAGAATTTCATATTAATGATGTCATGTATTTATCACTTCATATATTTTCTATGGTTGATCACAAATACATATATCACTTTTTAAGCTTGTATCATGATTCAGGTATTTCAACATCTTTGAATATAGGTTTTTCTCAATCAAATCAGTCATATACTTTTAGATGTTTTCATAATCTATAGTTATAGCTGTTTGTATTTAATTGTTTTATATTAAATGGTTCTAATGTTATATTACCACTTTTTACTTCTTCAATTATTTTTTTAGAACTTAAAATCATAGTTTTGTTATAAATTTCTAGGAATATTAATATAACAATTTTTTGCTAATTAGTCAATTTTATTTGTCAAAAAAAGTAGTTTATGTACATACATAAACTACTTTTTTAATTATTTCAAAAATGCTTTTGAACTACCTTGAATATCTTCTAAATCATTTGCAAGTGAACCTAATAAATCTTCAGTTCAAAGAGTTATTTCATTGTTTTTTGCATAATTTTCTATTTCTTCTTTTAGCTCTTTTATGATATCGTGAGCTCTTTGTTTTTTGTCTTCTAGACTAGTTGATTCTAATTCTCAACCTAGATCAGCATTTTTTTCACCTATTTGGTGAGCTACATCAAATAAAGTTTCATAAAAGCCTTCATTTTCTTTATGAAAATCAGTATCTTTAGTTTTTGTATCTATATGTATAGTAAACATATCTAGATAAGCTTTCATAGCTTTTTTATGTAATTCTTTCATAATTGATTAAATTAAATGATAAATTGTATAATGAGAATAATTCTCATTAAGTAATATTGTATAGTTTTTAGTACTTATGTCAAATTAATTATTGATTTTATTATAATAATAAGCACATCTATATTTTACTTATTTTTTATATATGTAAAGCCTTATATTTGTGTTTTTATATATTTTATGTTAAGATTTATACTAGATTATGAATTATATAAATACAATTATGTCTTTGAATGATGATTTTAATAGCTGAGTTTCTTCCTTTGATTTTTTAGATGAGTACAGTGAGTATTTTGAAAAAATAGATATTTTGTGAGAATGAAACTATTGAGTTGTAGTAGATTGATGATATGAAAAAGTTTATAAGTTGTGAAGAAATATTGATTTTAGTAATTCTTTAAGAAAAGAATATTATAATCATCTCAAGTTTTATATGTGATTAGAAGAATTAAAATCAATAGATTGAAATAAAGATAAATACAAAAACTTTAGAGTTCCAGAAGTAGCTAGATCTCCTGAGTTGGTAAGCTGAAAGATTTCTTGAGAAGAGCTTTTTATATATGAAATGGAAAAAATAAAATGACACAATTTGTTATCATACCTTATAAAAGAAGAACTTGAAAAAGAATGAATACAGATAAACCTTGATATGATAAGTGATAGAGAAGCAGAAGATCTTTATACAAAACATATTTGAAAAAGTATAAATGCACTTAGGAATTGATTACTTATAGATATGACAAATCAAGATAGGAAATTTATGAAAAAAGTACAAAAATGAGCACAAAAATGAGTTTGAAACTCTTTCCCATCTCTACTTTTTAGTAAATATTTTCCTGATTTGTATGACCAAATTGCAGATGCAATTTTTGATTTAAAAAAAATGTGATACAAACATACTGATTTGCATGCAAAAAATATTATGATATCTTATGAAGCTTGAGAACCATATATTTATTTAATAGATTTTTGAATTGTTGATATTAAAAAATGAATTTAAATTTATGAAAAAAACATTAAACAAAAAAGATCAAAATAGAAAAAATATTTTATTCAATTGAATAGAATTCCACGATTTATCAGTAAATGAAATAATTCTTAGGAATATATTTAATCATTTACAATATTTTAATGAGACCAATATTCATGATTTATCAAATTGATTATTAATACATAGGATTTCAAGAGTAGGTTATAGAATGGTAGAATTTCCTGAAGATATAAATAGTATTAATGAAGCTAATGAGTTTTTAGGTAGATGAAGTGATAATTATAAAAATCTTATAAAAAACTCTTCTTGATATTTTTTCTATGAATGAAGGTTGTTTATAATAATATCTATGGATAATGATATTAGTTATTTTACTAATATGTACCAAAAAAAGACTGATGATATAATAGATAAAAAATAGAGGATATGTTATTGCATATCCTCTATTATATTTATAATATTTTTTTCCGTTTCTCAGTGATTTTTTAACTCTATTAGTAATACTGGAATATTATACTTTTCATATATATATGTTTCCATGGTACCTGTATATTCTCATATTCATCATTCATCTATTTCATAAAGCTTTATTTTGTTTTGTTTTTGATCTTCATTCAAATAATCTGTTTCAAATAGATATCATGGTAGTCTATTTGAGATTTGATATCAAAAATCAATAATTCTTTTATCATCAAATGAATTATCTGGTAAAAATATAATATTACCTTGAGAATGAAGTGATATTATTTTATTAAAATTATATTTTTTCAAAGTATCTATTATCATTTTTGTCTCTTTTTCACTATTACATCATTTTATTCAAGTTGATATATTGTATCAGTTTTTTTCAAAGTTTTTTAGTATAAAATTATCTGTACAAAAGTTTCTGTTTAAGTCTATATTATTTGAGTTTACTCTACCTTCTAGGTATGCTTGATATTTCTTATCGCTATCAAAGTAGTACTGTAGTCAGTCAGGGTTTATAGTAGGTATTATAAACCATCAGCTGACATCTTTATTATATAGATTATTTAATAAGTATTTTGCTGTATTATATGTTCAGTATTCGTATCATCAGTGTATATTTGCAAAAATTCAATAATATCAATCTCTAGGATCTCATCTATAATAAGCATATATATCTCTTCACATCGTAGACTCTCATATTTTTATTTTTTGTATTCTTGAATAAAAATCTTCTCTATTTTTTTTAGTTTTTATTATTGAATAATCAAAAAGATTTATCAAATTTTTTATATTTTCTGACTTTATTTCTTTGGATTTTAGTTTTCTTTTTAGGTTTATATAAGCTTTTTCTTTTTTATCAAAATCGTTTCACCACTTTTTAGTAAATATATTGTTTATTATGTTGTAAGCTTTATCATAACTATAGTTTGTATTTCATATATTTATTGTATTGTTATTTGCACTTAATTGTAAGGGTATTAGTAATGCTATGAATAATATTATTGTTTTTTTCATTTTTATAAATTTTCTAAGTAATTAATTTCCTTATCATTTAGGTATCTATAATTTCACAATTCTAGATCTCATAAATTTATTTCTCATATTTGTGTTCTATGTAAATCTATGACTTCATTTTTAATTGATTTCATCATTTTTTTTATTTGATGAAACTTTCATTCACTTATAGATAGTTCTATTTTATTATCATCTATTTTCTTTACTATAGATGGTTTTGTTATATAATCATCTATTTTTACTCAGTTTTCTAATTTTTTTATTGATTTGTCATCTATATTTTCTTTTGTTGTTACTATGTATTTTTTATAAATATCTTTTTTTGAATTGATTACATTATGTATAACTTTTCATCTATTTGTCATCAAAATAAGTCATGTTGTATCTACATCTAGTCTTCACATTATTTCTACTATTTCATCATATGGGCATCATTCTAATAGATTTTTACATGATTCATATCATGCTTCATCTATATTACTAGATACATAGTTTTTTGGCTTGTTTAGCATTATATATATTTTTTCCATGTATTCTACTTGGTAATCTCATATCTGTATATTATCTCATATTTGTATTTTTTGATCTGATGAAAACACCATTTCTCAATTCAGAAATACTATTTCATTTTTAATATATTTTTTTAATTCTTTTCTACTTCAAAATCATAGATTGGATAAATATTTGTCTATTCTCATCTTATTTTTTTAGATATCTAATAATTTGGCTTATTATATTTATATTATCAACTATATAAATTATAAATATTAAAAATATTTGACTTTTTGTTATTTTGTTTTATTATTCTAATTCAAAAAAGGAGAAGAGGACTGTGTTATGCTTATACTTACTAGAAGAGTAGGGGAAACATTGTTTGTTGGCGATGATATTACCGTAACTGTACTTGCAGTTAAAGGTAATCAAGTTCGTATTGGTATTAATGCACCCAAACATGTTTCAGTTTGTCGACAAGAAATTTATGAAAAATTACAAAGCGATGATAACAAAAAAAAGTAATACAGTTTTTTTATAAAAGAGGATAATATATAATTTTTATCCTCTTTTTATTTTTTTTATTGAATATTATATATTTTTGTATACTATTTCATTACTTTAGATAATATATAATATATAAAACATGGCAAAAACTTTTATAGATTGAGCTAATTGTAAAGCTATTAATGGTCCTTATTGAGAATTTTTTAATATTAGTTTTAATATAGAAAAATTACAAGAATATGCTAATGAAAAATGATATGTTAACCTTACTATGAGTAAAAGAAAAGAAGTATGACAATATTGAGATACTCACTATTTTACATTAAATGAATGGACTCCTAAAGGTGACAATCAAAAAACAAATAATGAACAACATAATTCTATGGATAATGATTCTCAAAATGATATATCTGTAGAAGATATACCGTTTTAAATAATAAAATAAGATAATCTTTAAACGATTATCTTATTTTATTATTTTATCTACTTTTTCTTTAGTTTTGAATATTATAAGTTCTGGATCTATTTCTTCAATAAATGTTTTCAAAAATATTCATCAACTCATATTTAATTCAATATTTTTTCATGATTGGTTAGTTACTTCGAAAAATACATTATGAGTTTTTTGCTCTGTATCTTCTTTTAAGTCTATATGTTTTATAGTTATTGTATCTCATTTTTCAAATGTAGAGTTTTTTATTGCTAATGCTTGTATATTTTTTGATAAACTAAAACTAAGTCAATTACTAAGTTTTATATTTTCTAATGTTTTTCTTGTAGAAAAATCAGATTTATTTATTTTATTCTTCATCTTTAATATTTTATATTTATAATTATGTCTAAAATATAAAATATTAATTTAAAATGTCAATTTTATATAATAATATCTTGATTTAGTTATAGTTTTTTTTATAATATGTTTACTTTAAATTTAAGAGCTATTTAAATATAACTATGAAATCAAAAATAAACAAATTATTGTCAGATATAGAAGCAAAAAGAAAAGAGCTATTGGAAGAATATAGCAAGTTAATGGATAAGTATGATTTTTCTTTTATAAAATGAAAAATTGTTTTTAGTAAAGAAGCAAAACAAAGAAACAAAAAAAAGAAAAAGTCTTTTTTTAATAGTATATTTAATGCTAGAATAAGAGATATATTATCAATACCTTTTATTTATGCTATGATAATACCTTCAGTTATAATTGATATATTTTTATTTATGTATCAACAAACAGCTCTTAGGTTGTATGGTATACCATTAGTAAAAAGATCTGATTATATTATTTATGACAGAAGGCATTTAGATTATCTTAACTGGATACAAAAAATTAACTGTATGTATTGCTCGTATGTAAATTGACTTTTTTCATATGCTGTAGAAGTTGCATGAAGAACAGAAAAATATTGGTGTCCTATAAAGTCAGCTCAAAGAATTAAATGAGGTCATTACTGGGAAAAACATTTTGCTGATTACTGAGATGCAGAATGATTCAAAGAATGTTTTACATCAACTAGAGAATTTTATAGAAATAAAAATAAACAAGATGACTAATCATCTTGTTTATTTTTTTATTGCATATTCAAATAATTCTATTATAGCTTCTTTTGGTGATAATGCATCTTTAACGACTGTTTTTTTATTTATTTTTATATTTATTCAACTTTTATGCTTTATTACTGTAAATATTTTGTTTTCTGTTCATCTTATTAACTTTGTTTCTTGTATGCTATTTAGCATATTTGAATATTTTCACTCCCTAAGAACTCTATCTCTAAGGGCAGTAATTATTTCTTTTTCCTCACTAAGTAAATATGTTCATATTATCCACATCCATTCTCATCTTTTTGTAGAATTATTAATAGTATTTATTATTTCATCTCTTATTTCTTCTGGTAATTTTAGTCATTTTTTTACTCCTGTTTTTATATGATCTTTTATCTCATTTATACTTTTTTCTGCTTCGCAGTTTTCTTTTACTTTTGAATATCTTTTTTTAACTTTTTCTTCAAAATGATATCATTTTTCTAAAAAATATATTCTATTTAATTGTTGATTTAGATATCTATTAACTATTTTTCTAAGGTCTTCTTTGGTATAAGGTTGTTCATCTCACCTAATATGTGCTTTTAACTGTCTGTGAAGTATAAAATCAAGATATCTTCTCATAGGTGATGTAAAATGAGTATAGTTTTCTTCTTTTAGTCAAAAATGATACTCCATTTTATTTGAGTAATATGCCCTTTCTAATTGTTTTGGAATATAACTTTTTCATCTTAATCACACCATGTGATTTCTATATACTCCTGTTTCTGGATAATTACTTTGTTGAAATTTTGCTGTTTCTACATTAGCGGCAACCATGAATTCTTCAATAAGTCTTGAAGATATATTTTTTCAATTGGTTTCATATTTTCATATTCATCTTTCTGCTTCATCAAATTCAATTATTCATTTTGTGATTCTTTTTTTTCTTAGTTTTTGAGCTATTTCATCTTGCAACCTTAATTGTTCATGGAAAGGGCTATCTTCATAGAAATATTGATCTCTAAATTCTTCGTAGCTAAATCTTTTTTTGTTTATAAATCTTGATTCATAAAAATCACTGTTTATAACATTCATTTGATCATCATAATCTATTTGTACAGTTTGAGATAATCTCATTGTTTGATCATTTAATGATACTATATCACAAGCTAGCTCTCTAGGTAACATATATATAGTTTTTTCAGCTCATAAATATATGCTAGTTCATTTGTTCATAGCATCTATATCTATAGGAGAGAGTATAGGTATAAATTCTGTAGGATCAGCTATAGATATAAAAATAGTAAATCATCAATCTAATCTTTTTTCTGCCCATATACCATCATCCAAGTCTTTACTTTCTATATCATCTATAGTTATTCATTCTACCAAAACTCTACTAGGAGCTTGGTCATTTACTCAGTTTTTTAGTATATCTCTAACTTGGTTTTTTGTTTCATTTGTATAACCAAAAGGTAGACTAGAGTTTATTCTAGGTATAAGGTTATCAGGGAATTTTTCTAGCTTCATTTCACAAAAATAATAAGTATAGTATTTTTTATACTATACTTATTATTTTTTATATGTCTATCTTAAATGCTTTTTTTGAATTATTATAAATATTATTATATATATCATCTATTTTTTCTCATCTTAATTCAGCTATAAACTCTATTATATATTTGGTAAAAATAGGTTCATTTTCTTCTTTTCATCTATATGGAGTTGGTGTTAGGTAAGGTGAATCTGTCTCAGCTAATATATTTTTTATATCTATTTCTTGAGCGGCTTCTTGAACATCTTTTGCATTTTTAAATGTTACTATTCCAGAAAAGCTTATAAAACAATTAGGAGCAAATTTAATTAATTGTTTAGCATATTCTAATTTTTCACTATAACAATGGAATATAAAATTTTTATAGTTTTGTTCTTTTAGTATTTTTAACACATCATCTTTTGAATCTCTATTATGAATAATAAAAGGTAAATCGTATTTTTTTGCCAATTTGATCTGTTCTATAAAAAATTCTTTTTGTATTTGTTTTTTATTTTGTATTTCCTTCTGATCATTGCTTTCTTTTAGCATCCAATAATAATCAAGTCATGTTTCTCAAATCCCTACTATTTTATCCTTGTTTTCTAGATATAATTTTTCTAATTTTTCTATAGTTTTTTTTATGTCCAGTCAGTATACATCACATGGATGTATTCATATTGTAGCATATACTCATTCATATTTCTTTGCTATATTAAGTGCTTCTATATTTGTATCATTATCTGTTCATATTACTACCATAGCTTTTCATTTATTAGAAAAAAAATTTTCTATTACTTTGTCTGTATCTTTTGTTTTATTTAGGTATGGATGACAGTGTGTGTCTATAATTTTTTGCATATTTTCTTATTTATTTATTTATTTAAACAAAAAACTCTATTTCTTATAGAGTTTTTAATATGTTATTCATGATGTTGTCAATTGGTATCTTTGGTTTTCTATATCTTTAAAGTTTGCATTTATTATATTTAATTGTTCACTATTTTCATTATTTTTACTTATTTCTATTTCTAATACTGAACTTGATTTATCAATTTTTTGGCCTTCTGTTTTAATTATAAAATTATTTAATCATGAGTTTGCAGTTCATAATTTGGTTACTTCTCAGTATTCAGATTGGTATCAAATTATATTAATATTTTCAGGATTATATATTAAAGAAAATGATATATTATCTACATTATTCATTTCTTTAGAATTTTTTATTTGTATCTTAGATTTGTTTGTTTCTATATAAATATCGGCCTTATTATTTTTTTCTATGTTTTTTGAATTTATAACAGAGGCTTTTAGATTATTTCATAAATCACTTCAATCTATAACAAAAAAATTTATAGCTACTGCCATAACCAAACTAGCTGCAACTATTCATAAATTTCATATTATTTTTTTATTGTGATATTTTTTTATAAAATCCTTCATTTTTTTAAATAATTACTATTAACTATTTTCAATAATATATAAATTGTATTCTTTGTAAAGATTTTATTATATTATTGAATGGTTTTCCAGTGTTTCAATCTGGTTTTTATTTAGTATTAGTTTTAGTTCTTCTTTGTCTATATTTTTTAGTTTTTCTATATTTCAGTATTTTTTTAGTATTTTTGATCTAGTTTTTGGTCAAAATCAAGGTAGTTCATCTAGTATATTTTTTTTCATAGACTTTATTCTTGAGTCTCTATTAAATGTTATGGCAAATCTATGAGCCTCATCTCTTATTTTTTGTATTAGTCTTAATTCACTAGAATTTTTTTCTAGTGTTATTTTTTCGAATTTATCTCATTTTTTTACAAAAAGTTCTTCTTCTTTTTTTGCTAATCATACTAATTGTAAATTTTCTAATAGTTTTAACTGATTTTTGTTTTTTTCTACTATCTCTATAACACTGGATAATTGTCATTTTCAACCATCTATTATTATTAGATCAGGTATATAACTGTTTTTTTCTATTTCCTTTATTCTTCTATGCATTATTTCTCTCATAGAATCAAAATCATTTATTTTTTGTTCTTCTAAAGTTTTTATTCTAAATTTTTTATATTTTGAATTATTAGGTTTTCAGTTTTCTATTATACTTCTACTAGCCACTGTATGGTTTCATGATATATGACTTATATCATTACATTCAAAAAGTATATCTTTATTTATTTTTTCATATCAAAGAAAATTCAATATGTTTATCATAGTTTGTTTACTAAATCATTTTGTTGATAGAGAATCTATATGAGCCTTGTAAGCATATTCGTAAATATTTTTGTAACAAAGACTTAATAAGTCATTTTTCGTTCATATTTTTGGTGCCTTTATTTTTATATCAATATTTCAAAAATCTATATCAAAAGGTACTAAATAGTTTATTTTGTTATCTTGTTCATTTGTATACACTTTTTCTATAAAGCTTTTTAATATCTCTTGTTTTGTTTCTTCTAGTGAGTTTTTGATTTCATAATTATGGAATCATATTATTTTTGAATCTTTTATCTCAATCATTCATATAAAAAATCTATCATATTTTTCTATGTAGTTTATTATGTTGTAGTCTCAATCCACTCCATCTCTAACTATTTGACTTTGTTCTAATAACTGTATAGATTCTAAGTTTTCTTTTAGTTTTTGTGCTTCTTCAAACTTTAAATCTCTTGCTTTTTTCTTCATTTCTTCTTGCAGTTCTTGTTTTATTTTGCTGGTATTTCACTTCAAAAAATCATTTATTTTATCTATTGTTTCTCTATATTTTTTTATTTTTGATGCTTGTTTCAAGCATGGTCAACTACATCTTTTTATGTAATAATCCATACAAGGTATTTTTGTATTTCATATATTTGATACTTCTATATTAGATTCTTCTATTCATGATGATTTATTTTTTTTGTTAAATACAAGGTTGCAGCTTCTATATCAAAATACTTTTTTTACAAGCTTTAATATATTGTTTACATAATTAGTTGATGTATATGGTCAATAATATATAGCATGGTCATTTTTTTTGAATCTGGTTTTTATTATTTGAGGTATTAATTCTCTGGTTATTTTTATGTAAATATGATTTTTTCAGTCCTTCATCAAAATATTATATTTCGGCTCGTGTTTTTTTATAAGTGTAGTTTCAAGTATAAGACTTTCTGTTTCATTGTTTGTTAAAATGGTTTTTATATCACTTATTTGATTTACCATTTTTTGTTTTGCAAAATTTAGCTTACCTTTACCGTTAAAATAAGAATTAACTCTTGATTTTAAATTTACTGATTTTCAAATATAAATAATTTTTCAATCACTATTAAAAAATTGGTAAATTCATGGGCTTCAAGGAAGATTTTTTAATATTTTTTTTATGTTATTTTGTTCTGACATAATTTTTATCTTAGATCTATAGTATTCTCATTGTTTTTTATTTTTTCTAAATCCTTTGTTTTATCTTGTACTTCTTCTTTTTTATATTCTTGATTTTCCAGATAATTTCAAACTACTCATGATAAAGCATCCATTATCATATCAAATCTATCTTCTTCTGAGTCATCTATTTGATTTGCCTGTTCGCTAACTGTCTCAAGAATATCTACAGCTTTAAGCGGATGTACCGCATCTTTTAATACAAATGAGTCATCTCATATCTTATGAATCACTAAATCTCATTTAATTAGTAATTTATCTAATATACCATCTTGTTCTACTCATATTCCTTCAATATTTTCATAATTTAGACTATTTGTGTCTGATTTTAAAAAAGACCGTTCCAACCATATAACTCAATCATCTGTAACTATCCAAACATCGTTATACCAATCAAAAATATCATAAATTATATTAATAAACATTATTAAAAGATATATTTCTATAACATAAAAAGGTATTAAATCCTGAATGGATAGTGAGTTGTAATAAAATATTACTGGTAATAATACAAGCAATCAAATTTTTACACTTAATTTTAAAAAAATAGTTATTGGGTGGGTGTGAATAACAGATATCATTTCTTGTCATTCTGGTATATATTTTGAAAAAAAGCTTATATCAAATTTATTCATAAAATTTTGTTATTTTTTATATAATTTAATTATATATATTTTATAAAAAAATAAAGGATAACTGATTATCCTTTATTTTAATTTTAACATAACAGGGCAGTGATCTGATCACATTACTTCATTTAAATATGATATATCCTCAACATCATCTATAAAATCTTTGTTTATAACAAAATAATCAATTCTCCATCAAACATTTCTAGGTCTTGCTCCAGCTCTATAACTCCACCAACTATAAACATCAGTTTTTTCAGGATTAAAATATCTCCAAACATCGTAGTTTCAATCATTTATAAATTCTCATATTTTTTCTCTTTCTATAGGAAGAAATCATATACTATTTTTGTTTTCTTTTGGCCTTGCTATATCTATTTCAGTATGACATATATTATAATCACCTGTAACAATTACTTGCTTTCATTCTTCTTTTAATTTTCTTGTATATTGTTTAAGGTGTTCATAAAAATCTAGCTTATAACTAACCATTTCTGTTCAATCTGCTCTTGTTCATCAATTTGGAAAATATCAATTTAACAATACTACATGTTTTTTTATTCATTCTCTAGTATAATAAAACTCTAATTCTGTAACTCTTCAATCATTATGGAAGTGATCTATTTCTCAAAAGTCATTTTTTGTATCAATGACCTGTATGTCTTTTTTATAAAAAATAGCTGTTCAAGCATATCATGCTCTAGTTCATGAATGCCATATATAGTCATATCAATCCATTTTTTCTATTTCTTTTTTTACTTGATCTTCAAATGCCTTTGTTTCTTGTACACAAAATATATCTGGTGAATATTCCTGTATAAAGTCTTGAAGTCATTTTTTTGCAACGGCTCTTATTCAGTTTACATTCCAACTTATTATTTTCACTTTTTTATAGGTTAAAAAATATTGTCACTATATATAATAATGTAAATATATAAATGTAAAGAAATTATTCTTGAAATATATAATTTTTTTGTATAATTGGATTGAACTTTTATTTTATAATTTTAAGTAAAAAATAATGTCTAGAGAAGAAAAAAATATACAAGAAGAAAAAGATATAATCGAAGAAATGGAATCTGAAGTTGAAGAGATAGAAGATAATGAATGAAAAGTAGATGAAGAAAAGTTAGAAGATGCAGTTAGTGGTGAATACGAATCTGAAGATAGTAAACTATCTCGTGTGATGGCTGATTTTGAAAACTACAAAAAAAGAGTTGAGAGAGACAAAGAAGATATGATTTTTTTCTTGAAAAAAGATATATTAAAAAATATTCTTCCAAGAGTTGATGATATGGAAAGAATAATTAAGAATACACCTGATGAATTAAAAGAAAATGCTCTTTATGAAGGTGTTAGTTCAATGTATAAAAAACTTATTTCAGATTTGGATAAAATGTGAGTTAAAGCTTTTGATTCTATTGGTCATGAAGTAGATCCTGATAAGCATGATGTTATGACTACTGTTGCTGGCCAAGAGTCATGAATAATTTTTGATGAGTTTGAAAAAGGTTATATGCTAGGTGATAATGTATTAAGACATGCTAAAGTTGTTGTATGAGAATAAAATATTAAAAAATAATTTTAAAAAATGTCTAGTTTATTTTTTATAGCTATTTGATTTTTTTAATATTTTCATATAATTTTAACCTCTAAAAATATATCTAAATTTAAAATATATTTAGGTATCCTTATTATAAGAATTGTTAATATTTCTCTATAAAAAGGTTTTTATATTATAATTTTTCTCGATGAAGTATATTCAGACTATAATATTATTATTTTTGTCTTACTTTGGTGTATTTTTTTTATTTGATATTCAATTAGCAAATAGCTCATTTTCCACTTATGAAAATCAGATATTTGAATGATCAAATGAAAAAAAAGTTAAAAAATTACAAGAAGTATTTAAGTGATTGTGACTTTATGAATGAGTAGTTGATTGAAATTTTGATAATATTAAATATATACTTCTAGACTATCAATTAAAATCTTGAATAATATCAAATTACAACGATTATGGAGCATGATATTTTTGAGATAAAACAATGGATGCTTTAGAATCTCAGTACTGAAGTGAATTTTTGAGACTTAAGGAACAATATTTAAAAATAGATATTCCTTCAAAAGATGAAAGATATTTTTATGTTACTGCTTATTATTCTCCTTTACCAGGGCAATCTAGATATACTACATGAAGTTATTATTGAGATATAAGACTCAACTGAGAATGAAAAGTAACTGCCAGTTGAAAATGAGTTTTCAACTGACTTATGGCAGCTCCTAGAAATTATGCCTATTGAACAAAAATATATTTAGAAGGTATTTGAGTATGAAGTGTAGAAGATAGATGATGAGCTATTGTAAATGCTTGAGAGAGGTGACATGATTATGATAGAATAGATATTTGGATGTGATATTGAGATGAATGATTACAAAGAGCATTGGAGTGGTGAACAAGAAAAGTAAAATGATATATAGTTGATGATAATGCAAGTGTTTCGATAGAGTTTGATAATTCACCTATAGAAAAATATGAATGACTACAAGCAACTCCTAATGATAGAGATGTAAATAATATTGTAGAATTACAAAAGTTATTAAGAGATATAGGCCTTTATAATTGAGAGATAGATTGAAGGTATGAAAGAGTAAAAAATATATTGATAAAGTATCAAATAGAAAATTGAATTATAGATAGCAAATATGATTCTGCTGCTGGTTATTTTTGACCAAAGACTTTTGCTGCAATGAGACAAGATTATTGAAGTGATACATGAATATTTAAAGAAAAATACTATGATTGATGAGATGATGAGATTGAGAAAACTTCACTATCTTATAATCAAGAAAAAAAGCTTTTAGATTTAAAAAAACAACTAGAAAATATTTTAAATAAAAGATATTCTTGAGATGTAGTAAAAATCAACTGATTTAAAAACAAGCTAAAAAAATCAATTGATGATATTATTGATAAATGAATTAGTAGAGAAACCAAAATAGAACTGATTTATTTTAAAAATATATTATAAAAACCAAGCATTTTAAAAATGCTTGGTTTTTTATTAATGTTTATTTTAATAAAAAATTTTTTAATTCTTCAATCTTTTCTTCATTATTAGATTTAGAATTTAAAATTCAATCTAGTGATCATTTTATGTATCACATATTATAATTTATTTCATTAAAAATAATTTCCTGCATTCTATTAACTATTTTTAATATGTAATTATCTCTTTTTTCAATTTTTTCAAATTCTACTAACCAAAAATTCATTGTTTCTTTGTTATTTGTTTTAGTTGCAAGATCAATAATTAACTTTCTATTAGTTAAAAGCATTAATAAATCAATCATATTTGTTTCTTCATTATTTTCTATACATAAACTAATAGCATTTTTTAATATTTTCGGCTCAAGAATTACTATTGAGTCTGACTTATTTAGAAAAGAATCTATTAAATCATAATATTCATCAACTATAATATCATTTTCATAAGTACTTTCTATTTTTTTTCATTTAATATAAATATCCAAAAATTTTTCCATTTTTTATATAATTATAATATAAATAATATTTAACAAGAAAATTATATCATTCAATAAGTAAATTGTCAAAAATATAAAGTTATAATATTGATTTTATTTCTTCAAAAGAGTTTGGATATATTGACTTATAAAAGTCTATATATTCAATTAATTCCTGTTTTTTCAAAAAAGCTCAATCAAATAAAATTGATTTTAAATGTAAAGTATTGTTTTCTATATATCATTCAATTAATCAATTATTTATTCTGTTTTGATAATCGTTTATTTCTTCAGAAGAAATATTAATAGTTTTAGGAAAATCAACCCTAGAAACTTCTGCATTTATAAATGGCAACTTTGCCATTTTTCAAGCAGAAACTCTATGATTTCAATCACCAGAAATAATATAAACAAAATTTCAATCTATTCACTTTATTTTCAATAATTTTATAGGATCCTCATCAAAACTATTTAACATCTTATCTGATTTTTTAATCAATAATTTTGCATATTCCCTAGAGTCTCTTTTTCAAGCTAATGATCTATTAGTCCAAGAGTTCATACTTTGATCAATACTTCAAATTATTTTTTCTAAATCTATTTGTTCTTTAGTTTCATGCCTTTTTCAATATCAAAAATTTCAACAAATACTAGATTTTAAAATTGGAAAAGAATTATCCTCATAACTATCAATATCTAAATTATTATCGGGACTCCAATTTTCATAAGTTTTTGGATTATCTGTATTTTCAAATCTTTTATATTTAAATGGTCTGCTTTTAAATATAATTTTGTAATCAATTATGTTGATAATATTTATTTCTTTTCAAATTTCTTCAAGTGATAAAATTATATCATAAAAATCATTAAAAAAAATTTTTAGAAATGTATCATTATTTAATAAATTATGATCTTTTTTTAATAATTTTTTTAATACAAAAAGTTCATAATCAGAAATATTATAGTTTAATTTATAAAAAAAACTTACAAAATTTTTAATGTTTATTTCTATTCATAAATCTGACATTTTATTAACTGTATTTTTTAGAATTTCTATATCAATATTAATAAAGTTAAATATTTTATTTCAAATTTCTTCCGTAATATTATATGCTCATTTTAAATTAGATAAAAATCAAAGTATTTCTATATCTATTGTATATAAGCTATTTTCATAAATTCACTGTATGCCTCTTAGGTACTCTAGATACATTTTTCAATTAGATTTATAATTAGATTTATTTCAAATGTTTAATAATGAATCTATACTTGATTTATAATAATTAGTTGCTAAATTAACATCTCTATTAAATACATTATTTCATTTTAATACTCAATAATCATCATTAAAATTATTCAGTCCCATAATATGATACTATTATTACTATTATTAATATTAATATAGTATCATATTATTTTTTAAAATAAAAATGTTTGTTTGTTTGTTTTAAATTAATTTTTGTGATAAAATTTATTTAATATTATTATATTATATAATTTTTGATGAAAAAAATAATTAGTTTTAATTTGGTTTTGGCTTTTATAATAGGTTTATTGCCTCTTAACACAGTTTCAGCAAAGAATGACTCTGGTTATTATGTAGTTACAGCTTATTATTCACCATTACCTAATCAAGAAAAATATCTAACTGGTGATTATGAGTCTGAAAAAAGATTAAATTGACAATGAATAGCATGAGCTAGCTGAAAATCAGTATACTCATGAATGTTAGCTGCTCCAAAGACCTATAATTTTGGTACAAAAATATATTTAGAATGACTTGGTATAGGTTCTGTAGAAGATAGATGATGAGCTATAGTACAAGCATGAGTAAGGTGATATAATCATGATAGAATAGATGTTTGGATGTGATATTGAGATGAATGATTACAAAGAGCTTTATATTGGGGTAAAAGAACTGTTAAGTGATATGTAGTTGATAAAAATTCCAAAACTACTATCGATTATAATAATGTTTTATCTCCAAAATGGGCTACATCATGACTTGAAAAGAAAAATGATATATTTGATTATTCTCTTTGAGTTTGATCAGATATCAATAAAGTAAAAAAATTACAAAGTTTTTTTAAAGATTTGTGATTTTATAGTTGAAATATAGATTGAAATTATAATGATGAAATTATTGATATAGTTTTTGATTTTCAATTAAGTAATCAAATTATTAATAATAAATATGATCTTTGAGCAGGGTATTGGTGAGTAAAAACTAGATGATTATTTAAAAAAATGTATTTTAATTGAGATTTTGATAAAAAAGAAACAAAAAAAATACTAGAAAAAAAAGAAGATTCTAAAGATGAAAATAAAAGTGTAGTAGATAAAAAAGAAATAAAAGAAGAAAAAAGTAATATAAATTCTGATTCAAGTGATTTTGACTCAAAAGCAGATGATTATATAAAATCTATTTCATATGATAAAACTATATTTGATTCATTTGTTGATACTAAGTGAAAAGTAAAAGTATTACAAAACATAATGTATGAAATGTGATTATATAAATGAGATATTTCAGGTGATTATGATGACCTTATAGATCCAATATATTATTACCAAATTGATAATAATATAGTTAGTAATGAATCATCTCCATGAGCATGATATTTTTGACCAAAAACAAGAGCTTCTATAAAAAATACTTATAACGATTATTTAGAAAATATTAAAAAAGAAAAAATAAAAGAATACGAAGAAAAATATAAAATAGAGCAAGAAAAATTAAAAGAAAAAAAGAGAAAACAAGAATTAGAACAAAAATATAAAGAACTAGAAAAATATGCAGAAAAAGCTGCAAATGAAAGAATCCAATCTATTTGAAATCTTAGAGAATGAAGTGTTTCAGTAAAGGTAAGGGAATTACAATTAACACTAAAAGAATTAGGATATTTTGATTATGATGATACTGCAATATTTTGAGATATAACAAAGAAATCTGTTATAGCATTTCAAATTGATAATGATGTAGTTTCAACATCAAATGATGTATGAGCAGGTATTGTATGACCTAAGACTTTAAATGCAATTAAAAATAATATTAAGTCTTCACTTTTAAAACAAAAAATAAAAAATGAACACAGTGACTTATTAGAGGTGGCAAGCATAGATCTGTCTATATAAAAAATGAGATTATTATTCAAAAATAATAATCTCATTTTCTTTTTTTAGTTTCATGTCTTTTATTTCTTTTTTTGTTTTATTATTTTTTCAGTTAATAAATTTTATTACCTCATTTATATTTGATTCACTTAATCATATTGTTGATTTGTTATTGCTTATATAAAAAATATGTCTTATTACTTCTTTTTGTATCAATTTTTCTAGCTTATTAAATGCATCAATATAAAAATATCAATATATTTCTAATGTATTTATTTTATACTTTTTTGAATTAAATATTTCTACTCATTGTTCATACAAAAAATCCTTTACTTGATTATCTATTAAATCTTTTATTTCTTCTAAATATTTTATTAGATTATTAAAATTGTTTTTATAGTTTGAGTTAATTTGTTCAAATTGAGGTATTATATCATGTCTTATTTTATTTCTAGTAATTTTTGTATCAAAATTGGTTTCATCAATATTATAGTCTAAACTATAATTATCTAGATAATCAATTATTTCACTCTTTTTGGTATTTATAAGAGGTCTTATAATAGCTCATGATTTTTCTTTCATGTTTATAAGTCAAGTTAGTTTACTTCATCTTGCTGCATTAAATAAAAAAGTTTCTATTCTATCATCTAAATGATGACCAGTAATTAGTTTATCACTCTGATATATGTTTAGTATAGCATTCAAAAAAGCATATCTTTTTTCACGAGCTAGTTCTTCTAATCATTTATTTGGATATAACTTATCTCTTATTTCTTTTATTTTTGCTTCGGCTACTTCTACTTTGAATCAAAGTTTTTTTCATAAATCTTCTAAAAACTTTTCTTCTTTATCAGATTCTTCTCTCAATTTGTGGTTAAAATAACATGCTACTATATTTTTTGAATATTTTGTTTTTAATAATTCATATACCAAAAACATACTATCTGGTCATGTTGAACATGCTATTATTATAGGCTCATCTTTTTTATAATATTTATCTATAATTTTTTCTAATTCTATCATTTTTATCTTATTATTTATAATTTATTTTTTATTATAAATAATATTTTTATATCTCAAATAAAAAATGAACTATATTTATCAAAATATAGTTCATAGTCATATAAATGTAGTAACAAGAATAGTTACAATTAGTTCTTTTTTTGTAGGTATATTTTTAAAAAATATAAATGCAAAAATCATACTTATTGCCAAATATATCATACCTATCATAACAGCTTGTACTAATCATAATTCTTTTATCAAAAATAATGTTATAAAAGTTACTGTAATCCGTATTATATTTTCTAATAATATAAAACTAGACATTTTTTTATTCATTCTTTTATAATGCATTAACTCATTTGATAAAAATATTATTATAAAAAGTATTATAGAGTTTATAAGTGTAGTATAAAACATAACTGAAAATTCAGTTAATTGAATAAGTATAAATCAGTATAGTATAAATTTTATAGAATATAATAGTGATGATATAGTAAGAGCTAAACAATACTTATTAAATTTTAAGTTTTTAAAGTTTAATCATCATATTACAAGAGTTATTCAAGCTAATATAGCAAATAAAAATGTTATGAAAGAAGAGTCTGAGAATACAATAAATCAAATTATTATAGTAAAAACAGATTGAAATTCTCAATATGGTATTAATATACTCATTTTTTCATTTTTATAAGCATATTGCTCAAAAAGCTCTCATATAATATTTAAAATAGATGTAAATATTAATAATACAATAATACTTATACTTACACCCTCAAAACTAAAGTATAAATATGCTATTGGTAATGAGATAAGCATAAATAGATTTCCTATAAATTGGTAATATTTATCTGAAATCTTTCATTTTGATAACATAACTGATTTTTTGTATACATTATCTCATATAGCTGATATAATAGCATTTAAAATTCAATATAGCATTTTGAAATATTAAAAATAATCTTTTTTATTGTATCATTTAAATAAAAAAGAAACAAAAAATATTAATTTTTGTTTCTTTTTTGTACAAAACTCAAAAAATCATCATCTATTGATATTTTATTGAGTATTTCTTTATCACATTTTTCACATTTATGTTTTATCATCCATCATTTGTTTTTTTTATGGTCTATATCTATTGGTTTCATCATTCATAAGCATTCACTATTTCTATCTCAAGGGTAATCTTTATCTAGATGTTTTGAATAAAGACAAAAAGGGCAATGGTTACGAGCACTTCATTCCGGATGTTTTGGTATTATTTTTTTACAGTTTTGACATTCAAAACTTTCATTTATCATTTTAAATCACATATTTATTTTGATAATCTATATAATTTTGGCAATATTATTATATTTAAGATAGTAATAATAACAGCTCATATAAAAATATTTATATTATAGTCTATAAGTGTTCAAGAAATAAGAGGTCATATAAACATACTTATAGATACAAGTGAAGTTAATACTCACATTATTCATCATCTATCACTTTCTTCAGTAGAATCTACTATTTCTCATGCATATATTGGGTTAATAATAGATGTAAATATTATCAATATATAAAAAACTCACAAAAATAAAACTAGAGAGTTCATCTGACTAAGACTTATATATAATATAAATATTATTATATTAACTAACATAAAAAGAGTTTTTAGGTTAAAGAATTTTAACCAAAAATATTTTAATAAAACCATTTGACTAAAAAATACTATTGCTCACACTCATGCCATAATATATCATACTTGAGTTGATTCTACTCAAAATTTTTCATTCAAAAATAATGGAATCATTCATTTGAACATAGATGTACTGAGCATTAGTATAAAAAATGATATTAGATATATTCTTATATTACAATTTTTTAAGTGTCATAATATAT
The DNA here is from genome assembly GCA_041694155.1 of Candidatus Altimarinota bacterium. Taxonomy (GTDB): domain Bacteria; phylum Patescibacteriota; class Gracilibacteria; order BD1-5; family UBA6164; genus JAAZVM01. The sequence continues at coordinate 4,642 of JASMTS010000003.1, read as the reverse complement.
TTTTTATTGGATTTATTTTTATTTTTCTATTTTTTATTTTTTTTGTATTAGTTTCTTCCAAAAAGAAATAAATTATAAACATTGATAGCATTGCTAAAAATGTAATAAAAATAAATGGTGCTTTCACTCAATAGTTTATTAAAATAGATCAAAAAATAGGTCATATTATAAATGCCAGTCAAAAAATAGCTCAGATCATTCATAAGTTAGACATTCTTTCTTTTTTATTTTTTGCTATATCAGATAGCATCGATTGAAGTATAGTTACATTTCATCATACAAATCAGCTAACTATTCTAGCTAATAGAAAAATCCAAAAAATATCTGTTATTGATATAACCAAGTTTGATAAAAATATTCATACTACAGTTATAAATAGTATTATTTTTCTTCAATATCTATCTGATAATTGTCATAGTATTGGATTTGCTATGAATGAAAAAAATGAATATACAACCAAGGCAAAAGAAATACTTTGGGCACTAACCTCAAAGTATTTCGCAAGTTCAGGTAATATAGGTACAAATATTCATATTCATAGCAAGTCTACAAATGCTATTAATAATATTATTAATTTTGTTTTCATTATTTTGTTATTAATCTAAAAATTATTTTTGTAATATATAAAACATTACCCCAAATATAGAAAATATTATTCATATTAGCCATAATCTAAATACTACATTTTCTTCATCCCATCATATAGCTTCTAAGTGATGGTGAAATGGTGCTATTTTGAATATTTTTTTTCATTTTCTAAGTTTTTTACTAGTCAATTGAATTATAACTGATAATGTTTCAAATATAAATATAGCTCATACTACGAATAATATAAATATAGTATTTGTAAGCATCGCCATTATTCATAAATTAGCTCATAATGCCAAACTTCAAACATCTCACATATAAAACTTTGCCGGCTTAACATTGAACCATAAAAATGCAACTAATGCTCATATTATAGTTATACATAGTGTTGATAATAAAAACATTCATTGATCATATGTTATATAAGCATATACTGAGTAAGCAAATAATAGTAATCACCCTGCTAATCAGTCTAATCAGTCCGTTATATTTACACTATTTGCTGAAGCAATAATAACAAATATAAATAAGGGTATAAAAAATAATCATAAAGTTATTCATTCTCAAACTCATAGGTTTAATGCAACACTTCACCAATCAAGCTTGAAGTAAAACCATAGAGAACCTAATAATGCAAATAAAAGCAGCCAGGCCATTTTAAATTTTGCTGAGATTCATTTTGTTCTTCATATTCATTTTATATTCATGTAATCATCAATCATTCATAAAAATCATACTGAAGCCAATGTGAATAGAGATAAGTATGTTTCTCTTTGATTTAATAGACTATTATTTATTATTCAAAATTTTTGAAAAATAATACTAAATAATACCATAACAAAAGTAATTATAAGTATTATTATTCATCACATAGTTGGTGTTCAAGTCTTTTTCTTATGGAGTTTTAAAAATTCAACTGCTTTTCATACAGTAGCTTCTTCTCTTATTTGTTTTCAAAGCTTGAAGTTAACCAAGAAATTTATAAAATAGGGGATTACTAGCATTCCGATAACAAATGTAATTATTCAGAATGAAAACATCAATACTAAATATGAATTCATTTTAATTATTTAGGTTAAAAAATACTAAAATAGTTTATAAAAAAGTATTAGTTTTACAAGTTTACTTTACAAAAAATAATTATCCTATAATATAAGTTTTATATTAATTAATATAAAATGTTTTTAGGATATGAAAACTAATAATGAGAGAAGTATATTGTGGAGTATTATTGAAGACACAGATTTCTTTAAAAAACACAAAAAAGCTTTAAGTATAATTATTGTTATTTTATTTATACTTTTTTTGTATTTTTATTATTGATATTGAATATTAAATCAATGTGTTTGGGATAAATATTCTACAAGTAATTATCTATATTCAAATTGTAATGATATACTTCAGGTTCAGGTAAATAATTTATTTAATAAAAATTAAAATGGAATTAACAAAAGTTATAATAACAGCAATGAAGCAAGAAGCTGATTTGATAATTGATAAGTTTGACTTAAAAGAAGAAAAAAAATTACAAAATATAACTGTGTATGAATGAAATAGGGAATCAAATTGAGAAAAAGAAAATATAGTTTTGGTTTTATCATGAATATGAAAGATTCAATCGGCTATTGCTACAACATATGTGTTTGAAAATTATGAAGTGGATAAGTTGATAAATATATGAATAGCAGGTAGTTTAAGCAATATGGATGTAAAAGTTGGAGATGTTTTTATACCTAATACTTTTATACAGCATGACATTTATCTACCATTTGAATGAGATCATCTCGATTATGCCAAAAATCCTATATTTTTAGAATATGCTATATGAGAAAACATAGATTTAACTAAATTTTGATTAGTTTTAAATTGAGTTTGTGTTACTGGTGATCAATTTATAGATAATGATGAAAAAATTGATGAATTAAGAAATAATTATGCTGCTGATATTTGTGAAATGGAAGCATTTTCAGTATTGTCTGTTGCTAGAGAATATAATTCACTTGATAAATGTGTTGTTATTAAATGAGTATCAGATTGAGCTGATAATGATGCAAAAGATGAACATATGAATAACTTAGACTTCGCTATGAAGAATAGTTTATGAGTATTAGAAATGGTTTTGTAGTATGATAGATAAATATTTAAATATATATATGGATAACCCAGTGTCACAATCTATATGATTGATGGCACTTTTGTTAACAATAGTAGCTTTTGTATCAAAAAAAGATAATATATTTCTTATTTTTATGATACTAGCTTCTTTTTTATGGTGAATACATTTTATGTTATTGTCTTTATTGCCGGCAGCATTTATTAATTTTTTTGATACTTTCAAAAATTATCTTGCTTATAAGTATAAACAAAATAAAACTTTTTTTATTTTTTTGTTAATTTCTTATATAGTTATAGGATTTTTAACTGTTGACTTGAATAATTATTTGAGTTTTATACCTATTTTTAATTCAATATTATCAGTTTTTTTGATATTTTATTTTAAATGAATCAAGCTTAAAATATGATTTATTTTTATAGTTAGTATGTGGTTTATATATAATTATTTTTGAAACTCTATAGCATGAATGCTTAGTGATATGATACTTTTTGTTTCAGGTTGGTTATGAGTTTATAAAATATATAAGTCTAAAAAAAGATTAGATTCATTAATCTAATCTTTTTTTAGTATTTTTCTGTAAAAATATTTTCTTCTTTATATCATATTTTTATTAATTTTTCTTTAGCTGAATCTATCATTAATGGTATTCAACATAGATATGCTTCATTATAATTATTTATATCATTATTTGATATATAATCAGTCACATATCATTTATTATAGTTATTTTTTTCACTACTTGTATAAATTTCAAAATCAAAATTTAAATATTTTTCTTTTAATTTATTTAATTGCTTTATGTAAAATAAATCTTTTTCTTCTCTTGTTCAGAATATAAGTTTGAATTTGTTATTTAATCAATTTTCTAGTCAGTTTATTATTTGATTATAAAGTGGTACAAATCATGTTCATGTACCAAAAAATATTTTATTATTATCATTGTTTTGTAGTACAAAATGTCATGCTGGTCATACTCACTTGACTATATCTCAATTATTTAATTCACATAAATATATACTTCATCATCTTCATCATTGAGACTTTTCCCGTTTTTTTATTATTAGTGTTATTTCTTTTCAATTTGCTTTTAGTATTGAATAAGCTCTACCTCATACTTCAAGTAAAAATGTTATAAACTGTCATGATTTGAACTCAAACTCTTTTTCTGATTTGAATATCAATTCATAAACATTGTCTGTTAATTTTTCTTTTTTTAGTAATTCAAAATTTTGTATCACTTTTTTGTTATTATTTTTAAATTACTATTATTTATAATAATTTTATTATTAAAATCAAAAAAAAAGCAGCATAATAGCTGCTTTAACATTAATAATAGTTTTATTTTTTAGATGGCTTCAAACTTATTTCACCTCTAAAAAATTTTGTTAATTCTTCTTCAGTTTTGTCTTTTGCAATGGTTTTGTATATAATATGCCTTTGGTTTGGATCAGGAACATATTTTTTTATTCCTGCTCTCTCGCATTTATTTTTTACCTCTTGTGAAACCATATTCATTTGAATTATTGAATTTATTTCAGGCCTTATTTTTCCTTCTTCATTGAAGACACTGCTATTAGAATTACTATTATTCATTTTTTATCTCCTTTTTTGATTAAAAAATGTTTCGTATTTATAATACATTATATATAAAAGTCAAAAGATTTTATTATATTTTTATAGTAATATTTATCACTAATTGTATACTTAATTTACTATTTTATTCTGTTTATATTTTTTTATCATGAAAAAATTATATAATATATTAGTTATATCTATTATATTTATAGTATGATTGACTGGTATATCTATTACATATACATCTGACTATAGTGCATATGATGTTGCACCACAAATGGAAAATGTTCCTTATAAAAATAAACTTGATTTGTTTTTAAATAAGGTACTAGAAGCAAGAGAATGATTTTCTACAGAAAAAAA
>JASMTS010000002.1:0-52317 GCA_041694155.1 Candidatus Altimarinota bacterium | reverse complement strand
TCAGTTGGCGAGAGCATCTGCCTTACAAGCAGGGGGTCGGGGGTTCGAATCCCTCATCACCCACCATTTGAATAACAAAAAGAAAGCTTAAGTTAAACCTTAAGCTTTTTATTTTGAAGAATAATAAGGGATGAGAAGTTTATGCCCTTTAGGTAAATCCCTCATCACTCACCATTTAGAAAATACTTATACTTTGATTTATGATAATAATAGATTGAAGTATTTTTTTGTTTTAAAAATTAAATCAGAAAATAATCTACTATATATTTTAACTTTTTTTTGTATAATATCTTATAATATGTTATTATATATTTAATATATTAGTCTATAATTAATTTTATTGTGATTTTATTATCAACTGCATCTCTTAATTGATACTGACTACATAGAATTTTTAGTTTTGCAAAAGAAGCTTGATTCGATGGTATAGACTTATCAATGTCTAAGCTTAATTATGATATGTGGGATGAAGATTATTTAAAGGAATTAAGTGAATCTATATGAATACCAGTTTTATCTATAACTGCTCCTACAGGGTGAATGGATGAAAAAAAGGTAGATAAAATAGTTAGAATATCTAAAACTCTTTGATCTCAACTTATAACTTTTTCTCCTCCTCATATTTCTGATAAATCTAGTACATGGTTTACAAAGTACTTATTAAGAGTTAAAAGAGATATTCATATTTGAGTAGCTATCAAAAATGTAGAACCAGAATTTTTATTATTTGTTATACCTAAGTATAAAAATGCTTCTTTGTATGATATAAAAAGAGTTACAGGTGATACAGCACTAGATTTATCTAGTATAGATTCATCATCTTCAAATGATATATTAAAAGCTCAAAAAGTATTATGATCTAGTGTTAGAAATATTTATTTGAGTGATAAGAAGTGACCCAAATCATTTTTATTACCAGGTAATGCTGGATGATGAATATCTTATTTACCACTTGAAAGCTTTTTGATGAAACTTAGGATAGCTTGATATAATTGATTTATATCATTAAAAGTTAGACCAAGTGAATTAAAAGTAGGTAACAAGGAAAGAGTTTTACAAAACTTAGAATATTCTATCAATTATTATAAAAAACATTTCTTAGATTATAAATAAAAAAAGACCTAATTAATTAGGTCCTTTTTTATTGTTATTTTTCGTCCTCATCTCTTTTTATACCTTCTTTGTATGCATAGTACCATATAGATGTTTTAAATACTTCTAAAACGGCTGTCAGATATCAAACAACTACTATTAGTATCAAAAATATTATTGATAGTATAGTAACTGTTAGTATTAGTAAGAATTGACTACTTATAATTCATAATGTTAAAACTATAGCTATAGGGAAGAATAAAAATATTATAAAGTTAATTATTACTCTTATATTTAATCATAACATTAAAAAATATAATTTTGTTGTATTATTTATATTTAATATAGCTATTTTTGCAGATTTTGATATTGATTCAAATACTCATTTATTTTCTAGCATTATAGTATATTTGGCATATACCAAAAGAATATTAATTATAAATCATACAAAAAATATAACTAAAAATAAATATGTCAGAGCTTTTATGTATTCTATTCATATAAATCTAAGAACGAATAAGTAAAAGTTTAATATACTCATTATTTTGAACTCAGAAAAAGTATTATTAAACTTGAATAGTGGTAAAAATTTGTATATTCATTGTCATAGAGCATCAATACTACATATATCTTCTCATTTATTTTTACAATCTATATATTTTATTAGTCCTCATTCAAATACTGGAGTTATAAATATATAGATTGCTATAAATATAAATCATATTATAAGTATTTCTATTCAATAATCAGCTTGTAAAAAGTTCAAAATAATTTGTAATACCTCTTCTTTGTTATTTCAAAATATTTCTACATATGTATAGATTACTTGATATACAAGTAATCATGTTAAAAATATTATTGATAGAAGTCCAGGTATTAAATAAAATTTTTTGATTTTTATATCTTCTTTTATTATTTTCCAAGCAGGTAGTATTACTCTGTCTTTTAACTCGTTATTCATATAGTTTATTAAATAGGAATTTAAAGAATCCCAATATATTTTTATTTTCTAAGTTTATATTTCTTTCTTCTCTTATATAAGCTTGGTTTATTATATAAGATCTAAGTGATTTATTAGGTATTGAATCTATAAACTTAGTATTTTTTATATTTTTATCTATAAGCAGATTTATTTTTGGTGTATAGAGAGTTTTTATAACTTGTTCCTCTTTTAGTATTTCTAATATATTTTCTTGTATTTCATTTATTTTGTCTTCTCAATATATATTAGATTTTAATTCTTCAAGTAGTAAATCTAAACTAGTTCTTTTTAGGTTTGCAAAATTATATCAATCATCTGCCTGACTAGAATGAAAATAAGGAAAAATATTGAAATCAAAATATCATAAATTTATTCAAGTCAATATAAGGTCATATTGTTTTTTATCATTAATAATAGATCATATGTCCTTTATACTATATGGAATTAGATCAAGTTTTATTCATAATGATTTAAGAGAGTCTTGAATGAATTTTGCTGTTTGTTCTAAATCTTTTTGTGAGTTTAGATAATATAAACTCAATGTAAATGGTTCTAATGATTCATTATAATACAATTTATCATCTAGATTATTATATTTTTCTAACTCTTCTTTATTTAAATTTTCTTCTTCTTGTGTTGATCTATTGTTTTCTTGTTCTTCTCTTTGTTGTGTTATTTCTTTAGTGTATAGTTCTTCAACTAATCCATTTTTATATTCTTCTAGCTCTTGTTGATCTTCGCTATAATAAAAAACAACTTGATCTACTAATTCTTTTTCTCAGTTTGTTTCATAATATATATTGTACTGGTTTTCTCATTTTGATATAGAATCATATGATTCTAATAATCTATAATTAAAAACGCTATCTCAAGCATTAAATCACTGTAACTTATAGTCGTTTACATATACTCCATCAACTCAAGATGATACATCTCATTTTAATAATATATTATCTTTTGTTACGAAGTTATATTTTTCTACATAGTTAGGTGAAGTTATAACATTTGAATCTTCTTGATAATCATCAATACTAAGTTCTTCCAAATCAGATTCTTGTATTTGTACTTCTCCCGATACTGTATTATTTTGCTTTTGAGATATATTATTTATATAACTAGATTTTTGTTTATATCATAGAGAATCCATAATCTCTTCAAAATTTCTATTATTTGGAGTTGAGCTTATATCATCTCATTGCATATAGGGATTATTTATTTTTTTGAAATTTTCTTCTCATAATAGGGAAGTCAAGTTTTGAGAATTTATTTCATTTAATATAAAAGTTCTTAAGTTATAACTAGATATATTTTCTTTGTTTATAAATAATCAGACAAATTGAGGAACAGTGTATTTGTGGTTGGCCAACCTAGGGGCTGAATTACCAATTATATTTTCATTGTCATTAAAAATATTTACTGATTGTCTATTTTTTAAAAAAGTTTGAGTGTCAGGGAATATATTAAGTGTAAGTTTTGATATATTTCAATTATCAAAATAAGGGTTTCTATCTAGTATTATTTTTGATATTCATATAGTAGAGTCAGAGCTTATATTTGATACAACAAAGTCACCAGAATATATTCAATCTGTTTTGTTAAAGCTAGAACTTACTTCTTCATCTGATATATTATCTAATATTTCTTTTTTTACTATAGGTTGAAAAAATATGTTAAGAGCATTTATGTCGTTTTTGGAGTTATTAAATATTATAATATCTCCATTTTTTTGTATTTCAATATCTTCTAGTAATGAGCTAATAACTAGATTAGATTCAGTATTTTTTATTTTTTCAAATGTTGCTACTATATCATCTGATGTTATTCTTTCTCAGTTAGACCAATAAGCATTTTCATTTATATAACATTCTACACTAGATATAGATTCTATATCACAGTTTGCTATATCTCATACTACTTTTTGTTGTTCTACATCATATTTTAAAAGACTTCTATAAAGCAGGCTAACTACATATTCATTGTTTCAAGACAATGGTACAAGTGGATTTAGACTAGGGAAGACTCAAATAAGTCACTCAGAAATAGCCCCTCATTCTACAGGGACTGTTTTTGCATCTTCATAAAGATATGTATACAAAAGATGAATAGACGATAAAAACAAAAATAGAATACTTATTAAAAATAAGTATTTCTTAAGTTTGCTTAGTTTTTTTATAAACATAAATGTTAACTAAATTATATAACTAGGTATAAAGCCAAAGAATTTAATACAAAAAGTGAACCTAAAACAATAGTAGCATTATGAAGTATTTTTTCAGGTCATCTTTTAGTAGCTTGTCACATACCACCACTCATGTCAGTAAGACTAAGTGTAACATTTTTATTTTGTATTAATACTACAAAAATTAACATCACAGCTAATATAACTTCACTAAATTTTAATAATTCAATCATTTTTCTATTTTTTATTAAATAATAACGTATAAAACATATTCAAAATTGTAAAAATTGCAACAGCAATTATAAAATTAACAGTTCAATTTATATCATAAGAAATACCAGGAACTATCAGTATTTGATTAAATATATAATCAAATAACCATAGAATAATTGCATTTATAAATAATACTACCAATCACAAAAATATAAAAAAGAAAGGTATAGATAATATTTTTAATATTGGTCTAATAACTACATTGATAATTCATAGTATAGCTCATCCTATTATGTAGGTTAATACTCATCATTCTACTATTATTCAAGACTCAACTCATAGAGCTGCATTTTCTGATAAAAAATATGCAAGTAAGTATAATATAAGAGCATTAAATATTATTGATATTAGTATTCTCATTTTATAGTTTTAAAAAATTAATTAATTTTTCTGAGCTTGTTAGTTCAGTTTTTTCTTCTTCTAATAAATATTCACTTAAAATATTTTTTAAATCTTTACATATTTTATTATCTATTTTTAGATCTATTTTTTTGAGTCCAGATTTGTTTATGTATATTCTTAGGTACTCTGCATTCTCTCAATTATAGATAAATCAATATTTTTCTATTTTATTATAGTCATAGAAATAATCTCATATTTTTATTCATAAATCATTTAGTTGGACCTCTATATTTTCTGAAGAGTTGTTTTCTATAAAAAATCCTATTCATGCAACTAGGAGTATTATAAAAGTAAGTCAGTATTGTTTTGTCAATACTCACCATATGGCAATTCATAATACTACTGATATAGCTATAATGTACCAAAATTTACCTCTATTTTTGTTGTCAGAAAAAGTCCATTTATATATTAGGTTATCCATAGTTTTAGTTTTGAATATAATTTATAAGATTATATCTATAAATAGTATTTTTCAAATAAAAAATATAGCATACAATATAAATTATTAATATTAATAATTGACTTATAATACAATTTGGTTATAAATAATAAAAATTATATACTATAATTAAAATATTATTATGGATAATAGAGTAAAAGTGTTTTGAAGTTTTGATGAATTAGACAAAGATCAAAAGATAGAAAACTATAACTTTGAAGATTTAAATACTTTTTTGGAAAATAATCCAAATATTAGTGTTTGAGATATAAATGATTCTTATATAAAAGTTTTATTGGAAGAAGATTTTGATGCTAATAAATTAGAATATTCTCAACTAGATTTTTTGGTTAAAAAACTAGTAGAAGACTCTTGAGAAGCAGTTAATTCTATACTTGGTTTTATAGAGTTCAAATATCCTCAAAAGCAAAAATTATTAAAAGATACTTTTGATGAATATTTTTTGATACCAGAAGATACTACAATAGAAATAGTCGAGACTATAATAGAAAAAAGAATTTGATATATGAATTTATCAAATGGTCTTGATGAATGAAAAATATATTTTGATTTTGAAAACTTTGATTTTTTGGAAGCTTTGAATAGATTAAGAACTAGTATAGAAAAACAAATAAAAGGATAACTAATTTTAGTTATCCTTTTATTTGTTTTCATTGTTATAATTTTTAATATTATCTATCATTATTTTGTTTGCCAATCAAGCATCTCTTAATTTGTTTGATTCTAGGTGATTTTCAAAGACTGTATAATCACTTATAGGTGTTCATCTATCGTTTAATATAGCATCTATATTTATAGGTCACTCTTCATTTCAAGCTATCATTACATTGAATACTTTAGCAAAGTCAGCTTTTTCTTGTGATGAAATACTATTTTCATCAAAGTCACTGTCAAATCATAAAATACCATTTTTTAAGTCTATATTTGTATTCAAACCTAGACTAGCTCTAAGTCAAGAATTGGAGTTGAGTTGTTGTATCACATTGTTTGTAACACTTTGAGGTATTTTATCAAAACCAATAGATTTCAAAAAATTGTATGTTTCACGAGCTAGCTTGTCTTTTTGTTCTAGTTTTCTTTTGTATTCGTTTATTTTTTCTCTAAGTGCTTGTTGGAGTTTTTCGTCGTTTTGACTCAATTGTTGTTCAAACTCATTTTTTAAGTTTGCTAAATTTGTATCACTTAAGTCTTCTTTTGTATTTATAAAGTCTGTTTTTATATTAAGAGTATTTTTTAGATTTGTTTTTATTTGAGATATATTAAGGTTAGAACCAAGCATATCATCAATATATTCTTTATTTTGTAATAATATATTAACACTATCTAGTTTTGGTGTGATTTCTTGTTTTGTTCTCTCGTGTTCTAATATAGCAGGGTAAAAATCTCATATAGGTAAATCTAGCTCTATATTAAAATTTTCATCTCAAAGTATTCTTTGAGGAGGTCTTTTTGATATATCTATACTTATATCTCAGTTTTTAAATATATTTCAATTTATATCTGGATTTTCTGTTCACAATCAAGCATATATTCTAGCTGTTTCGGAGTCTGTTATATCTAATATGTCTACAGTTTTTTCTGGAGAGTTTAATTGTTCGTATTTGTTTATTTTTAATATAATATTACTATTTCATGAACTTATAATAGCATCCTTAAATCAATTAAAAATATTTGTATTATTTAAATCATCATAATTTTGTATTTCTTTTAAAATTCAGAAAAATTTTTCTTCTTCTAATGAATTTAGAAATTCTGTTATTTCTTTTACATCTATTTCATTATTATTTAATTTTTCAAATAATTCTTTTAATTTATTAAAATATTCATTTTCAGTTTCAATTTCTTTAATTCTTTCATAAGTTTTTAAATATAGTTCTTTGGCTTCATTATTATTTTCTACTGAATCTTGATTATTTTCTACTGAATCCTCTTTTTTTTCAACAGTATCTTCTTTTATATAATTTATTTTCAATCAAAAATTATTATTAAAAGCATCTAGAGTTTCTTGATTAATAGGGAATCAGTTTTCTTTTATATAATTATTAATAGCGACTTGTTCCAATATTATTTTTGTAAATAATGGTTTTAAGTTTTCAGAGTTATCTAATAAATCAATAAATTCTTCATATCAGTCGTTAGAGTCTTTTATAGACTCTATAGCTTTTAAAGCATCTATAGAGTCTAATAAATCATACTCATCATTTGATGATTGTGGGGATTCTTTATATTGTTCTACTTGTTTTTGAGCTAGGTTTTGAAGTTCTTCTGGAATTGATTGTAGGTCATTATTAATAGACTCTAAAAATTCTGAATTTTCGTTTGATTCAGTTTGAGGGTTTAAATTTTCATAATTATTAGGAGATTCAACCATAAAAAAAGATATTATAGTTATATTACTATAATATCTTATCATAAATATATTTAATAAGCAAAAAACTAGTTATTTCATGATAATTTTTTAGCAGTTTCTAAATTTTGCTCAGATTCTCTTAAATTTTGCTCAGATAATAATAGTTCTTCTTTAGCACTTTGATTTAACCCAATTTCATATAAATTAGGAAATCTATTTTGGTCTAAATAAGAAAGAGAAGTTAATATTTCTGGGAAAGCTCATCTAAGTCTTTCTAAAGTGATAGGAGTTATTCAGTCTCTAGCGAATCACCTAGCCATTCATGTAAGAGTTATTTTTACTTCATTTTGATCATAACCTTCTACATCCCTCATATATTCAGCCAACCTACTTTCAGCACTAAGCATGATATTTTTCAGTATGTAGTTACCTCTAGTCATTCTGTCATAATTGATACCATATTGAGACTCTTTTTCAGGAGCTTTTTCAGCTACTAATACTTGACTAATAGAGTCATCACCAACAATAGAGAAAACATAATTTTCTCAAGCAACATTGGCTTCAAAATGAATATCATCAGTTCAAGAATTTTGATCCATTTTTGTTATTTGCATAGAAAAAGATCAATCATCATTTTTCCAAATAAAAATTTCTGAATCTCTAAAATTGACTTTTCTAGCTCCAAAAGGTATATCAGTAAGTCTTGCATCTTTTACTATTTCAACAGGTACAGCTCATTCAGGGATATTAGTCTCAGCAGCTTCGGCAGGAGAACTAAAATTGAGAGTAGTAGCTAGAGCCAAAGCACCTAAAGCAGCAGTAGTTTTGGTTTTTGTAGTTTCAGCTATTCTAGTCAGAGCTCATTTATCATTATTTTCAGTATTATTTTCAATACTGTTATTTATTTCAGGAGAGTTATTAGGTTTATTTACCATAATATTTAGTAGATTATTATTTTAAACACTTAATATTATAAAATAATTAATACTATTTGTCAAAACAAAATGAATAAAAAAATTATTGTTTTTGGTTTTTTTGATTATTTTTCAAGTTAAAAAATTGACTTTTTTGGTATAAATTTTATTATTTAAAGTGAGAAAGAAAACTTATAAAAACTCTCGTCTGTTTATATTATAATTTTATAAATTATGAATAATTTAAATAATTTAGAAGCAAATTCTACTTCTAAACAAGAAGATATAGATCTTTTTGCAGATTTAAAAGCAGATATAAATGATGAAATAGATAGTATTACTCTTTGTAATTGTACTTGACCTTGTTCTTGTGCAGACTAGATAAATTAATAGAAGGGATATTCCCTTCTTTTTTTATAAAAATATAAACATGATAGAAACTAATTTAAACAAAAACAATCATTTTTTTATTTTGACAGAAGATATTTCTTATTTTTTTTGAAAAAAAACTATTACTATAAATAAGTGATTCTCACTGTTAAAAGATGATAATATTTTAGAAAAATTTTTAAATGACATTAGGATAAAAAATATTTTTAAAATAAAAAAACATAAATCAGATTATAATATATTTAATAAAAAAAATTGATTTTTTATATATTGAGAAAATATATTTTTTTATAATATTTTCTTTTTACTCTTAAATTTAAATAAAGTAAAAAAATATAAAAGTATATATTTATTAGAATCAGATAAATTATATAAACTAGATGCAAAAGATGTGATAATTAATTATTGATTACTTTTTTCAAATTTAAAATCAAATCACTTCAATATTATCAAAAATATTATTTGAAAAAAATATGTACTTTATATTAACGAAAAAATATATGAAAATAAATCATATAAAATAAGATTATTATTTGAAAGTAAAAAATATAAAAAAATCAAATTAGATTATAAATTAAATAGGATAAATAAATTATGAAATAATTTTTATTTAAAAAATTTAAATATATATAATTTGAGAAATCATACGGTTAGTTTTAAAACTTGATTAGATAAGCCAATTTTAAAATTAAAAAAAATTAAAAATTCTCAATATATTTTTAAATATTTATGAATATATAATTTTTGTAACAAAAAAATCTATAAATATAAAAACAATATATGAATATCTTGAGGTTGTGACCTACAAAGTTCTTATTTGTCTAAAATAAAAGCTTACGTTGAATGAATTGAACGCTTTGATAGTTGATACTTTGATTATGATATTAGTAGTAACATGAAAATGAAAATTAATTATAAAAAAATTAATGAAATAATAGGGGCTAATATATTTAAAAAAAATGATAAATTATATTCTAAAAAATGATACAAACTTCAGACTGAATGAAGTAATGTAAAATTAACAGATGAAATAATAATTCCTAATGATATATTTTTATATCCTTATATAGATTATTCAAAATATTATGCAAATTCAAATTGAATATGAGCTTGAAGAAACTATGAAGAAGCTTTTCTTTCTGCATTGTTCGAAAACTCTGAAAGAGATAGTTTAATGTTACTATGGTTAAATAAATTAACCCCAAATATAATAAAAAATAGTTCTTTACCTACCAATTTAAAAAATTTAATAAATGAAATTGAAATTAAATATAGTTGAAAAATTTATTTATTTGATATTTCTTTTTGAAAACAATTACCGCATATTTTTTGATTTTTTAAATGAAATAATATTTATGAAATGTGAGCATCCTGCAAATTAAATATAGATGATTGTATAGAAAAAGTGATTACTGAAATATTATGAAATATAGATATTGATAAGGAACATAAAAAATTAGAAATAGAAGACAGTATTTCATTTCATGATCATAAAGATTTTTATACGGATAATGATAATTTTAAATATTTGGACTTTTTATATACAAGAAATAATACCGTTTTATATGAAGATATAAATAATAATTATAAAGATAAAACTATTTGAGAAATATTAAGTATTTTCCATAAAGATATTTGATGAGATTTTTATATCATAGATCTTACAAGTAATTATTCTGAAAAAATATGAATAAAAGTTGTTAAAGTTTTAAGTAGTAAAATGTTATGAATATGGTTTTGAAAAAAATCAATAAATCAAATACCATATAAAAAAGAAAGGTTAAAAGATAAATATATTTTAAGGTATATTAAACATAAATATAATAAAAATATCCCTGATTATTTACATTTTTTTGATTAATTTTTAATTTTATTTTTAAATGTTAGAAATTAGAAAAATAAAATCTCTAGATGAAGCTGATATAAAAAAATTTATAGATATTAGAAAAAAGTCTTTAATAGATGATGTATGAAGCTATAATTTAATAACATACCCCGAGGAAGAAATTGATTTTACTATAAATTGATATAAAAAATATAACTTTTTAAAAAATTATTATATTATTGAATATAATAATAAATTTATATGATATGCAGCTTATTCTCAACAGTGGGTAAACAATTATCAGTGAAATCATAATTTTATGATCTGACCTATATATATTGATAGTGATTTTAGATGAAATTGATTATGAAAAAAACTTATGTTAGAATTAATAAAAAATATAAAAAATAAATATCGCTTTGAAATTTTAAATCTAAATTTACTTGTAAATAAAAATAGTAATATTGCTATAAGTCTATATGAATCATTGTGATTTAAAAGACTTTGAATATATAATAATTATATAAAAACAAAAGAATGAAACTTCTTTGATGTTATAATAATGAATAAAAGTATTGTAGATAATTAAAGTTTATTTAATAAACCTTTTCAATAAAAAGATATTTCTGTTAAAACAGAAATATCTTTTTCATATTCTTTTAAATTATTTTTGATTAAATTAAATACTTCTTTCTACTTGTTTTTGAACTAATTTTTGAAGTTCTTCTGGAATTAATTGTAGGTCATTATTTATCGACTCTAAAAATTCTGAATTTTCGTTTGATTCAGTTTGAGGATTTAAATTTTCAAAATTATTAGGAGATTCAACCATAAAAAAAGATATTATAGTTATATTACTATAATATCTTATCATAATTATATTTAATAAGCAAAAAACTAGTTATTTCATGATAGTTTATTATTTATTTCCTCCCATTCATCAGCTCTTTCAGCTGCATTATCAGCTCTTTCAGCTATAATTTCACTTTGTTGTAAATTACTTTCAGTTAATCATATTTTATAAAGATTAGGGAATCTATTTTGATCTAAATAAGAAAGAGATGTTAGTATTTCTGGAAAAGCTCATCTAAGTCTTTCTAAAGTAGTAGCAGTTATTCAGTCTCTAGCAAATCATCTAGCCATTCATGTAAGAGTTATTTTTATTTCATTTTCATCATAACCTTCTACATCCCTCATATATTCAGCTAATCTACTTTCAGCACTAAGCATTATATTTTTTAGTATATAATTACCTCTAGTCATTCTGTCATAATTGATACCATATTGAGACTCTTTTTCAGGAGCTTTTTCAGCTACTAATACTTGACTAAGATAGTCATCACCAACAATAGAGAAAACATAATTTTCTCATTCAACATTTGCTTCAAAATGAATATCATCAGTTCAAGAGTTTTGATCCATTTTGGTTACTTTCATAGAAAAAGATCAATCATTATTTTTCCAAATAAAAATTTCTGAATCCCTAAAATTGACTTTTCTAGCTCCCAAAGGTATATCAGTAAGTCAGGCATCATTAATTATTTCAACAGGTACAGCTCATTCTGGGATATTGGTTTCAGCAGCTTCGGCAGGAGAACTAAAATTGAGAGTAGTAGCTAGAACCAAAGCACCTAAAGCGTTAGTAGTTTTAGATTTTGTAGTTTCAGCTATTCTAGTCAGAGCTCATTTATCATTATTTTCAGTATTATTTTCAATACTATTATTTATTTCAGGAGAGTTATTAGGTTTATTTACCATAATATTTAGTAGATTATTATTTTAAACACTTAATATTATAAAATAATTAATGCTATTTGTCAAAACAAAATGAATAAAAAAATTATTGTTTTTGGTTTTTTTGGTTATAAAAATATGTTTTTATTAACTTGATTTATACAAAATAATAAAACACTATATAATTATAGTGTTTTATCCTCCAAAGTTATCTACAATAAGTCTTATTATAAACCAAGCTAAACTTGCTATAACAAATCACATAAGAGCCATAAATATAGTATTTTTTCATTTTGATCTATCTTGTTCAATAGAACCAAATAATATTTGATATGCTCATACTATTATAAAAATCATAGCTATTGTTCATGCAACTCACATTCAAAAATCAATAACTCATTTTATTATTCAAGGTACATGGTCTACATTTATTTCTCATCTTCTGATTTCATCTTTAGTTAATCATGCTCATCAAAATAGTCATGCATCATTTGCATATGTGTATTTGACACTAGATAATAGTGCAATTATATAAAAAAAATATTTTTTCATCTTTTATTTTGTTATGTTGTAATTATCTATATCTCATAGTGTCTCTAGTGAATCTAGTTTTGGATTATAATAATCAGTCAAAAACTTTACTAATTCTTGTTTTGTCAAAGGGTCAGACTTAATTCATATATTTTCTAGTCATGTTTTGATTCAGTTGGCTCTAGAATTAAGTCATTTTTTCATTTTATTGAAATTTCTCAGTTGAGTTTTTATATTTGTAATATCTTGTCATTGATTTATTGACTTCCAAAAACTTTGAAAAACTCAAAGAAAACTATCATCTTTTACACTTTTGTTATTATCCATATCATATGGAATAACTAGGTAAAACTCCTTTTTCATTATTTGAGCTACTTCTATTAGTTTTCTCAAATATTCTATATATTCATATGTTTGATTTTGCAGTAGTGGATTTTTTTGTTTTAGTGCCTTGTCGTTTAGGTTCGATAGATAAGTGTCTATATCAAGCTTTTTGGATCTAATTATTATCTGTATAGGTGCATCCAGTGAGTTCAAAAATCTTTGAAAACTCATTATTATAGCATCTTGCTCGTCAGTATTTTTTAATAAAAAATTGATAGTTGAACATTTCATAATTAGTCTAGCACTGTTGTCCTTCATTATCATGATATTTTCTTTTATTCATGAAAAGGGAAGGTATCTTTGTGTAGAACTATCTGGATGTTCTTTTTTGTTTGTTTTTACACTCACTTTTTATTTTTTTATGTTTTAAATTTTTTCCAAGTTTTCATCTAAGTCTTTTATTTTATCAAACTTAGATTTGGTATCTATTTTTTGTTCTGATTTTGATTCACTGTATGTTATGTATCATATATCCATAGCTGAATAACTATCTACTCACTTTACCCATTTTCTGGTACTAAGATTTACCTTGTATCTTATAAAAGATAAAACGAGTTGAGTAAAAGTCATTTCATAAACTTTTATTACAGCTATTAATATTGCTATTCATAATATTATTCAAGCAGGGAATAGTGCTACAGTGTTTCATACGGCTGGAGCTAATGATTGAAAAACTGAATAACTTATTCAACCACCGACCATTATTATAGCTAGTTGTTTACCACTTAATCAAAATATTATAGGATCCTGATTTTCAATTTGTACTGGAATTTTATATTGCATATGATTATTTACCAATATTAAATATTACTTGATACTATTATATCAAACTAGTATTATTTTTCAAATACTTCTTTCCAAATCTTGTCTTCTAAGTCTTTCATTATCAAATAATCACTATCTACTTCATGATCATGTCAAAGTATATGTAGTATAGAGTGTATCAATAATTTATAAAATTCATATTCTTCTCAAAGTCAAAATTCTTTTCATTGAGAACGTATTTTTGATTCAGAAAGAACTATCTCTCATGCTGTATCATCTTTTTGTAATTTTTCAAAACTATCAAAATAATGAAAACTCAAAACATCGGTTGTTTTATCTATTTTTCTGTAATTTTTGTTCAAAATTTTTATACTATCATCATCCAAAAATACTATATTTATGGTTCAATATTGACTCTTTTTTTCTATATTAGAAATACTTTTAAATATAGAGTCAATATATTTTTTGTTTATATCAAATTTTGGCTTACTTATAAGATTATAGTCAAACATTTTGTATTATTTTATATATAAAAATTAGCTTTTTTTATTATACAAATTTTGCAATTATTTACAATAATTTTATAATATAAGAGTCTATTTTATTGGTGGCAGGTCAATCTAATTTTTCCTTACACTCGTTAAAGCCTTTAGGAGTTCTTGGTAGTTTACTTGCTGAGAATTGATTAGTAAAATAATCTTTTTTCAAATATTGGTAAACGGGCTCTTAATAACATTTCCTTAAATAAGGAATACAAACACTTTGACTGACCATAAATATGGATAATAAAAATACAAGCATGAAAATTATAATTTTTTATAATTTTAAGCTTGTATTTTTATTAAAAACTTTATAATTTGGTAAAAGATATTAATTACTAAATTATTATATAATATGTCAGAAGAAGTAAAGACTCCTTATGTTGATGAAACATGTATTGGTTGTAGTGCTTGTGTAGCCATTTGTGGAGAAGTTTTTGATTTAGATGATGAGTGAAAAGCTTTTGCTCGTGAAGGTATGGATACATCAAATGCTGATGGTATTGATGATGCTATAGCTGCATGTCCAGTAAATGCTATACATTATAAAGACTAAAAGTAAAGTTTTAAAAAGTGTTAATTTTTTGACTTTGATAAAAAAAAGTAATATAATTATTTATGTTTAGTTTAAAAATAATTTTTGAAAAAAATGAAATTACAAAATAATAGATCATGATTTACTCTTATAGAGTTATTAGTAGTAATTACTATAATGGGTATACTTGCAACTGGTGCAGTTAATGTATTTACAACTCAATTACAAAAAGCTAGAGACTCTACTAGAATAAGTGATATACAAGCATTAAAAAATGCAGTAGAACAATTTTATCAAGATACTAGTAATTATCCAGCAAAAGATTCTTCTAGTTTTGAATGAGATATAGAAAACTATGTTCAAACAATCCCTTCTGATGGTAGGACTGGGATAAATAGTGAAAATTCAGTTTTCGATTATTTATATAATGTTTCAGAAGATAGAAACCTTATACCACTTCAAGAGTATGAATTATCTACTCACTTTGAAAACCAAGGTAATCTAGATAATAGAGCGGCCAATGATAGTGATTCTTGAGATGATGAATATAGACTTGAGGTATGAATTGATGTAGATGATACTGATTGAACTTCTAGTAAACCAACTATTGTAGATTGAGATATTAGTGGTGTTTCTGCTTTTGGTTGTGTTACTCCTACATGATGAGCATGAGCTTGTACAAATGTAGATGATCCTTTATTGATTAAATAATAAAAAAAAATCCCTAATTAGGGATTTTTTTTAATAATCAGTTTCTGTTTTGGTTGTTATTTTATATATAATATAATCATCTGGATTAAAGGTTTTTTCTCATAACTTTTCTTTTAAAATAGGGTTATAGTCTTCTCAGGTAAGTATTTTTGGATCTATATTTGGCAATATACATGCCATTTTTTCATAATCTTTTTTTAGAACCAATATTCAGTTAGATGTTGGTTCTATTTTGTTTATATCTTCACTTTTTATTATTTCTCTAGATACTATTTCATCTATTCTTATCTTTAACTCTTTTGATTCTCATAGAGTTATTTTTTTAAACCTTTTATCATTGTTTAATGCATGTATAGTGTTTTCTATCAATTCTAAAACAGTATTTTTTTCTATTTCTTTAACATTTCATCATGATCATCTAATATTTCCTTTGTGATATAGTGTAACAAAGCAAGAAGATCTGTTGTTTAGTAAATCTTCTTGTTTTATTTCTAGGTCTTCTTGTCTAGGTTTTTTTAGGTTTTTCATATAAAACTCTATTGTTTGTCTTA
Source organism: Candidatus Altimarinota bacterium (assembly GCA_041694155.1). Lineage (GTDB taxonomy): Bacteria > Patescibacteriota > Gracilibacteria > BD1-5 > UBA6164 > JAAZVM01. The sequence continues at coordinate 35,700 of JASMTS010000002.1, read as the reverse complement.
CTATTTCTAACATTTTTATATTTTATTATTTAAATAATATCTTTTTCTTCTTCTTCTCTTTGTTTTTCTTTATCTTCTAATTCTACTTGATAAAATATATCTCATAATTGATCAAGGGCAGTTGTTTTATAATAATAATAATAAATAAACTCAAATAACTGTTTGAAAAAGCTTATTAAAAAATTCACCAATGGTAATAATAAAGCTAGCACTATAAGTTTTGCAAGTCATCATGAAAAAGATAAAAATACAAATAAAGAAAATATACTACTAAAAAATAATCATAGAAAACTACCATAAAATCATATAAGAATATACCTAAAGCTGTTTAAAATCTCTAGTATCAAGTTAGTTCCAAACATAACTATTATTACATGAAATATATAAACAAGCATTATATTGTCATAATTTATAAGTCATGTATAAATATATACAGGAGCCAAAAATAAATATGTTAATAATTGAAAAAATGCTATTTGTCAGAATATAACTATATTTTTTTTGTATTTTTCTCAGTCAGTCATATTTGCTATTTTGTAAGTCAAAAATGAAGCCAGACTTGTTCATACAAGTGTTATTATAGATAGTACTAGGGGAAAAATAGGACTTGTTTTTATACCTATTCTAGCTGTTTCAAATGTAGATATTATATCTAATGAATTTGATAAAAAGAATGTAATAATAATTATTATTATACTTCAGATAATTCATGCTAAAAAACTTCAAAGAGAATTAACTAATAAATCTGAAAAATTTATTTTTCTAGGTCAAGACATATTACTTTTTATTATTTTTTAAAATAACTATTAAATATATTATAGCTCATATACTTATAAGTGCATCTGCAATATTAAATATACTAAAACCTTTTACTCATATAAAATCTACTACTTCTCAATAAAAAATCCTTTCTATTCAGTTTCATATAGCTCAGGCTAATATTAGTCAAAATCAAAAATCAATATATTTATTATGTTTTTTTTGTTCTTCTTTAAAATAATAATAAAAAATTCATATTATCAAAATAATAGTTATTATTTTTAAAAATGGTATATCAATAGAAAAAGCTATTCAGTCATTTTTTGTCATTTTTAAAAATATATTATCTCAAATAATATTTATTTTATTAGGTAAATATGATATTGTTAAATATTTTGATAATAAATCTATAAATAATCATACAATAATTGTTAAATAAAAAATCATTGACTTTTTTTGTTAAATATCTATTATAAGCTGACATAAAAAAGGGAGGTGCTAAAAATGAGAGCTTTTCGTTTGGTTGGTGCTACAAAAGATGATTTTGAAGAATTGCAAAAAATTGTAGGGACTCCAAAGGCAAAGCAGCACGCTTATATTTCTATGGTTGTATTAGCTGAGGATAGTTTGGTTTTGACCAACTGTCAAGCTATAGCATCCATATTTGAAGATATGGGAGGACAAGTTGTAATGATAAATTATTCCAACTTTGAATTTATGAGTGTCTAATCACTTGTATTTTTATAGAGAGACAGTTTTTTGTCTCTCTTTTTTTATTTTAGTACTCATATTACTATGTTATTTCTTTTTATTTCTCAAGATTTTATTTCAAAAGTTTTATCATCTGCCTCTATATAGTTCTGAGTCCATCATTTCCACTTTATTTTTCCAGTTTTTTCATCTTCTTTTGCTACTTCTATAAGTACTTCAAACTCTTTTCATATATTTCTTTCTATGAATTCATCTCTCTTTTTATCTCACATTTCTTCTAGCTCCCACATCCTTTCTTTTTTTATATTATCAGGCACCTGATTAGGAAATTTTCATGCAGGAACACTTTCTCACAAATTGTGAGCAGAAAAAGGGAAGGCGTGTATTTTTGTTATTAATCCATCATTTACCAAATTATATGTATCCATAAAGTCTTTTTGTGTTTCTCATGGAAATCATACTATCAAATCTGCTCAAATACTTACTTCTACTCAATCCTTTCTTTTTAATCTTTTTGTTTTTTCTAGTAGATCTCTCATATATTCTCAATCATAATGTCTATGCATTGATTTTAGAATTTTGCTTGATCATGACTGAACTGAGTAATGAAAATGTGGATATATTCTAGTATTTTTGAATACTTCTAAACATTTATCATCTATAAATTCTGGTCACATTGAGCTAATTCTAAGTCTTTTTAGTTTTGTGTTTTCTAATATGTATTCTAATAATTCTGCAAACCTAGAGTTTCAAATATCATTTGTATGCTTTAATCACCAAGCTGATAAATTTACTCAAGTTAATACTACTTCTTTTCATCAAGTCTCAACAAATTCATTAATTTCTTCTACTATATCATCCTTGTCTCTAAAATAATGTCATCATCTTTTTTGAACAGTAAGACAAAAAGTACAAAAACTATCACAACCTCCTTGCACTAATAAAAATTTTTTTGTATATATTTGAGGTATTTTTGATATTTTGTTTTTTAATTGTTTTAATTTTTGTGTTCTTTCTTCTTTTGAGTTTTTTATTTCTTTTTTTAATTCATTAGGTTTTTCGTCTAATATTTCTATTTTTCATTTTAGATCTAGTAATTCTGGATATATTTCAAAAAAATCATCTTGAGCATCTCATCTTTTGAATGCTCAGCATCAACTTATATATATTTTTTCTCAATCTTTTTCCATATTTTTAGCTGTATCTTTTACAAATTTTACCCATTTTCTTTTTGCTTTGTCAGTAACTACACAAGATGCAACAAAAATACCAGCTTTATCTTTTAGATAATCTGATTTTAACCACTCATCAGTATAATATTTATTTACTTTACATCAAAAAATTTTGTACTCCATTATAATTTTTATTGTTTATTTTTAAGTTGTCGTTATTATATTGTAAAATATATATTTTAAAAGTAAAAAATATAAATGAATAAAGTAAATGATATAAAATATAAAATATGAATAGATGAGGCATGAAGGTGACCATGGCTTGGTAGTGTAGTCGCTTGTAGTATGTGCTTTAACCCAAATAATCCATTATCAAAAGATTTCACAGATAAATTAAATGATTCCAAAAAACTTACAGAGAAAAAAAGAGAAGAATTATTTGAGCAACTTGTAGGCTTTTCTAGATGAGAAAATCCAAAAATATTTTTTTGAGTTTGAGTTGTGGATAATCATATGATAGATGATTTAAATATAAAACAAGCAAATAGAGAAGCTATGCGTAGAAGCTTAGAAGAATTACTTAGAAAAATACCAAATGATAAAATATCTTCTGTACTTATAGATTGAAACGATAATTATGTATTTGATGAGTTAAATAAAAAACCAATCTATATAGTCGGTTGAGATGGCAAAATACCTGAAATAGGTGCTGCATCAATAATAGCAAAGGTTTTTAGAGACAAACTTATAAGCCAATATAAATTACTTTATCCAGATTTATGAATTGAAAATCATAAATGATATGGTACAAAAAAACATAAAGAATATTTAACTGATAAATCAAAAATAACAAGTATACATAGACTTAGTTATAAGCCAATAAAGCAAGTATTAAATAATAAACCCAAACTCTTATTACATATATGTTGCTGACCAGATGCAACTGTTCCTATTATGGATTTAAAAAAAGATTATGAAGTAATTTGTTTTTGGTATGACCCGAATATTCAACCAAAAAAAGAGCATGATAAAAGATTGTGAGAATTGATAAAAATTTGTGAAATAGAAGATGTTGAATATATAATAGGAGAGTATGATGTTCATAATTTTTTTAATGAAATAAAATGATTAGAACATACTCCAGAAAAATGAGAAAAATGTACTAAATGTTATGATATGAGACTCAAAAGAAGTGCATTAGAAGCTAGGAAGTTATGAATAAAATATTGGACTTCTACTTTGAATACTTCTCCTCATAAAGATTTGGATAAGATGTTTTCACTTTGAGATAAATGGTCTATTCAAAATACTTATGATGAATTTAGGTGATATGATTTAAAAGATAAATTAGACTTTCTTAAAATAGCATTTAGAAAGAATAAATGATTTGAAAGAAGTGTTGAATATACAAAAAACCATAATATTTATAGGCAAAATTATTGTTGATGTATATATAGTGATACTTATCCATGATGAAAACAACAATTTTTAGATAAATTAAAAAACAAAAACAATGAAAAAAGTTTATAGTGATAAAATAGTAAATACCTATTGAACTGATAAGTTTGATAATAAATTTTTATTTGATTATTTAGACAGTGATTATTCTTGAGATATTGAAGTATTTTTTATGTCTGAGTTATTAAAGAAAAAAGAAAATACTGATTTATTAAATAATCTAAATTGAAAATTTGCTATGTATAGTGAAGTTTATTCACCAAAAGATGAATTAGATATTTTTAAAAATCTTTTTGAGTATGCAATAAATAATAATAAAAAAATACATATTGTATGAATAACTCTAAAAGAAGAGCTAGAAATATTAGAAAATTATTATATTGATTCATGATATTTAAGAGAAGATGTCAATTGTTTTTTGGTAGATTTTAAAAGTACTTTGGTTACAGTTTCTGTAAATATAGAGAATCTTATGTGGAGATGAAGTGATTATAAAGCTAATTGAAAAAAGATATTTTTTATTCCTCCAGTAAGAGAGTCATGACAAAATAAAGCTATGTTTAAATGAATAAATAGATGAAGTATATCTTGAATATATATAAGTGAATATAATTCTGAGAATATGAAATTTTTAGAAGAATCGATAAAAAAAGAACAAATACTTCCTGTTACTCTTGCTAAAGTGTTAAAATATAATTTACTTGATATAGGTTTTAATTGAAAAATAAAAGAGCTATATATACAATATTAATTTCTTTTTTGACTTTAGGATTGTTTGTAATATAATCCTATTCCACCAAAAAGGAGATAATAATTATGTCTAAGTTAATAGATAATTGGGGATTGGCTTTTGTTTTGACTAATGTATCTACTTCTGCTTTGTTCCTTTTATATGGTTTTACTATGGCATTTTTAAAATAATAATAAGGACAGTAATATTTTTAAAAATATTACTGTCCTTTAAATTTTATATTAATATATACTTATTTCTATTTCTTCTTCTAAAACATTCTTATTTGTAAAATCTAACCTTAGTTTTACAGTATAGTCTCCAGCTTTTTTATAAGCATGAGTAGGATTAGCTTTTGTAGAAGTTGATCAATCTCAAAAATCCCAAAAATATGAAGATATTTGTCAATCAGATCATTTAGAGCTAAAGTCTATTCATTGATATACAGGAGCATTTTTCATACTAGCTTTTATGTCTATTGTTTGAGCTTTAGGCTTAAGTATTAGACTTTTAGTTGTTGAATATCTTTTACCATCACTAGTAAGTATAGTAAGTTTTATATCATATTCTCAAGCTTTTGTATATATATGTCATGGTACTACTGCATCTCTTTCTTCTGATTCACCATCACCATAGTCCCATATAAATTTGGCTATATTTGAATCTTTTACTTTTGCTCTAGATGCATCAAATCATACTACAACTGGTACATATTCACTATTTTTGCTTATTATAAAATCAAGTATTGCTTCTTTTTCGACAGCTTCTATAAATATTTTTTGTTGTACTTCAATTGTTTCATTATCTATTTTTCTGTGTTCAAACTTTGCATTTAATGTTATAGTATGATTTCATTCAGAATTTAAATTGTATTCTCATACTCTTCAAGAGCTATCATTATCGCCATCAGAATCATAATCCCAATCAACAGATTTTAGTGTATAAAGATCAGAATCTATTTCTATAAACCTTGCATCAAATTTCATTTGATTAGGTATTCAAATATTATTTACCATATATTCATTTAGATTTTGTTTATATTCTACATTTTCTATCAATTTATCATCAGAATACAAATCTAAAGGTTTAGTTATTTTTAATATTTTTGGTATTTCTATTTCTTTTGTAATAGTTTTTTGGTCTCCAATACTATTTGTTATAGTAACAGAAACTGTTTCTTCTCAATAATTTTCAAATTCATGTTTTATTTCACTAGAACCAACTGGATCTACAGGGTCTCATGTTTTTGTATACTCTTTGTCTCATATTTGCCATTTGAATGTTTCTATAAATCATCTTCAATCAGAGCTTTCTATATCTTTTACTCTAAAAGTATACTCCATATCATTCACAATTCATCTTTCAAAGTCTATATCTGCTTCTATTTCTCACTTTTGAGTTCATTTTATTACAAATATTTTATCCAATAGTTCTGATTCTTTATCACTATTTCTTATATACATACCTATCAAAGTTTCTTCTGATATTGGTTTTGTTATATATGTACTATCTTTTGATATAGCTTTTTCTAGATTTGACATTAAATACCATTCTACATTTCACAATTGTTCTAGTTGAGAAGCATTAAATGTTACCTGCTTACTACCATTTCAAAGGTCTCTTTCACTTATATCTACCAGATATGATATATTAATACTTGGTATATCCTCTATTATTTTTTCTACTACTTGTCATTGTAAGTCTTTTTGTAAAACTGTAAGTTTTACTTCATTTATTCATTTTTTATTAAATTCTTTTATCAAAACTGGTTCTGGAGTTTCTATAACATCATCTCATCAGAAATCCCATATATATTTTGTTATTGTATATCATTTTGCTTCTTGGCTATCTTGGAAAAAACCAAGATCAAATTTTAGCTCTACAGGTCATATAAGATTGGAAGTATCTTGTACTATTGATCATACTTTATTGAACTGATCACTAATTATTTTTGAGTTATCAAATATTTGAATTTCTCATAATGCCATCTCTTGCCAATTTGGAAGGGAATTAATTTTTTGATCTATTATCATCCAAGCTGAAGCAGTAGTAAATGATATTATCAAAACTATGGTAGATAAAATTCAATACTTTATCTTTTTCTTTTTAAATTCTTTTTTTGTTAATAAAAACTTAAAAAGTAGCATTATTAATAGAGCTGTTTCCAAAAACATTAATATAGAAAATATTATTGTTATAGAAGATGATATAAAGTTATTTATTTCATTTAAGTTTATTCATAGTGAAGCAAAAAATTTAACATCTTCTACTGTTTTTGCATTAAGAGCTATAAAACCTATAAATGATCAACCTATTATAAGTCATATAAATGACAAAGCTCATAAAAATGTAAGTATTTGAGACAGACTCATTTTTTTAGTCTCTTTTTTTGTGACTTTTTTCTTTTTTTCTTTTGTCTTTAAAAACATCTTTTCTCCAAATGCTCAAGGAACTACTTTTGAGATAACCTCAAAAGTTTTATTTCTAAGATTAGTTTCTCATGATCATGTTTGTTCTTTTTGAGTTTCTTCTACTTCTAGCTTTGTCAGGCTTTTAGCTTTGATTAATATATTTGAGTAAATAGGATATTTTATGTATCTAGTATCTACTATTACCTTTTCTTTTCTAAAATCTATTTTTACATAACTTTCATCTGGCTCGAAAGTAACAAAATCATATGAGTTATCGACTAATAATAGTAATATATCTTTAACAGAATTTATATTTATATCATATATTATTTTGTTTTCACTATTTTTTTCTTTTTCTGTTTGATTCTCTTCACCTTTATTATCTTTTTCTTCATTAACTGATTTTTCTTTTCATTCTTCTTCTTTAACATCTTTTTTATTACTCTCTTCTTTATTATCATTTTCTTTTGTATCTTCATTGTTATTTTTCACTTCTAAATCAGCCAAAACATCTACATTTGTTTCGACTTCTTTTTTTTCTTCTTTTTTTGTTTCTACTTGGTTTATATTACTTTGGTCTTTTTTATTGTCATTTTTATTTTCACTATTTTCTTCATTATTTTCATCAACATTTAAGTTTAGTTTTGAAGGATCAAATATCATAAATTATTATTAATAAATATTTATATAATAATAACATATTTATCTTTATATTACCAATAATATTACATTGACAAAAAACTAGTCTATTTTTTAATAAAAATAGACTAGTTTTTACACCCTTATTTTGTTTACTTTAACATCATCATTATTTCCAAAAAGAGGGTTTTTGTTATCATTTTCTTTTATTTCTACTTCTTTTTTTTCTTCTTCTTTAATTTTTCATATGCTAAATATAGCTTTTGTTACTCTATATTCTATTTCATTTATAAGCTCTTCAAATTTTCCAAATGCCTTCTCTTTGTATACAATTAGTGGATTTTTTTGAGCATATCATTCAAAAGCTACAGATTCTCTAAGTTTACTCATAGCATCTATGTGTCTCATCCATAGTTCATCTATTGAGCTAAGAACTATTCTTCTTTCTAGTCTTGCATATTCTTCTTCTGATCTTGCTTTGTTTTTTATTTTTTCTACTTCTTCTATTGCTATTTTTGATATATATGATGATATTTCTTTTGGATTATGCATTCAATTTATATCATCTAATTCAATTCTATCATCTATGGCTTCTATTCATAAGAATGAATTAACTTTTTTGATTATATCTTTGTTGTCTGTTTTTGGTTGTTCTTCATCTTCTTGAAAGTGAGATTTAGAAAATTCTGCTGTAACTAAAGAGTTTATTTGAGAGTTAATCATTTTTTTGATATCTTCATGGATATCTTCGCTATCCAATATTTTGTCTCTTCTAGAATATATAATATTTCTATGTTTGTTTATAACATCATCATATTCTAGTATATGTTTTCTCATATCAAAATTATGTCATTCTACTTGTTTTTGTACACTCAAAACTTTTCTTGTAAGCATACCACTTTGAGAAAGTGGTTCATTTTCTGGTAGAGTAGCAAACATAGGAGAATTAAAAACTCCAAATAATTTGTCTCACCCAAATATTCTCATTATATCATCATTTGGTGATATCAAAAATTGAGTAACTCAAGGGTCTCATTGTCTTCAAGCTCTTCATCTAAGTTGGTTATCTATTCTTCTAGTTTCGTGTTTTTCTGTACCTAAAATTATAAGTCATCATAGTTCTTTTACTCATTCTCATAATTTTATATCAGTACCTCTTCATGCCATATTTGTTGCTATTGTTATAGCTCATTTTTGTCATGCTTTTGCTACTACCTCAGCTTCTTGTTCATGATGTTTTGCATTCAATACATTGTGAGCTACTCATTCTTTTTTTAGTCTTTCACTTAAATATTCAGATTTTTCTACTGAAACAGTCCCTACTAATATAGGTTGTCATGTTTTATGTAATTCTTTTATCATAGATATTACATAATCAAATTTACCTCTTTCATTCTTAAACAATAGATCAGCTCTGTCTTCTCTAGCTATAGGTTTATTTGTTGGTATTATAAGAGTTTCTAGATTATATACTTTATAAAACTCTTCAGCTTCAGTTGATGCTGTACCTGTCATTCATGATAATTTCCAATACATTCTAAAGAAGTTTTGGAATGTTATACTAGCTAGAGTTTTTGATTCTTGTTTTATTTCTACTCATTCTTTTGCTTCTATTGCTTGGTGTAATCATTCAGAGTATCTTCTACCAGCCAAAACTCTACCAGTATGTTCATCTATTATTTGAACTTCTCAATTTATAACTAAGTAGTCTTTTTCTTTTTTGTATACAGCCATAGCTTTTAGAGCATTTTCTATATGGTGTATATCATTGTAGTGCTCAGAAACATAAATATTATCTACTCTTAAAATTTCTTCTACTTTTTTTATTCATTCTTCACTAAGTGTAGCGGTTTTTTGTTTTTCATCTATGTTATAATGAATTCATTTTTGAAGATTTTTTATAAGAGAAGAAAACTTCATGTATTTAGTCGTTGGTTCATTATCAGGCATTGATATTATAAGTGGAGTTCTTGCTTCATCTATAAGTATAGAGTCTACTTCATCAACTATTGCAAAAAATAGTCTAGATTGAACTTTGTCTTCTTTTGAGACTACCATATTGTCTCTTAAATAATCAAAACCTAATTCATTATTTGTAGCATAAACTATATCACAAGCATATTGCTCTTTTTTTATAGATTTTGATTGAGAATTAAGTATAACTCATGTTTTTAGTCATAGTGTATCATACAAGATTCACATATCTTCTGAATCTCTTTCAGCCAAATAGTCATTAACTGTTACTATATGAACTGTATTACCAGTAAGTGCATTTAAATAAGCAGGAAGTGTTGCTACTAGGGTTTTTCATTCTCAAGTTTTCATTTCTGCTATATTTCATTCGTTTATAGCTAATCAACCTACTAATTGTACATCATATGGTACCATTTCCCATATAAGTTTTTTACCACTTTTTAATTCAAACTCTTTTCAATTAATAATTTTACATGCTGTTTTAACCAAAGCAAAAGCTTCTAGTTTTATTTCTTCTAAAATATTTTTTATTTTTTTGCTATCTTCTGGGTTTTTGAAGTCAAGACCTTCAAATTTTTGTTTGAATTCATTAGTTTTAGCTTTTATATCTTCTATAGAGTAATTTTTTTGATTTTCTTCTATTTCTTTGATTTTTGATACTAGTTTTGTTATTTCTTTTACTTTTTTTTCGCTAGGATCTCAAAAAATAGATTTTATAATACTTTCAATCATTTTTTTTGTTTTTAATTTAAATTAAGCTAAAAGATTATATTTAAATTAGCAAATAAATCAAAAATAGTTTTTAAACTTTTTGATTTTTTGTTGTTCTAGTATATACTAGATATATACTTATTTTTTATACAATACAAATGATATCATATATAGCTTGAAAAATAATAGACCTAGAATTTAATAGTGTTTCTATTTTGACAAATGGGGGAGTTGCCTATGAGATTTGAATAAATGAATTAATTTATTCAAAAATATGAATGGACGAGGATATATGAATGTATATTTATCACCATATAACAGAAAATAATCAAACTTTATTTGGTTTTTTAGAAAAAAATGAAAAAAAAGTTTTTTCTGACATAATAAAAATATCAGGTATATGAGGTAAACATGCTATGCAGATTTTATCTTTATGAATAGAAAGACTTAGTATAGCAATATCTTCTCAAGATAATAAAACTTTAGAAAGTATCAAATGAGTAGGTAAAAAAATGGCTGAAAAAATAATTTTAGAATTAAAAGATAAAGATTTAGGTGTTAGTGTTGATACTGATACTTATGTAAAAGCTAATAATATTAACCCTGAACTACAATCATCTATAAAATCTACTCTTACTAATATGTGATACAATCCTCGTGATATTGATAAATCACTTTCAAAATTACCAGAAGATATGAATGATGCAGGTGAAATTATACCATATGTTATTAAATCATTAAGTTAAAATATATGACCTTAGAATTAATATTGATATTTTTGGTTTTTTTGTTGTTGGCAGTTATATTTTATTTGCTGACAAATAACCAATCCAAAAATGTTGATAACTCTTGATTGAAAATGCTTCAAGATCAGATACTTGAATTAAATAGAAGTTTGGATTTCAAGCTTAGTAAAAATAGTGAGAATACATTAAAACAAAGTGAAATAAATACATCTATAACTAAAGATGCTTCCCAAAAAATAGAGGAAATAACTAAAAAATTATCTTCTTTGGAAGAAACAAATAAAAAAATACATGATATAGGTAAATGACTAGAATGATTGGAAAGTATTTTAAAAAACCCAAAAAATAGATGAGTTTTATGAGAATATTTTTTGGAAAATGTTTTGAAAAATATTCTACCACCTAGTAACTTTAGACTTCAATATAGTTTTTCAAACTGAGATATAGTTGATGCTGCTATTTTTGTAAAAGATAAAATAATACCAATAGACTCTAAGTTTTCTTTAGAAAATTATAATAAAATTATAAATGAAGAAAATATTGTTCAAAAAGAGATTTATATTAAAGAATTCAAAAATGACCTAAAAAGAAGAATAGATGAAACTAGTAAATATATAAAACCTGAAGAGGATACTATGGATTTTGCTTTTATGTTTATCCCAAGTGAGGGAATTTATTATGATTTGCTCGTTAATAAAGTGTGAAGTATAAGGTCTAATACTATAGACTTGATAGAATATGCTTTTCAGCAAAAAAAGGTTATAATAGTTAGTCCAACAAGCTTTTATGCTTACTTGCAAACTGTAATGCAATGATTAAGAGCTCTTCAAATAGAAGAAAAAACCAAAGATATAAGAAAACAAGTATCCAAGCTATCAAATCACTTATCAGCTTATGAAGAGTATTTAGAAAAATTATGAAATAGCTTATGAGTAAGTGTAAGTCATTATAATAATGCCTATAAAAAGTTTAATCTTGTTGAAAAAGATGTCATAAAAATAACATGAGAAACAAATAATAAAGAATTAAAAAATTTAGAATTAGATAAGCCAGAAAAGTAATATATTAACTTTTCTGGCTTATTTTTATTAAAAAAAGTTATAAAAACTAAAAATATTATGTTAAGTGTTTTAAATATATAGACTTTTATATTTTTTTATGTTTTATTAATTGTTAAAACTTTTATTTTGTTTTAAAATAAAAGTTTTTTTATTGTTTTTAACATTTTTTAAAAAATTATTAACAAGCTTGTTCTAAAATTGTTAGCAAAAATTATAAAAATCATTAAATTTTTAGTTAAGCCTTTTATTATTTAAAAAGAGATTTATGGAAGTAAAATTTATAAAAACAAGAGAGTGAGACTTAGTTAATTTTGACAGAACTAGGATAGAGAGAGTAATAGAAAAGGCAGCAGAAGCTGTATGAACAATGAATGTAGAATTTGTTGATGATATTACTGATAAAGTTGTAGAAAAATTATCTAATCACTTAGAAGAGTGTGAATGAGAAGATGTTATTACAATCGAAATGGCTCAAGATCAAATAGAAAGAGTATTGATGAAAGAGGGGCATTTTGAGGTAATGAAACACTTTATAATATATAGAAACGAAAGGTCAAAAGTTAGAGAAAAGCAAAAAGAAAAAGTAGAAAAAAAGCTTGAAAAAAATACTTTCAAAATAACAAAAACTACTTGAAAAAAAGAAAATTTTGATATAGAAAAGATAAGAAAAACTTACAAAATAGTTTCTTACTGACTAGCTAGAAAATGTAGATTTGAAGAAATCTCTGATAGTTTGAAGAAATATTTGGTAGAATGAATGAAAACTTCAGATATAACAAAAATGCTTATAAAATCAGCTGTTGATCTGGTAAGTGTTGAAAATACTTCTTGGCAATTTATAGCTGGTAGATTAGCTCTTATAGATTTGTATAAAGAGGCTTCATATAATAGAAGTATGGATATCAAAAAAATTTATGAAGCTAAACATTTCAAAAAATTATTTGATGAGTATATAAATGAAGGTCATTATTATAAAAATTTTTATGACTATTACAGTGAAGAAGATATATTAGAAGCAGGTAAATTCTTGAAAAAAGAGTATGATTTTGATTACAATTATACAACTATACTGATGTATAAAAAGAGATATCTTTTGAACCCAAATAAAGTTACAAAGGAACTTCCTCAAGAAATGTATATGAGTGTTGCTTTATTTTTGGCTATACCTGAACCAAAAGAAACTAGACTAGAAGTAGCAAAAAAAATATATGAATATTGTGCTACAGGTAAAATATCTCTTCCAACTCCTACATTATTAAATGCTAGAACAAATTTTCATCAATTATCTAGTTGTTTTAAGTTTAATGTAGATGATGATTTGAGAGCTATTTATCATTCTATAGAGAATATGGCTCAAGTTTCAAAATTTTGAGGTTGAATAGGTGTTTATTTATGAAACATAAGATCAAAAGGTTCTAGTATTAGAGGTGTTAAGTGAGCTGCTGGTTGAGTTAATCCTTGGATAAAGGTAATCAATGATACTGCAGTTGCTGTTAATCAATTATGAGCTAGGGCTTGAGCTATATCTGTTACTCTGGATGCTTTTCATAAAGATATATATAGTTTCTTGGATATACAAACTGAAACATGAGATATAAGAGGTAAAAGTTTTGATGTTTTTCCTGCTGTTACTTTTCCAGATTTATTTATGGAAAGAGTTGCTAATGATGAGGACTGGACATTATTTGATCCAAAAGAAGTTTATGATGTTACAGGTAAAAAACTTCAAGATCATTTTTGAGAAGATTTTGAAAACTTTTATAGAGAATGTGAAAATAACTCAGAACTTGAATTAAAAGAAACAATAAAAGCAAAAGACTTATTCAAAAAATACTTAAAATCAACTGTAGAAACATGAATGCCATATGCATTTTTTAGAGATACAGTTAATGCAAAAAATCCAAATAAGCATGCATGAAATATATATTCGACACAACTTTGTGTAGAAATATGTCAAAATACTAGTACTTCAAAATTTGTAGAAGAAGAACTAGAAGATGGAAAAATAGTTATAAAATATGAGCCAGGAGATAGTGTTGTTTGTAATTTGGCATCTATAAATGTAGCAAAAGTAAATACTGATAGTGATATAAAAAAGGTTATTCCTATTGCTATGAGATTATTAGATAATGTAATAGATTTAAATTTTTATCCTATAAAAGAATCTAAAAGAACTGCTCAAATGTATAGATCAGTATGATTAGGTTTCTTGTGATTGGCAGAATATTTGGCTGTTAATAAGCTAGCTTATGATTCTCCAGAAGCTAGAGATGAAGTAAATCAATTATTTGAAAAATATGCTTATAGAACACTAAAATCTTCTAATAAACTTGCAAAAGAAAGAGGAACTTATGAGTTATATGAATGATCAGAATGGTCAAAAGGAATTTTATTATGAAGAGATGCTGCTTGGTATAAAGATAATTCTGAAATGTCTGATAAATGGTTAAAATTAATAGAAGATATTAAAAAAGACTGAGTTAGATTTGCTTATCATTTAGCCCCAGCTCCAAACACTTCTACAGCACTAGTTGTAGGTACTACAGCATCTATTCTACCTATCTATAAAAAATACTTTGTAGAAACAAATGCTATAGCTCCTAGTGTAAATGTAGCACCAAACTTAAATCAAGAAAATTTTTGGTACTATAAGGAGTATGTAAATATGAACATGAATGATGTTATAGATATGGTATCTGTTATATACAAATGGATAGATCAGTCTATTTCATTTGAATGGATGATTGATCCTGCAAAAGTTTCACCAAGAGAGCTATATCAATATTATATGAAAGCTCATAAACAATGAATAAAAACTGTTTATTATGTTAGATCTATGAGCTTGGATGTAAAGAGTTGTGATAGTTGTAGTGGTTAATACTATATATAGTATATAAATATATTTATTATATCTATATGTTGTGTTTCAATTAAAATAAAATAAAAAATAGTCAAACAAAAATATATAAAATTTATTGCAAAAACTATATATTGTGTATCATGTTTATATGTGTACACAATATATAGTTTTTATTTTATTTTAAATTTCAATTATGGCTATTTACAAAGTAAGGAAAAGAAATTGATCTATTGTAAGTTTTGATAGACAAAAAATACAAAATGCTATTAAAAAAGCAATAATAGCTTCTGGTTGAAATGATTTTTCACAAATAGATATTATTGTTGATAAATCAATTTTATATTTGGAGGAGGAAATATGAAATGATATACCATTAGTTGAGGATATACAAAACTCTATAGAACAAGCTCTTATAAAAGAATGACACGATATTGTAGCTAAATCTTTTATATTATACAGAGAAAAAAGAAATGAGGCAAGGCAAGATAAATGAGTAGTTATAGAGGTATGAGACTCTATGGAGGAGTATCTTTATAAGTCTGATTGGAGAGTTAATGCTAATGCAAATTCAGGATATTCATTATGATGAATGATATTAAATATTTCTTGAAAAGTTACAGCTAATTATTGGCTTAGTCATATATATCCTAATGATGTATGAAATTTGCATAGGAATTGAGATATACATATACATGATTTGGATATGTTTTGTTGATATTGTGCATGATGGAGTCTTAGGCAGTTATTGGAAGAGTGATTTAATGGGAGTGATAGTAGAATAGATTCTGCTCCAGCAAAAAACTTGCAGTCAGCCGTCAATCAGATGATTAACTTTTTATGAACATTACAAAATGAATGGGCCTGAGCTCAAGCTTTTTCAAGCTTTGACACATATCTTGCTCCATTTGTTCATAAGTATAAGAAAGAACTTTATAATGAATTAGAAGAGTTGTGAGTTTCTTTTGAAAGTGATAAAAAGAGAGAAGAATATATTTATAAAAAAACTTATAAATATGTTTATCAACAAATGCAAAATTTTATTTTTTGATTAAATGTCCCTAGTAGATGGGGAACCCAAACTCCTTTTACAAATATAACACTTGATTGGTCTTGTCCAGATGATTTAAAAGAAAAGTCTTTATTGTTATGATGAATCAAATATTGAGAATATGAAAAAAAATACTCTGAGTTAGAAGATGAAATGAGGATAATAAATAAAGCACTTATCGATGTTTATGTTACATGAGATAATAATTGAAGAGTATTTACTTTTCCTATACCTACTTATAATATAACTCCTGATTTTCATTGGGAAGATCCATTGGTAGATGATTTGTTTGAAATGACAGCTAAATATGGTCTTCCTTATTTTCAAAACTTTGTTTGAAGTCAATACAAAAGAGTAAAAAAAGAAGATGGTAGTTATGAAAATGTAAAAAATCCGGATGCTTATACTCCATGAGCTGTTAGATCTATGTGTTGTAGATTGCAACTTGATTTAAAACAGCTTGAAAAAAGATGAAATTGACTTTTTGGAAGTGCAGAGATGACATGAAGTATTTGAGTAGTAACTTTGAATATGGCTAGACTTTGATATAACTATAAGTGAGACAAAGAAGGTTTTTTAAAAAGAGTTTGATATTTGATGGATCAGGCAAAGATATCGTTAGAACTAAAAAGAAAAACAGTTTCCAAATGGCTTGATGAATGACTTTATCCTTATACATATAGGTATTTAAGAAGTTTTAGAAATCACTTCTCAACTATAGGTCTTAATTGAATGAATGAGGCAATATTAAATTTTACAAGTTGAAAATATGATATAACTAGTGATTTTTGAAAGAATTTTTCAATGGAAGTTATCGATTTTATGAGAGATAAGTTAAAAGAATATCAAGAAGAAACCTGAAATCTTTATAATCTTGAAGCGACGCCAGCAGAGGGAACTACATATAGATTTGCAAAAGAAGATATAAAACAAATACCAAATATAATTCAAGCATGAACAAAACAAGCTCCTTATTATACTAATTCTTCTCAATTGCCAGTATGATATAGTGATGATCCATTTGAAGCACTTGATGAACAAAATGAGTTACAATGTAAGTATACTGGTTGAACTGTTTTACATTTATATATGTGAGAAAGGCTAAGTGATAGCTTGTCATGTAAAAATTTTGTTAAAACAGTTATATCTAATTATCAACTACCTTATATAACTATTTCTCCAACATTTTCTATTTGCCCAAAGCATTGATATATTGAATGAGAACATGATTATTGTCCAAAATGTGATCAAGAGTTAGGTTATGATTGATCCAAATATGATTTAGAAACAAGATATATTTATACAGATGATGATAATAAGATAAAAACTTTGAAAGAAGTTAAAATGGATTAATAAAAAATATGCAATATTTTATTTATATTTAATTATACAAATTATGAAAAATACAAATATACAAAGAACTCCTTGCCAAATATATACTAGAGTTATGTGATATCATAGACCTGTCAGTAGTTTTAATATAGGTAAAAAATCTGAATTTTATTCTAGAAATTATTTTAAAGAGCAAGATCTTAATTCAAAATTTATTAATAAATATTCTTAATATGGACATATCTTGAATAACACCATTTAGCTTGATTGATTACCCTTGAAAAGTTTCTTGTATTGTGTTTACTCCTTGATGTAATATGAGGTGTCATTATTGCCATAATAGTGAATTTGTATTACCAGAAAAGTTAAAAAATATTTATAAAAATCTTATTAATGAACCTTCATTTTTTAATTTTTTAGAAAAAAGAAAGTGATTATTAGAGTGAGTTTCTATTTGTTGATGAGAGCCTACTATTCATAATGACTTAAAAGAATTTTGTAAAAAAATCAAACAAAAGTGATTTTTGGTAAAACTTGATACAAATTGAAGAGATCCAGATTTATTAAATGAACTTATAAGTGAGGGCTTGGTTGATTACATAGCAATGGATATAAAAAATGAATATTGAAAAATGTCACAAATTTCATGAGTAAATCTCAAAGAAGATACATATATAAAAAGTATAAAAGTTATCATGTCTTCAAATATAGATTATGAGTTTAGAACAACAGTTATTTCATGAGTTCACAATGAACAAAATATAGAAAATATATCCAAACTAATATCATGAGCTAAGTTTTATTACTTACAAAATTTTCAACCGGGGACTACTTTAAAAAAGGATTTCATATGAAAAAGCTTTGGTGTAAAAGAACTAAATTATTTTAGAAATATAGCACTTAAATATATAGATAATGTTTGAGTAAGAAACTAATATAAAAATGTTGAAAAATACTATATTTAGTTATAATAATATTTACTATATCTAATATATTGATTAACAACGAATTTATGTATTGTATAAATTGCTGAAATGATAGCACAAGAGTTATAGATTCGAGAGTTTCTGATGATTGAAAAACAATAAGAAGAAGGAGAGAGTGTGAAAACTGTCATAACAGATTTACAACCTTTGAAAAAATTGAAATAATTAATTTGATAGTTGAAAAATCATGAGATAGGAAAGAAAGATATAACAGAGATAAACTAGAAGATAGTATAATAAAAGCTCTTAATAAAAGAAATTTAAGTGTACATGTTATTACAGATATTGTAAAAACACTAGAATTTAAATGGAGTTGAAAACAAGAAATAAAAGCTAAAGAAATCTGAAAAGATGTTTTAGAAGAGCTTTTAAAATTGGATGAAGTTGCCTATATTAGATATGCTTCAGTTCATCTTAATTTTGAATCTGCAAAAGATTTTATAGAATTTATTAATAATAGAAAATAATATTAGTTTTTAATTACACTTTTTTATGTCACAAGAAATGCAAGCAAATCTTATTTTTAACCCAAAATGAGATGATTCTGTATCTGAGAGAACTATAATAAAATGAAATAGTACTTGATTATTTCAACTTAATGCCGTAAAGTATAATTGGGCAAAAAGTCTTTATCAAGTAATGGTTGGTAACTTTTGGCTTCCAGAAAAGGTTAAGTGATTATGAGAGGATGCCACTCAATATAAAAAAGAGTTGAGTTATGATGAAAGAAGAGCCTATAAATGAATATTATCATTTTTGATATTTCTTGATAGTATTCAAACTGTTAATCTACCAAACTTTAATGAATATATAACTGCTCCAGAAGTAAATCTTATACTTAGTATACAGGCTTACCAAGAAGCTATTCATTCTCAATCTTATGCAACTATACTAGAAACTATAGTAGATTCTTCTGAAAGAGATGAGATATACTATTTTTGGAGAAGTGATAAACATCTATTAGAAAGAAATGAGTTTATATGATGAATTTATCAAGATTTTTTGGACAATCCTAGTGATAAAAACTTTTTTAGATGAATTATATGAAATTTTTTATTAGAAAGTATATATTTTTATAATTGATTTGCCTTCTTTGATACTCTTGCTGATCAAGGTAAAATGGTTGCTACAGATAGAATGATCAATTATATAAGAAGAGATGAGTTAACTCATGTTACTATATTTGCTAATATGATAAAAGAGATAAAGAAAGAGTTTCCAGATATGTATGATGAAAAAATGATAGTTGATATGATGGATACTGCTGTAAAACAAGAAATAACTTGGTCAAAACATATTTTGGGAGAAAATATTATTTGAATGTGACATGAAAATATTGAAAATTATACTAAATGGTTAGCAAATGAGAGATTATCTCTTTTATGAATAAAACCATTATATGAAAATGTAGTAAAAAATCCTTATAAACATTTGGATAGATTACAAGATAACAACTCTGAAAGAGGTAACTTTTTTGAGTCTACAGTTACAAATTATGCACAATCAAGTGCTATGAAATGATCTTGGGATTTTTAATAATAAAAAAAGAAGCAATTTTATATTGCTTCTTTTTTATTTCATTTTATCCTCATGTATACTGTTTGCTGCTAAACATCATTCAGCAGAGCTCATTATAGTTTGTTTGAATTTGTTACTATTTGTAGTAACATCTCAAGCAGCATATAATCACTTCAAGCTAGTTTCTTGTCTAGCATCAACTACTAAACAACCTTCTTCATCTTTTTCTAAATCCATATCTTTTACAAGATCAGTATTTGGAAGAGTTCATACAGCAACAAATATACCGTCAGATTTTAATTCTTTACCTGATTTTAATTTTACTCATGTCATACCAAGAGCATCTCATACTATTTCATCAACTTCTTCATTTAACACCATTTCTATATTATCTCTTTTTTTAGCTATATCTACCCATGAATCTTCAGCTCTAAATGTATCTCTTCTATGTACAAGATATACTTTTTTACATATGTCTGATAAATATATTGCTTCAGTCATAGCTGTATTACCTCATCCTACTATAACAACATCTCTTCATTTAAAAAACATTCAGTCACAAGTTGCACAGTAACTTACTCATTTTCACATAAATTCTTTTTCACCTTTTGCTCATAAATGTCTATGAGAGTTACCAGTCGCTAAAATTATATATTTTGATTTATATTCTTTTCAAGAACTAGTTTTTACATGATAGTGATCTTCATGTTTGTTTAATTCGCTAACCATTTCATTTAATATCTCACTTCATGACTCTACAGCATGATCCCTAAAAGAGTCCATTATTTCTTTACCTGGAGCTGATATTATACCAGGCCAGTTTTCTACTCTATGAGATGTAGCGAGTGCTCATCCTGGTTGACCACCTATTATAAGATTTTTTAATTTATATCTACTTGCATACATTCATGCTGGATATCAAGCTGAACCAGCTCATATTATTATTAGATCATAATCGTAATTCATATTTTTTTATTTAAGATATAAGTTCTTTTATATATTAATTTTTTTATCAATATTGTAAAATATATATTTAATAAGAATAATTCTCATTAAATTGTTACTATAATAATAAATTACTATATTTTGTAAAGTATTTTTTTGTTTTTTTTATTTTGACAATATTTTGTTTTATTTTAATATAATAATACTTTACTTACAAAGGAGATACTTATGAATTATTTTCCTCTTAGGGGTAAGGGCAAAAATAAGGTTGCAAGAAAAATCTGGATGCATAAGTATATTAGAGATCAAAGAAATATAAGTCTTTATCATCATGATTTAGACTTTTGTGTTTCTCTGAATATAAAAAAAAATATACTTAAGCTTAAAAATGTAAATAAACCTTATTGTTGATTTAACCTCCTTTTTAAAAGGAGGTTTTTTTATATTTGATAAATAATCTTTTATATTTATAATAAAATAATAGTAAATTAAAGAATAAATAATTTGAAATTATATGGGTAGAAAAATTAGTGAAAGAGAACTAGAGCAAATACAGCAAAATATTGAGTATTCTAACAAAGAACTTAGGGTTTTTGTTGCTGATATACTTCCAGAAGATTTTGAAGTAAGAAATAGTATGCAAGATAGAATGATTGAATTAGAAAATCTTGTTAAAACTTATGGGTGAGTTGTTATAGTAAAACATATTCAAAACAAGTCTAATCCTGATTATAAAACATTTATTTGAGAGTGAAGACTTGATGAAATGATAGAGGAAATGCAAAGAGAAAAAGCAAATGTTTTGATTTTATGAAATATATTAAAACCAAAACAAATTTATGCTATTAATGAAAAACTTAAACCTATATGAGCAAAGGCTTGGGATAGAATAGATTTGATTTTAAAAATATTTGAAAGAAATGCCAAAAGTAAAGAGGCTAAGCTTCAAATAGAACTAGCATCTATTAAACATATGTGACCTCGTATATTTGATATGTGAATGGAGTTATGAAAACAATGATGAAAAGGTAGTTGAGAGACTAATACTGAAATAATGAAAAGGCACCTCCAAAGAAGGTTAATATCTATAAAAAAAGATTTAGGTCACTATGCAAAGGTTAGGCAACAACATAGGCAATCAAGAAGTAGAAAGTGAATAAATACTGTTTGAGTAGTTTGATATACTAATGCATGAAAATCTACACTTACTAACTCATTGACAAAAAAATGAGTATTAGCTGAAGATAAATTATTTGCCACATTATGAACAAGTGTCTGAAAAATGTTTATAGAGCCAAAATTTAATCAAGAAACTTGAGAATATATACCGCCAAAAGAGGTTTTGATTAATGATACTATATGATTTATAAGAGAATTACCTCCAGAACTAATAGATGCATTTAAATCTACATTGGAGGACTCTATAGAGTCAGATCTTCTTTTGCATGTTATAGATTGTAGTGATCCTAAATTGGAAATAAAAATCAAAGTAGTAGAAGATATATTAGAAAATATATGAGCTTCTCAAAAAAGAATATATGTATTTAATAAACAAGACTCTTTAAGTAAAGAAGAATATAAGATTTTAGATGAAAATTGAGAAGAAATTATCTATAAAAATAAAAAAGATTATTTGATAGAAAAATATAAAGATTTAAATCCTATATTTATATCTGCATCAAATAAAGAAAATTTGGATGATTTAAAATCACAAATAATAAAACAATTAAACTTATAATTAATATGGAGATTTATTTAATAATAGCTTTAGTATTTTTTGTATCAATACTTATTTATTGAATAAGTGTTATTTTTCAGTTTTCTAAGAAAAATAAATTAAGTAAGCAAAAAATAAAATTTTATAAAAAAATGATAAGAAAAACTTCGGTTTGAAGTAATAATAAAGAAAAAATCATAGAATATGATAAAATATATCATAAAGTATTAAATGATCTTTGATATGTTTGAACATTTTGAGATATTTTGAAGCAATATCCAAATGAAATAAATGATATAGATAAAATTTGGGAGCTACATAAGCTTAGAAATAAGCTTGTCCATGAATTTGACTTAATTACAGGAAGTATACTAAAGAAAAAAGCTTTAGATTACAAAAACGAATTAGAAAAATTAATTTCTTAACACAAAAAATATTATTGTCAATAAGTTTTTAATAAAAACTTCAAAATTTTAATAAAATTTTAATATTCTTTTATTATTATAAAAACCAACAATGAAAATATAAAAAATTAATAAGTCATGAATTAGGAGAGCTTGATTTAAATAGTATATTTTCATTGTTATTTTAAAAAAGTGTATATATCTTTTAAAGATATATACACTTTTTTAGTATTCTCATAGTATTATTATTTTTTTTGTAAAAAAATCTAGTTCTTCCAGGGCTTTTTTTGTCTTTGCATCACTTAAGCTAGCTTCAAATTCTAGCCAAAAATGATAGCTAAAGCTTCATTTGTAACTAGGCATACTCTCTATTTTTTTTAAATTTATATTGTTTGTTGCAAATGCTCACAAACATTTATAAAGACTTGAAGGAATATCTTTTGCTTCAAATATTATACCTGTTTTATTATTTTTTTTATTATATTCTAGATTAGAATCTTTTTTGGCAACTATTATAAATCTAGTAGTATTTCATTTTTGATCCGATATATTTTTTTCTAATATATTTAATCAGTATAAATTAGCAGCTTCTACTGAACATATTGCTCAAACTCATTTTAATCATTTTTCAGATATATATTTTGCTGATAATGCAGTATCACTAAAAACTTTGGGTTTTATCTCTCTTTGTTTTAGGTATTTATTACATTGTTCTAGTGCAGGAATTTGAGAGTAAGCATATTCTATGTTTTTTATGTTATTTTCAAGTGAACATAAACAGTGATTTATTTCTAGATAGTATTCTCATATTATTTTGAAATCATATTTTAAAAAATTATATATGTTTTGATGAATACTTCACATGTATGAATTTTCTATTGCTAATACTCATATTCAATTTTCATCTATAGATTTCCATACATCATTAAATTCAGATTTTCATATTATATCTTTTATTTCTACATTTAAGCCTTTAGTTATTTCTTTTGAAGCTATATTCATATAGCTTCAAGGGTTTCATTGATAGTATATATTCATATTTATTTTATTTCCCATGTATTTAAATTATAATTTTTACCATTAACTGTGATAATATTATCTTTAAAATTATCAAGTATTCATGATACTACATTATTATTATATATGTTTTCAATTTTTATTTGTTTTCATATATTATCATTACATTTTTGTATTTGTTTTGATATCAAGTATATTATTTTATCAGTATATTCTTGTCATTCTGTAGTATGTTTTCAAAAATATTTGGCTGTTTGTTCTACCTTTTTTATAAAGTTATTTTCATCTTTATTTTTTATATAATTATTAAAGTCATTTGTTACCTCCATAAATGTTTTATGTACTGATAGTATCTCTTTATTGTATATTTGAATATCTGAATATAATTTTGGGTTTTGATTTAAGTATCTTGCTACAGATGAAATCATTATTTTATATATAGGTGAGACAAAGTCCATTGATTTTTTTATATCTAAATCTAGTCTTTTTATTGTTTCTCATAAAACAAACATATCAAAATGAGTAAGTCATTGTACTACTGCCATCATTTTATCATGCTCTAAGGGGCTTGTTTCTATTACTTTTGCATCATTTTTTTCTAAATAATTTTTTAGTATTAAATATCTTTTATCAGTTTTATCTTTATCTCTAGGTGTCAATACAAATATTTGTCATGCTATAGTCGATACATAGGGTCAAAACATAGGGTGTGTAGGTATTACTAATGCATCTTTAGGAGCATTTTCATACATTACTTTTGAAGGCCCATTTTTTATTGATGTTATATCTACAATAATTGAGTCTTTTTTGGCATGTTTTAATAATTTTTTTATTGTTTCTTCCATTTTTCATATAGGTACAGCAAAAATTATAATATCTGCTTTTTTTACAGTATTTATATTATTATCACTATACAAACATCATATTTCTTCTGCTGATTTTTTTAATTTTTCTATATTTCTTCAAGTTATAGTTATTTTTGTTTTGAAGTTTTTATTTATATATTTAGCAAGCCATTTTCAAAACCCATCACTTCATCATATTATTGCTATGTTTTTCATTGTTTTTGTTTAATTTATTATTTTTCTTTTCTTATATTAGTGGCTTTATCTAGTTTTTCAATCATTTTTTTATTAGTATCCCAATCTACACATTTATCAGTTATACTTACTCAGTATTCTATATCTTTAGGGTTATCTACTCAAGGTGTATGAGATTGAGCTCATTCTTTTATATTTGCTTCTATCATAACTCCTACTATTTTTTTATTTCATTCAGCTATTTGATTTGCTACATCTTCTGATACAATTGGTTGATTTTTATGATCTTTTTTACTGTTAGCGTGAGAAAAATCTATAACTAGTCATGTGTCAATATTTGATTGTTCTAATTTTTCAGTGGCATTAGCTACACTAACTCTATCATAATTAGTTCAATTTTTACCTCATCTCAAAATTATATGACCGTCAGGATTTCAAGAAGTAGTTATCCTAGCAATTTTTCATTCTTTAGTGTTTGATAAAAAGCTATGACTTCATTTTGCAGATTTTATAGCATCTATTGCTATTTGAGTATCTCAATTTGTAGCATTTTTAAATCATACAGGCATACTTAATCATGAGGCCATTTTTCTGTGTTCTTGACTTTCTGTTGTTCTAGCACCTATAGCTCACCAATGAACCAAGTCAGCGAAGTATTGAGGATTTATTACATCCAAAAATTCTACAGCTGTTGGTACTCACATTTTATTGATTTTTAATAATAATTCTCTTGCTAACTCTAATCATTTATCAATATTACAGCTATCGTCTAAATCAGGGTCACTTATCAATCATTTCCATCCTACAGTAGTTCTTGGTTTTTCAAAATATACTCTCATTATAGGGTAGATATTTGGATATGTCTCTTTTAATTCAACAATATTTTTTGCTATTTCCAATGCTAGTGAAGTATCATTAATTGAACATGGTCAAGTAATTACAGCTAATCTTTCATCTTTTAGATTAATAATATCGCTTATTATTTGTCTACTAGATTCTATAAAGTTTTCTGTTTTGTGGTCTATAGGATATTTTTTTATAAGAGATTCTGGTGTAGTTATTTCTTCTATATCAGTTATTCTTTTATCATCAACTATTGATGTTTTATCTTGTATTAATGTTTTATCATTCATGTTAAATATTATTATTAATTAAAATAAAAAGACTCTTTTGGTAGTCCAAAAGAGTCTAGCTTTATAATGTAAATTATACATTTATATTTTTATATGCTAAAAAACACCTTTGAACTCGTTTCAAGGACCAAAGTAAAAAAAGAAAAAGTATGTATTTGAAATTATATTTTTCATTTTTTTGTTTTTTAGTTAAATATAAACACATAAAAATTAATAATCATTTTCTTGCTTAAGTCAAATAAAAAATTATTTTTTATCTTTTATTACTTGAAATATAAATACAAAAATAGCATTATATAACCTTTTTAATCTAGTTATCTTTTTTGGTCACATAAACAATCTATAAAACCATTCTAGTCATATTTTTCTCCATATCTTTGGTGCTCTTTTTTGAAATCATACAAAATAATCAAAACTTGATCCTACTCATAATCAGATTTTTATATTTTTTGCATTTTGTAAAACCTCAATTACAGAATCTTCTTGTTTTTTCATTCATAATGTAGAAAAAAGTATTTGAGAATCAGAGTTGATTATATTATTTATTACTTCTTGTTTTTTTATTGGATTATAAATATAATAATCAAATCTTAAATTTTTAAACCTTTTTTGTAGTCTTTCTTCAAAAACTTTTTGGGATTTTATTTTATTTTGGTCATCTGGATTATATAAATCAATTATAGATATTTTTATATTATTTTTTATTGCAAAGTTTATTAAATCTTTTGTTAAGTCACTACCACATATTCTATCTCAATATTTTTTGTATAGCTTTTTTCTTTGAAAAAACAGATTGAATAAAAAATAGGGAACAAGCAGAGTGTTAATGATTTTTCAAAAATTATTATCAATTATTTGATATGCTATATATAGTCAGATACCATCATTTGTTAGGTAATCTGCTTTTTTTAAATTATTTAAAAAATTTTTATCAGTTTTAGAGTTTAATAATATTTCTGGATTTGGTGTAAAAACTATATTTTGTTTATCTAGTTTTGTTATATTTTGAAAAAGTTTTTCATATTTAATACTATCTATATTTAATCAAAAAATTTGCATAAGTTTTTTTTAGTTTTATTATGTTACTTACAATACTTTGTTAAGTATAAATAATTTAAAAAAAATGCAAAATATAGAGAATAAAAAAATAGCAATTGTATGTGATTGGATAAAAGATTGGTGATGAGCAGAAATAGTATTAGAACAACTTCTAGGAATATTTCCAAATGCTGATATTTTTACATCTGTATTTTTTCAAGAAAATAATAGGGTATTTAAAAATAGAAAAATAAAAACTAGTTTTATTCAAAAAATACCTTTTTTAAGTAAATCACACAAATTAGCTTTATTCTTGAGACCTTATGCTTTTGAATCTTTTGATTTGAGTGATTATGATATAGTTATAAGCTCTTCAACTGCAGAAAGTAAATGAGTTATAACTAAGCCAGAGACTATTCATATATGTTATTGTCACACTCCTACTAGATACTATTGGAGCCATTATCATGAGTATATAAATATGATGGAGTTTGGTTTTTTAAATCCTCTGTGAAGATATTTAATGCCAAAATTAGTTCATAAATTAAGACAGTGGGATTATTTAGCTAGTAAGAGAGTTGATTACTATTTGGCAAATAGTAAAAACACTAGTAATAGAATAAAAAAATATTATAAAAGTGACTCTAATGTTATATATCCTTGTTTAGATATTGATAATATTCCATTTAGTGAAGAAAAAGACGATTACTATTTTTATAATGGTAGGTGTATACCTTATAAAAAATTTGATTTGATAGTTGATGCCTTTAATATCAACTGAAAAAAAATAAAAATAGCAACAAATACTAATAATAAATTGTACAAAAAACTAAAAAATAAATCAAATTCTAATATAGAATGGATTTTTACTAATGACTTGAATACTATAAACTTATTACATAGTAAAGCAAAAGCTTTTATTTTTCCTCCAGAAGAAGATTTCTGACTTGTTCCTATAGCTGCTATGGCTTCTTGAACTCCTGTTATTGCTTACAATAAATGATGAGCTACTGAAACAGTTATAGATTGAAAAACTGGAGTATTTTTTGATAAACAAGATGTTTATTCTTTGAATAATGCTATTAAAGAATTTGAGTTAATTAATTTTGATAGTCTCATTATTAGAGAGCATAGCAAAAAATTTGATAAAAAAGTATTTAATAAAAATATATTAGATTTTATAAATAAAAGAATCAAAGATTAATCTTTGATTCTTTTATTTAATATTAAATTTTGATATAAATGTATTTATTTTACTGGTATTTTGTCCCAAATTGTAACAGTTGTAATTTTTGTAATACTTTGTTATAAGTGTTATCAAATCAGAGTTTTCACTTATATCTAGTTGTTCTATAGGAGATCTCAGTATTGTGTCATAATTTTCATCTATAGACATTTTATTTATACCAGAATCTAAATCAAATTGATTTATATCAGATAAATTTTCTCACCATATTCCATTCGGGTAATCAAGTCAACTATGAATTAATTCTATTTTATTGTCATTAGGAGTATAGATCTTTTCATCTCATTGTGTAAAATAGTATTTACTTATCAAAGAATTTTTAATTTCTATTTCTATTGTATAGTTTCATACTTCATCAAATACTCAAGATGGCAAGTTTAATAATTCTATACTATATGATGAGATAGAGTTATCAAAATCTACATATCTTGATTCATATACTGTATCTCAAGTTACAGGATCTTTAACTACTGCTCAACTAGCATTTAAAAGCTTTTGTTTAAAATTGTATTCCAATTTATTATTAATCATGTTAACCGTATCATCCGAGTCAGA
This sequence comes from Candidatus Altimarinota bacterium, assembly GCA_041694155.1. Lineage (GTDB taxonomy): Bacteria > Patescibacteriota > Gracilibacteria > BD1-5 > UBA6164 > JAAZVM01. The sequence continues at coordinate 6,489 of JASMTS010000002.1, read as the reverse complement.
TTTTCATGCTATATTTATGTTACTTTCTGTAATACCAGATGATTCTATATCATGTTCCAGACCATCTTTATAAAAGTTTATATATATTCTACTTACATTATTTTCATTTATTCATGAAAAATTAAATGTCTTATTAGGAGCACTACTTAGTTTATCACTTGTTACTTTTAAGACTTCTCATAGTCAACTATTTGATATTAGTAGATAATTATCAGTACTATCATAATAAAGTCATGTAGGTTCTTTTAGTCAGTCATTTTGATCCAATAGTTTATACATTTTGGAACCAGACATATAGAGTATTCTATCATTTAATGTATCAGATACATATAAAACATCTCAATCAGTTGCTATTCATGTAGGTGAATTTAATTGTGTTCAAGTTCAACTACCACCTGAAGCAAAATCATCCCCAAATATTTCCTTTCATATTATTATATTATCAGAATCATCAACAACTATATTTTCTTTTTGCACTGTTTTATAATTAATTCAATTTAAGCTAACTTCTTCTGAAGTTAGAATATCTTCATAATTTCCATTTATGTTTTCTCATTGTTCTACAAATGGTATAAAGTTTTTTATAAATATATGATTTGTTTTTGTATCTTCACTTTCTGGATCATCACAATAATATCAGTCTCTTTCATTAATTCATATATATGTAAATCATCAAGTATTTAGGTTTTGTTCTGCTCTAAATATAATTCAATCATTACCAGAAAAAATTTTATAATCTTTTGTATTTTCTATACTAGAAAAATTCTCATAAATATTTTTTACAAAATTGTTTATGTTTGATGCATTTTGTAGAGACTTTTGTTGCAAAAATATATTACTCATTCATGAATTAACAAAAATTCATATAGATGTCATAAGTATCATTGAAATCGTTATACCAACAACCAACTCTACCAATGAAAAAGCTTTTATTTTATTTTTAATATCCATTTGTCTGAAAAATATTTTGGATTTAAATTGTTTGTTTTTACTAGATTTATATCTTTATTTAATTCTTCTAAGAAGTATATAAACAATTTATTTTTATAAAAGTATAAAAATAAATTTTCTAAAAATGATAAGTATTCTTTTTTGTCTATATCAGAACCAAATAAGTATTTAATCAATTCATTTGATTCAGATTTTATGTATTTTCAAATAATATTTTGTAAAAAATCATCTTCTACTTTGATTTTTTTTCATCATAAATCTATTATTTGTAATCTAGATATAATCGTATCTAATATATTGCTTTCTCAATTATTGGTACATAAAATTAGATTTCAAACTCAAGGTTCTTCAAAAAATTTTAACAGGCTATTGCTTGCTTGTGTAGTAAGTCTAGATATGTTTTCTATCAAAAAGATTTGAATTTTATATGGTGATTTTGTTTGAGAGTTTTTTATAAATTCTTTAACTGTGTTTACTTTTAATTTTTCTCAATCATCTTTTAATTTATATACATATATGTTAGGTATATTGTATTTATTTAGTATTTTTATTGATAAATTTTGTATTTCTTGGTTTAAAATTTCTGTATTTTTGGATACAAATAAAAAAGGAGATATTTCTTCCTCCTTATTTATTTTATCTACTATCTTATTTAGTATTTCATTCATTTTCAGTTGTATTAATTATTTCATTAATTAAAGCATCAATATCTTCTAATATTTCTTCTTCAGTTATATCTACTTCTCAAGATAAAGTTTTTTCTTCTTCTACTATTTCTCAAGTATTAGATTCAGAATCTTCTTCTGTAATCTCATATATATCTTCTACATCTAATTCTTCTTCATTGTTATTTTCTTCTGTAACTCAAGTTTGTGATTGTTCTTCCTCCACAACTCAAGTTTGAGTTTCTTGATTTTGACTAGAATTGTTTTCAGTTTGTTGGTTGTTTTCTTCTTCTGAATTACCACAAGATACTAAAAAAACTGATAAAAATGTTAATATTAAAATCTTTTTCATATTATACTTATTTAATTATTAATCTTATATGTTAGATTTTATAAAAAAAATATAAAAAATCAAAATAATTAATTATTTTAATGTTTTTTTAATATATAATTTTTATATTTAATAATTATTATTTAATTTTTATTAAAAAATGATATCTAAAATAAATTCATTATCTATAAATTGATTAAATACATATTTAATTGAGATAGAAGTAGATATTAATAATTGATTACCTAGTTTTACTATAGTTTGATTGCCTGATCAGTGAGTTCAAGAAAGTAAGGAAAGGCTTAGATCTGCATTAAAAGCTAGTAGTTTTAAACTTCCTAGCTCTAGGATTACTGTTAATATGGCTCCAGCTGATATAAAAAAATCAGGTCCATTTTTTGATTTACCAATATCTGTATGAATACTTTATAGTGATAGTATTATAGATTCTTTTTATTTAAGTGATTCTATTTTTGTTGGTGAATTATGATTGGACTGAAAACTGAGAAAAGTCAGCTGAATATTACCTATAGTATTATGAGCAAAACAAAAATGATTCAAAAGAGTTTTTGTTCCTTTAGAAAATACCTATGAAGCATCTATTATACCATGAATTGATATTATTTGAGTGCCTAGTTTATCTGATTTGATACTTATGCTTAATAAAGATAAGCCATTAAATATATCTGACAAAATAGACTTTAACTCTTTTAAAAGTGATTGATATGACAAAAATACTGATTTTAAATATATTTTATGACAAGATCATGCAAAAAGGGCATTAGAAATTGCCGCTAGTTGATGACATAATATAATAATGTCATGACCTCCATGATCTTGAAAAACAATGCTATCTAAGGCCTTTTGAGGTATATTACCAGAAATGAGTATTGAGGAGTCTATAGAGGTATCAAAAATATATAGTATATCTTGATTATTGAGTTCTGATAATCCAATAGTAACAACTAGACCATTTAGAACTGTTCATCATACTGCAAGTAGTGTTTCAATAATATGATGATGAAGAAATGCAAAACCTTGAGAGATATCTTTATCTCATAGGTGAGTTTTGTTTTTGGATGAAATACTTGAATTTAATAAGTCAGTTTTAGAAGTTTTAAGACAGCCATTAGAAGACGGTAATATAAATATAAATAGAGCTAATGCCAGTTTTTCTTATCCTGCTAAATTTATATTAATTGCTAGCATGAACCCTTGTCCATGTTGATATTTAAGTGATCCCGATAAAGAATGTATAGATACACCTGATCAAATAAGAAGATATAAATCAAAATTGTCATGACCACTTCTTGATAGAATTGATATATTTATAGAAGTCCCAAAAGTAAGAACAGAAAAACTTGAAGTAACTGATGATTATTCAAACATTGAAACAAGCAAAGATATCAAAAAAAGAGTTGCTAAATCAAGAAATATCCAAATACAAAGATTTAAATGAACAAAACTAAAGTTTAACAGTGAAATGTGAACAAAAGAAATAAATCAATATTGCAAATTAGATAAAGAATCTAGTATTATATTAAAGCAAGCTGTTAATAATATGAATTTGTCAGCAAGAAGTTATTATAGAATATTAAAGCTATCTAGAACTATAGCTGACCTTAAATGATACACTAATATAAAAAAAGAACATATATTAGAATCACTTAGTTATAGAAAAAAAGAAGAATATTAATTTTTTTATTTTTTATAATTAAATATAATTAAATATAATTAATTATTTAATATGTTTTTTTAGATGAAAATAGCTATTTTTGCTTCTATATGAGCTCAAAATTTATGAGATGAATTGATATTAAAAAATGAAATAAAAATATTAGAAGATGAATATTGAACTGATTCAAAGTTTTATGTTTTTAGTTATGATAAAAATAATCCATTTTTTATAAAAGATAATGTGTCATATTTTAATTATTTTCCTATTTGAATTAAAAGACCTATTAATTTATTTAAAAATTTTGTATCTTTTTTAAATTTTTTGAGAATAGTTCTTATATCAGATTTAATTATACTTTGATGAGGTTGAATAATATATGATAATGAAGTTCAAGAAAATAAATCTCCTTTGGATTCCTGGCTTTTTAGGGTTAGGTTTTTTAATTTTTTTAAAAAAAAGTATAACTTTTTTAGAGTATGAATAAATATAAAAAATGAATCTAATTTAGCAAAAGTAAAAAGTATATTTTATAAAGCTAACAAAATAGAAGTTAGAGATTCTTATAGTAAAGATTTATTATTAAATTTATGAATTGATAGTATTTTAGAAAAAGACCCAGTTTTTTTTGATAAATGAGATGATATAACATCTGTTAAGTCTCTTATATGAGTTTTAAATTCATATAGTTTTAATAAAAATATTTTTAAAGATTTTTATTTAGAATGAAAAAAAGTTTGATTGGCTATTAGGCAAGGTTATTTTGTTGAAAAATCTAATATATCAGATAGGATGGAAGAGTGAAGAATAAGAGAAGTTATCAATTATTTGGTAAATAATTGAGCAAAAGTTATCTTGCTTCCTCATAGTTTTCACCCTTATGATGACATGGCTAATGATTTTTTATTTTTAACTAATTTTGCTTGAGAAAAATGAGTTGAAATAATAGAAAATATGGAATGAGTTTATGAGATATATAAAAATAAAAAAATTGATTTTTGTATATCTATGAGATTACATTCAATAATACTAAGTCATGTTTATGAAATACCATTTTTATGAATTAGTTATTCTAAAAAAACTGATGAAATTTTAAATCAATTATCATAATAATATGAAATCAAAATTAATCCGTGATAAAATTCCTGAAATAGTTAAGTCAAAATGAGAACAAATTTCTATTTCTATAGCTAATCAAGAAGAGTTTAGAATAAAATTATTTGAAAAATTGATTGAAGAATCAAATGAAGTAATAGATGCAAAAACAAAATCTGAAATAATTGAAGAAATGGCAGATTTATATGAAGTTATAGATTCTATTTTGGAGAATGAAAAGATTGATAAATCAGATGTTTTAAAAATACAAAAAGAAAAGAAATATAAAAGGTGATGATTTGATAAAAAAATATTATTAAAAGAAGATTAATTTATCAGTCTTCTTTTTTTATTAACCAGTTAATTTCTTTTTTTCACATATCTTTTAATATATTATTTACTTCTTTAAAACAATTAGATCATAAAAATCATCTATAGGCTCAAAGAGGTGAAGGATGACTTGTTTCCAAAATATAATGTTTTTCTGAATCTATAAGTTTTTTCTTAGATTGTGCAAATCATCACCATAATAAAAAAATTACTCCATTTTTCTCATTTGATATATGTTTTATAACATTATCAGTAAAAGTTTCCCATCATATTTTTGCATGACTCATTGGTTTTGATTCTTGGACAGTTAAGCTTGCATTCAATAAAAATACTCACTGCCTTGTCCAATGAGTTAAATCTCAATTATTTCAATTATCAATTCATAGTGAATTGTTTAGTTCTTTATATATATTTTTTAAGCTTGGAGGTAATTTAAATCATTTTGGAACAGAAAAACAAAATCATTGTGCTTGTCATTTTTGATGATATGGGTCTTGTCATATTATAACTACTTTTATTTCTTCCAGGGGAGTTTTTTTAAATGCGGCAAATATATTTTTTTCTTCAGGGTAAATAGTTATTGAATTTCTTTTATCTTCTTTTATTTTTTCTTCTATATTTTTAAAATATGGTTTTTTATATTCTTTTTTTATTAATTTTTCCCAAGAATTTTCGGGTATATCAAAAATTGTCATGGTTACTTTTTACTTAGTATATGTATTTTATATTAAAATAATATATTTATTAATCAAGTCAAAATTAATATAAATATTTGACTTTGAATTATAAAAATTAATAATATATATTATATATATTTAATACATTTAGAATGCTACAACAAACTACAACAAACTACAACAAACTACAACAAGCTATGTAAATGAAAATATCTGCATTTTTTAAAAAGGCAGATATTTTATTGTGAACTAATAAATAAATTCACAATAAAGTATCTGTTTTTTTGATGTTCATTAAAATATACAGACTTTATTAATATAAATACTTAAAAATTAAATATAAATATTTTTATTTAACCCCTTTTAAAAAATGATAAATACAAATAAAAAAGGTTTTACCTTAGTAGAACTAATAGTAGTAATAACAATACTAGCCATACTATGAACTATCTGATTTATATCACTACAATGATATAGTAGTGAAGCAAGAGACAGTAAAAGAGTAACAGACTTAAGACAAATAGCAACATGAATCCAAGTATATCAAGCTAAAGAGTGAGTATTACCAGAACCAAATGATTCAATAACAGTATGAAGTGGTAGTACAATATATACAATACAATGATATGCTTGAACATGAACACTAAGAAATATCAAAGTAAATGATGATGCCAAAGACCCACTAGAAGATAACTACTATACATATACAACTTACTGATCATAATCAAATTTTCTACTACTAACATTATTAGATATTAATATTAC
>JASMTS010000001.1:0-10923 GCA_041694155.1 Candidatus Altimarinota bacterium | reverse complement strand
CTATCTATAATAGTAGATATAGTAGGGGCATAAGTAGATGGTCTACCTATTCATTCAGATTCAAGTTTTTTAACAAGTGATGCTTCAGTATATCTAGCTGGTGGCCTAGAAAAAGATTGAATCAAATCAAGTCAATTACCTCTTAATTCTTGTCATATCTCAATATTTGGTAAAACTCATGAATCTGATTCATTATCATCATTTTCATCATCACTAGATTCAATATAAAGAGTCATAAATCAATCAAATTTTATAACTTCTCATTTAGTAATCCATTCCTGTTTTTGATTTTTTAATGGACTAAAGTTAAAAGTAGTAACTTCAACTATAGCATCACTCATTTGAGAAGCAATAGTTCTTTTCCATATTAGAGTATATAATTTTAACTGAGTTTGATCTAATACACTAGAAAGACTTTGTGGAGTTCTTGTTAAGTCAGTAGGCCTAATAGCTTCATGGGCTTCCTGTGCTCAACTAGATTTTGTTTTGTAATTTCTGTTTTTTAAATATTTTTCTCAATAGTTTTTTACTATCAAATCTTTTGCTTGATTTTTTGCTTGGTCTGATAGGTTAACACTATCAGTTCTCATATAAGTAATAAGTCATTGTCTTTCATTATTACCCAAATCCATTCATTCATATAGTTTTTGAGCAATCATCATTGTTTGCTTAACTCAAAAACCAAATTTCCTTGATGCTTCTTGTTGAAGAGTAGAAGTAGTAAAAGGTGCTCATGGAGTTCTTTTGCTATCTTTTTTTACACTATCAATAAGTTTAAAGTCTATAGATTTGTTTATTTGTAATCATATAGTATCCTTTTTTGTTTTATACTCTTTTATACCTGATATATCATCATATAGAGTAGACAAAAGTTTTTGAGCCTCTTCTTTTGATTTGATTTTTTTAGCTTTGTTATCAACTTTATTAAGTGTAGCTTTAAATTTTGAATTATCATATTCTAATTCAACACTTATTTTCCAAGATTCTTGCGGTTTGAAATTTTGAATTTCTCTTTCTTTTTCTACTATCAACTTTACAGCTACAGATTGTACCCTACCAGCAGATAATCATTTTCTAATTTTTTGCCATAAAACAGGACTTATTTTATATCATACAAGTCTATCTAATATTCTTCTAGCCTGTTGTGCATCTACTAATTTTAAATCTATAGTTCTAGCATTTTTTACAGCATCAGTAATAGCTTTTTTTGTTATTTCATGAAAAACTATTCTTTTTGTTGTTTTTGGGTCAAGATTAAGAGCATGACAAAGATGCCATCAAATAGCTTCTCATTCACGATCTTCATCGGTAGCTATCCAAACCTCTTCACTTTCTTTTGCTAGTTTTTTTAGTGAATCAACTGTTTTTTTCTTATCACTACTGATTTGATATTCTGGATCAAATCAATTATCAATATCTATTCACAAATTTTTAGAAGGTAAGTCTCTAATATGTCACATAGATGCAACTACCTTATAGTCTGGTCACAAAAACTTTTCTATAGTTTTTCATTTTGCTGGTGATTCGACAATAACCAATTTTTTTGCCATCAAAAAAAAGTTAAGAAATACTGCTTAACTTTTTAATAGATTTTTTACTTAAGTCAAAAGAAAATAATATTTATAAAATTATTTTATCATCTCCAACTTGTATGTTACCCCCAAATTATCTTCTTCAAATTTTTGTAAATCTATATCATTATAAAGGTTATAAATATCTTCTTCACTCAATTCTTCATACTCTCATTGTACATATCTACCTACTATATTATATCAATTACTAGTAAGTAAGTTTAACATACTTGGTGTATGTGTATATTCTTCTTTTGGTAATTCAAATCATTTGTATCAAAATTCTTCCAGCTTAGAATATACCTGTAACAATAACTTTCAAAATCATTTTCTTTTATATGGTTCATTAACAACTTGAAACATATGATTATTGTTTGAAATATTATTATAAGTATAATTTCAAGGCTTTATTTCTCATATAATATTATCATTTTCTCTATCTAATATAGTTATAGATTTTTCAGTATCATCTATATTTATTCTCACATTTTTTTCATTTTCTACTGACTCTAAATACTCAAATAAATTATCAAGTGACAATATAGAATCAATTTTTTTTGAATAACTTGTTGATGTAATACCTATTTGTTTATCTAAGTCTCATAATCACTCTTTTTCCAAAAAATTCTCCCATTCTTCTGAAGACCATTCTGTCATATCTAATGATCTATTATTACCTAATCCCATAAATAAATAATTACTTATTAATAATCTAATAAAATTTTATCATAATAAAAATTATAATGCAAAATAAAAAAATAAACATATAATAATAATATGTTTATTTTTTTATAAAGCTATATAGCTAAAACATTTTTTACCAAGTTTTTATTATCAAATGGAAATTTATAGTTTTCTAAATATCTTACAAGTGAATAGTAAATACACCATTTATCAGATATAGAAAACAAATATGAATTACCTTCATTTTTGATAGGATCAAACTCTTTCAAAATAGGACTTATATGACTATTATTAGAAATAATAGGAGTTACTCATTTTTCTAAATAATGATTTATATTTTCAATATTTTCATCACATATTATAAAATCAAAACCTACAAAATCTGATTTTTCAATTTTTGATGTAGCAACTATATTGTTTCAAAGTTTTTCTGAATCTACTCATTCTACATCAATAATAAATGAAGAAGGTAAAACCAAAAGTCAATCTCTCAAATCCTTAATAATTGCTTTGTTTGTTATCTTTATCAAACCTAATGCTTTATGTTTTTTGATTAATCAAAATCTGTTTTTAAGCTCTATATTTTTCTCCTTTTTTTCTTTAATAACCATGTTTAAATCCATGAAAGAAAAGTTAAATTTATAAACTAAAAATATTGTAACATAGAATAACATAAAAAAGCAAAATTTAAAACTTGACTATAATATAAAAAAAATTGTAAATACTATTTTTGCATTTTTTTAAAATATTGATAAAATCCTATTCTAAAGTAATAAAAGTATATAAATAACAAAAAACTCGATGAAAGATTTTTGGAAAAAACAAATAGAAAAAAATGGTAAACTAGTATTTCTAGCTCCTATGGATTGATATTGAGATAGTGCATATAGGCAATCTATGAAAAGAGTATCTCCTCATGTATATTGTATAAGTGAGTTTTATAGTTCAGATTGACTAATACACTCAAAATTTTTGGCTGACAGTGTTTTACCTCATGAAGAATCTGAAGACCCATTAATAATTCAAATATTTGGTAAAGATCCTGAAGCATTTGCAAAAGCTGCAAAAATAATAAGTCAAAAAAAATATAATATTGCAGGTATAGATATTAATATGTGATGTCCGGCTAAGAAAGTAGTTAGAAGCTGACATGGTTCGAGCTTACTTATTAATGAGCAAACTGCATTTGATATAGTAAAAGCTATGGATGAAGCGACTGATTTACCAATAAGTGTAAAAACTAGACTTAGTTTTGATGGTAATCAAAACTTAATAAATTTTGTTAAGTGATTAGAGGAAGCTTGAGCAAGCCTTATAACTATACATGGTAGAACAGCAAAACAAGCATATACTTGAAATGCTGACTTTACTAATATATACGAGCTCAAAAAACATGTATCTATACCTATAGTTTGTAACTGAGATATTATAAACTACACTGACTGAATGCAAAAGATTAAAGATCTTGACTGAATAATGCTTTGAAGAGCAAGTTTTGGTAATCCGTGGTGTTTCATATGAAAAAAACATGTAGATGATATTGATTTTATCAAAAAAACATGAATAAATCCTGATAATTTTATTGATGGCGCCTATCACCCTACATTGCAAGAAATACTAGAAGCTATGGAGTTTCATGCATTAAAATTAGTAGAAACAAAATGAGAAAAAAAATGAAACCTAGAAATAAGAAAGCACCTAGTTCAATATCTTAGAAATTTTCCATGAGTAAAAGCATATAGAAAAAGATTAGTAACAACAGAAAGCTTTGAAAATACAAAAAATGTAATAAGTGACATTAAAAAAGACTTTGAAGAACATCTACAAAAAAGACCTAGCCTTAATGAAATAGAAAAAGAAGAAGTATTATAATACTTCTTCTTTTTTAATCCTCAACCATTTCTCAACTCATACTTCTGTCAACTGCAACAAATTTTTGATTGTTCTTTTGAAACATCAATTCTACATTACCTATAGGTCAATTTCTATTTTTTCTAACCAAAACATCAGTTATTCATTTTTTTTCAGTAAATTCATCATAATACTCTTCTCTATATAGCATCATGATAATATCAGCATCTTGTTCTATAGATCATGACTCTCTTAAATCAGACATTATAGGTCTTTTATCAGGTCTTTGTTCTACAGTTCTAGATAACTGTGAAAGTGCTATTATAGGTACATTTAACTCTCTGGCAAGAGCCTTTATACCTCTAGATATTTCTGATATTTCTTGAACTCTGTTCATAGAGTTACCATTACTCATAAGTTGTAGATAATCAATAATTATTAAATCCAAACCAGATTCTATTTTTAATCTTCTACATTTAGATTTTAAATCTACTAAATTACCACCAGCTGTATCATCAATATATACATTTGCCTTACTTAATAACTCCATAGCTTCTCATATTTTAGCAAATTCATGATCTTCTAATTCTCATTTAGCTAATTTCCAACTATCAATTTGCATAGCACTAGCTATCATTCTATCAGTAAGTTGTTCTTTTGACATCTCTAATGAAAATATAGCTACATTTTTACCATCATATCATATGTTTTGAGCCAGGTTTAATGCAAATGCTGTTTTTCACATAGATGGTCTTGCAGCTAATATAACCATATCTCATCATTTAAGACCATTAAATTTGTGATCAAGATCTTTAAAACCTAATTGTAATCTATGTTCTTTTATAAGTTCAGGGTTTTCATGTATCTCAGCAAATTCTTCAAACCTTTGTTCTAATATATCATTAATATGAACCAATTTATTTTGTATAAAAACTTGTGTTACATTGAAAACAGACTTTTCAGTACTCTCTAATAGTTCGTTTATAGGTTTATTTTCATCATATCAATAAGATATTATCTCATTTCATGCTCTTACAAGATTTCTAAGTACTGCTTTATTTTTAACTATTTGAGCATATTCAAAAACATTAGATGTAGTAGGTACTATTTCAGTAAGTTCTGTCAAATAAGTAATTCATCCTATTTTATCTAATACTCACATATCATCCAATTTTTCTTTTACAGTTATTAGGTCAATAGGTTTGTTTTGTCTATATAGATCAAACATAGTTCAAAAGACTATAGCATTATATTCTGAGTAAAAATCAGAGTCTTTTAACATATCTCATATAGTCAAAAAACAATCCTTATCTATAAGAATACTTCATAGTACAGATTGTTCTGCCTCTAAAGAATGTGGAGGTACTTTTAACATCTTTTTAGATTTTTTTAGGAGATAAATAAATTTGTTATAGAGTATATAAAAAACAAATAAAGTAAACTTAAATAGCTTACTTTATGTTTAAATATTGTTAATTATTTTTTGTCAAAAACTATGTATATTGTTGTAATTCCCTAACTTTATCTCTAGAAAAAGTATTATAAGGTTGTAAATCAAGTATTTTTTTATGCATTTCAAGAGCATCTTTAAAGTCTCTCAATTCTTCAAAACATACAGCCTTCATATTATATTTATCTAAATCTCTAGGTTTAAATTTTAAAAACTGATTTATATATTTTAATGCCAATTTATAGTCTTTTAAGTCATATGCAATTTCAGAAAGCATATTTATAACTTCCTCGTCTCATGTATTTTTTTTGTGAACTTTTTCATACATTGATTTTGATTCTTCTAACTTAGATTGCAAGGCATATATATAAGCTAGATTTTTCATTATTTCATAATCTCAATTATATACATCCAATAAATCATTATATATAATTTCTGCATTTTCATATTTTTTTTCTCTTTGATATATTGAAGCTAACTCTAAATTTAGTTCCCTATTAAGTTTATCTATAGAAAGTCACTCTATTATTAATCATTTTGCTGTATCAAAATATCACTTTAGAGAATTTGTTTTTACTCTCCTAACTATTTCTGATAATTTTGTTTTTTCAGCATCAGATAATTTTTTTTCACTAGCCTCTTTTTTATAATTTTTCTCTTTTGTATTTAAATCTACTTTATTTAATGCTGTTTTTACAGTTGAAATTTCATCTTTTTTAATTACTTTTTTTACTTTAAAAAAGGCCTTATAAGATTTTTCTCACAAGTAATATAAAACATAAGCAAGACTTAGAAATAAAATAATTATTTCTATTTTTAAAAAAATCAGATTCTGCATAAGAAAAATATATAAGTAGTTATTTAATTATCAATCAGTTACATTTTAAATATTTTTATCAGTAAATCAACTAATTTATTATATATTTTCAATCTTCTTGTTTTTTTATATATCAATATATTTCTAACATAGATATTTTAAAACAAACTGTATTTATATCAATACCTAATTTATTTTTTATTTGATTAATATCATAATTATCAAATGATAACATTTCATATATTTTTTTCTCATAAAAATCTTCTATTTTAATTTTTTTGATAATAGAATCGTTTTTTATATCATACTCTGATAATATATCATCAATACAAGAAACCATTTTAGCCTCTCATTTTGATATTAAATTATTACATCAAGAAGATGATGATTTAAAAATATCACCTGGGACACAAAATACATCTTTTCACATATCTAATGCCAATTTAGCAGTAATCATTGTTCAAGATTTCTTTTTTGCCTCTACTATAAATACTCATTTTGATAATCAAGCAACAATCTCATTTCTTATAGGAAAATTATATGAATTTCAAGGTTCTCAAAAAGGAAAAATAGACAAAATTGCTCATCAATTATCAACTATATCATCATATAATTTTTTGTTATATGAGGGATAATTAATATCTATTCATGTTCATAATACAGATATTGTATTAATATTATTTTCTAATGAAACTCTATGAGAATAACTATCACATCAACTTGCTCATCAAGAAATAACAGTAAAATACTTTCATACACTAGGAACAAAATGCTCTATTATTCTTTTTCAATAAGAACTTATAGCTCTAGATCATATAAATGCTATTTTGTTATTATTACAAATAGTTCATTTAAGATAAAATAAAAATGGAGGGTTGAATATATGTTTTAATTCATTTGGATAATCAATATCATAATAATCATAAATTGATACATTATTATCATATATTTTTTTATCAATATCATCTAGAATTAAATTGTTTTTTCTAGTTAAAATTTTTGATATTTTACCATCTTTTATATTATACTTTTTTAAAGACTCATAACCAATTTTGTTATAAAAGTCTTTATAATTTTGATTTTTACTAAATATATCAAATAAATTTTTGTGTGTAAGTCATATTTGGTGGAGAGCTACTAAATAAATTTTTTTATTCATAAAAAAAATTATAGAAGCTAAAAGTAAGCTAACTATAATTCTTTTTTTTAAAATAACCAATTATTTTTATAATTCGTTTTTATAATTTTGATTTTCTACTGATTTGATAGAGTCTAAATTATTGTATTCACTTTGTATATCTTTATAAAGCAAATACATAAAAATAGCCATAAACACAGCTCCTAAACTATTAACAACTCAGCTTAAAAGTGATATTAAAAAATAATTAAAAGATCCTAATATAGAAAAGTTTCATGTTCAAATGTTTTCTATAAATCATGAATTATATCAACTAGGAATCAGAAAACTAATTATATTAGTAATAACTCAAGATAATAATGATATAATTATTCATACTAAAAGACTATTTCATAATATTCTCCACCAATTATTTTTTGTTAGGTTAATTGCATTGTTAAAGTTAGTTTTTGTATAATCATCGTAACTTATAGCATTATATAAAGCAAATGATGCTCTTATTCATCTATATATAGCAAAAATAACAAATAAAAATGCTCATACTCACATCAAAACACCTCAAATAGTACTAATTAAAGGATCAGTTCAAAGAAAGAAACTTATATTAAAAAACAAACCTCATACTATAAAGATAATTGATGGTACAAGTGCTACATAAGCAAATATATACCAATAAGTTTTCATTACTAACCATATATTTTTTTTAGCATAATTAAATTCATCTTTAAGTGAGTTATTTTCATCATTATCTTTATTATCATAATAATATTTTATTGTTTTTATAGTCATCAAAAATATCGTAATAAAAAAAATTATATAAAATAATACAATAAATAATACTGGAAGTAAAAATATAAAGATATAACTTAATTTAAATCAATCAAAAAATGTTGTAAATAATGGGAAAAGTGTAATTATCAATAAATAAGGTAATACAACAAGTCATATTACATTGTATACCAAGTAAGGTATGCTCAAATTTATAAATCATCTTTTATAAAGGAAAAAAGTTCTTTCTATTCTGTCAAGGATTTTTTCTATTGCATTCATAATAAATAGTTGAATAAATAAGACTTTTATATAATATATAATAGTTTATAATTAACAAATTTAATTCCCTAAAAATTATATTAAGAACGAAGAACAATTAAATGAGCTTATGCAAGAAGTAGAATCTAATACTAGCTGAGCAAATATAGATTATACTCAAATAGAAACACAAGCTCAATCTATAGATCCAGCGATGATGGATATATTAGCTTGAGTAGGTGTTGCTATAAATGGATTATCTATAATTTTTTATCTAGCAATAGCTATATGATTATTCCTTATAAACAAAAAATTATGAGAAAAATATCCTTGGGTTGCCTTTATACCTTTGGTAAATATATATAGTTATTTTAGTGCATCTAAAAAATCTTGGCTACATTATTTAATACTACCAATAATTGCAATTATTATATGAATGCTTTTATCTATAGTAACTTTTGGTATAAGTATACTTATAGCATCAATATATGCATTTGTTATGTGGGTTAAATTAGTACATGCAATATCTGTTAGAACTGGTAGATGAGTAGGTACAACAATTTGATTTATTTTTGTTCCATTCATAATGTACCCTATAGTTGGTTTTCAAATGGAAGATAAATCTAATAATAATCAAGAAAATAAAGTTTCTGAAAATAATAATGAATTATAAAAAAAATATCACTTTAAAAAGTGATATTTTTTTTATTTAATTTTATTTCTTATAAAATCATTTAATTCAGAAATATTTACTTCTTCTTGTTCCATAGTATCTCTAAATCTAACCGTAACTTTTCATGCTTCATAATTATTTGAATCGACTGTTACACAAAAAGGTGTACCTATCTCATCCATTCTAGCATATCTTTTACCTATACTTCATACTTCATCATACTCACATATAAAATCTTCGCTCAATTGTGCATAAATCTCTTTTGCTAAATCACCTATTTTTTTGACTACCGGTAATACTCAAACTTTTATAGGAGCAACTTTTGGGTCAAGTTTTAAATATGTTCTATCATTTTCTTCATCAATTACATAAGCATCACTCATACAAGCTAAAAAAAGTCTATTTAATCAAACACTTGGTTCAATAACATATGGTATATACTTTTTATTATTAACTGGATCAAAATAACTCATATCAGCTTTTGATTCAGACATATGAGCTTTTAAGTCAAAATCAGTTCTATCAGCTATTCACCATAGTTCTCCCCAACCAAAAGGAAACTTATATTCTATATCAGTAGTAGCATTAGAATAATGAGACAACTCATCTTCTTCATGATCTCTTAATTTTAAATTATCTTTGTTTATAGATAAAGTATTCTTTAAGAAATCCATACAGTATTTTTTCCATTCTTCATGCATTTCTAAATCAGTACCTGGCTCACAAAAATACTCTATTTCCATTTGTTCGAATTCTCTAGTTCTAAAAATAAAATTACCTGGAGTTATTTCATTTCTAAAAGCTTTACCTACTTGAGCAACTCAAAAAGGAAGTTTTCTTCTACTAGTTCTAAGTACATTTGGAAAATCTACAAATATTCATTGTGCAGTTTCAGGTCTAAGATATATATCATTTGATGAATCATCTGTAACTCATTGTTTTGTTTTAAACATTAGGTTAAATGTTTTTACATCTGTCCAATCTCATGGTTCTCATGTTTCTGGATTCAAAACATTTTCTCACCTCATTACTTCAGTTTGTTTTTCTAATGGCCATGATTCTGGGATAAGATTATTAACTCAGTATTTTTCTTTTAAATAAGATTCTGCATTCTCAAGATTATCTATTAAGTCTTCTAATAATTTATCTGCTCTAAATCTTTGTTTTGTATTTTTATCATCTATCAATGGATCACTAAAACCTCATACATGTCATGAAGCAACCCAAACTTGAGGATTATAAAGTATAGAAGAATCAATAAGAGTCATATCTATTCTTTTTTGTACAAATTCTTTTATCCATAGATTTTTGATATTTTCTTTCATAAGTGCTCAATATGGCCCATAATCCCAAGAATTTGCTAATCAACCATATATTTCTGATCATGGATAAACAAATCACCTAACTTGTGATAAATTAACCAAATCTTTCATTGTAAACTTACTCATAAGACAATAATTTTAAAAAAATAAATTTTTTATCAAAAGAAAAAAGACCCTGATATGAGACATTTTTCTTTTGAAAATATTGTCTCCAGGGTCCTTTATAAAAATAAGGACGGTTCCACCCGGAAGTTTTTACTTTTGTAAAAAAATACTTCAAGTATGGATTCCAACCCAACTTTTTTCATGGAAGTATTTTTTACTTATTTAAGTTATAACTAATTTTTATTATATTTCAAGAAAAATAATAAGATTTTTGTCTTTTTTA